>JAFSFI010000003.1 GCA_017435255.1 Bacilli bacterium | reverse complement strand
CAATACTCTATATAGATTTTACCATATAAACACATTAAATATATATTTTTTTTTTTTTAATAGTAAAAATAAGTATATTTTATAAAAATTAAAACTATTATAGATATAGGTGATTATTATGAGATTAGTACCGATGATTGTAGATAAAGAGGGTTCACACGAAAGAAGCTATGATATATTTTCTAGATTACTAAAGGATAGAATAATAATATTAAGTGGAGAAATAGATGACACTTTAGCAAACAGTATCGTTGCTGAACTTTTATATTTAGATTCGATAAACCATAACGATATTAGCTTATATATTAATTCACCAGGTGGTTCAATCACATCTGGAATGGCTATTTATGATACTATGAACTTTATAAAAAGCGATGTTTCCACTATTTGTATAGGGATGGCTGCTTCAATGGCTGCATTTTTATTATCCTGTGGAAAAAAAGGCAAAAGATATTCTCTGCCAAACTCAGAAATTATGATTCATCAGCCGCTAGGAGGAATACAAGGTCAAGCTACAGAAATCAAAATAGCTGCAGAAAGAATATTAAAGTTAAAAGATAAATTAAATAAAATATTATCAAAAAATACCGGTAAAGATTTAAAAGAAATAGAAAAAGATACAGAGCGAGATCACTTCCTAGATTCAGAACAAGCATTAGAATATGGAATAATTGATAAAATATTATAAACATATAAAAACAAAAAAACACTTATATAAAGTGTTTTTATTATTAGAAAAAGAACAACAACATTCTTTTAAACGTGTATCAATCCACAACATTAAAAGTTATTATTATAATATTGAGTTGGTTGATTGTTCTGATTAAAATTTGTGGGATATCCGTTTTGTTGATCATTATTGTTTGAATAGTTATTTGATATACTATTAGATTGTCCTTGATTAAAATTAGTATTACTACTATTTAATTGTTTATTCAATTTTGCTGCAGCCATATAACATAATACAAAATATATTATAACAATTATTGCACCTATTAAGCAAAGAAAAAATGCAGGTCCCAACGCTACTACTACATCTACACCATTACCACCATATTGAGCACTAAATTCGGCAATTCTTTCATAACAACTTTTGCAATCTATTAATACAATCCCAAGCGAAACAATAGCAGCTATCAAAGCATTAACTGGCTTTTTCTTAAAAACAAACATTATAATAGAAATCCCCAACGCCACAACATACATACCATCCTGAATTTCACCATCATTCATAAAAAAATTCGCTGGAATACTAAAAAAATTAACGCCTTCATACTGTATTGAAAAAGTTGCAAAATTCAAAAAACAACCTACTATCATAATAAGCGCTCCAATAAAACCAAACAATTGCATTTTACTAGAATCTGAACGTTCCTCCAACAACCTATGATTGTTAGTTTGATTAAAACCATAACTCATTTCTACCAACTCCTTCGTACTATATCACAAATATAACACAATCGTTTTTTCATATCAATAAATCACCTTTATTTTATTTAATGATTTACACACTTAACAAAAAAAGGAAGATTAACTTCCTTTTTTTGATTCTTCTATTTTTTGAGCAATTTCTCTTATTTTTCTAAATCTATGATTCAATCCAGACTTAGTTATTGTACTGCCGGTCTCAAGAGAAATTATCTCGCTTAATTCTAAAAGAGATGTCTCTGGATATTTTAATCGATAAATACAAGCTTCTTTTATCTTATCATCCAGAAAATCTATACCTAGTTCTTCATCGATAAGATTTATATCATTAATTTGGTTGTTGCAAGTAAGAATAATCTTATCAATATTAGCTTGTTCACAATTATTTAATCTATTAGTCATATTTTTTTGTTCACGTAATATTCTAATATCTTCATAATATAATACTGCTCTTGACGCCTGAATAAGCTTTAGAAAGTCACTTATTTTTTCAGAATCCTTCAAATAAACCATATATTTATTATCTCTCATCAAAATCTTGCTATTTAACGAAAACTGATTTAACAACCTTTGCACAAATACCGATTCATATTTTTCATCCAACAATATTTCTAAATGATACCTAGAAGTTTTAGGATCATTAGCACTTCCCTTGGATAGAAAAACACCTCTTAAATATGCTTTTACCTCATCAATAGAATCAACAATATAATCTTTAGGCATTTCTAAATATTGTCCATATTCATCAATAACCGAAAGATCTATTAAAATTTCCTGTATTTTATCTTGAATTTTAATTACATATATATTATTTCTATTAAATGTATTATTCTTTTTAATTACAATATTAGCATCCACATCATATATATCTTTAAATAATTTATTAATTCTGTTTGATACATCTTCATTTTCAGTACTAAGCTCAATAAAATCTTCCACATATTTAGCATTATTCCTAATAAAAGCCGATAATTCTGCTATATTTTCTGACTTTGTCATATCAAGTTTAGATAATTCATTTTTTATCGTTGCAGTAAAAGACATATTAATTCCTCATAAGATACGAAAAAATAATTGATCCTAATTTTAGACTGTTGTGTCTTATTGAACCTTGTTCTTGCTCCAACATTAATATGTCATCAACAATTAACTCTACACCCATTTTTTCAACTTCTTCTTTGTCAACTACTACAGGATCTTTTTCTTCTTTCCTTCTATACTTTTCTATAGTTTCTTTATCAATATCAGAATTTGATGCAACTACCACATCAACAGAATTATCTCCTAAATATTGCGTTAAAACCTTCAGATGATCACTAACAGTAAAATCGTCCGTCTCTCCTGGTTGAGTCATAGCATTGCAAACATACATAATTTTTGCATCCGTATCATTAACCGCCTGTTGAATCTCTTTACAAACGATATTAGGTAACAAGCTTGTATATAAACTACCCATACTCATTATTACTAAATCTGCATCCATTATTGATTGAATAACTTCCGGTAATACATGCGGTTCATCCTTATAGAATATTCTTTTATATTTTTGATTTGCACGAGTAATATTTTCTTCCCCTACAATAATATCACCATCAAGTGTTTCACCCATTAATGTTAGATAATCTTCTGACAATGGCAAAACAGTATGTCTAACATCAAATAATTTTGCTAATGCCGCAATACTATCTTTTAAATTTCCAGTTATATTAAGCATGGCAACCAAAATCAAATTTCCTAACGCATGGCCATCTAAATCACTTGAAGTTTTAAATCTATATTCTATTAACTCTTTTATCTCATCATTAATTTCGGATAAATTAGAAATTACTTTTCTAATATCGCCTACAGCAGGAATATTAAATTCATTCCTTAGTTTTCCAGTCGAACTACCATCATCAGACACTGTAATAATTGCTGTTATGTCAACCGGAAAATTTTTAAACCCGTTTAGTAAAGCAGATAAACCAGTTCCTCCGCCTATAACGGCTATTTTTTTATTCATAATACCACCCTATTAATTATATTAGTTTATCATCTTTGAAAGAACCGCAATAACAGTGATGATTGATATTATAACAACAGGATAAAAGACTATTTGAATGAACGCAGCATCCTCCTCTGGAACATACATTTTCCCATATTCAGTAGCTTTTCTCTTTTGAATTGTATTATTCCTAGAATTTCCTGTTCTCATTTGTATATAGTCACTATAATATGAGATATCATCATCTTGAATAACCCTGGAAAAATATTCACTATTTGGCAAATACATAGATATTTCCCCAAAATATTTTCTTATATAATCAGTAGATAATTGTGAATAATCACAAAAACCATTTTCTACTGACATAAAGGCCCCTATTGCAATTTTTGAAAGAGAGACTACATTATCAGAATAATCTCTTACACCGTTGCTAGTTCTTGTTATAGATGAAAACATAAATATATTTTGATCGTCCGGAGAAGAATTTTTGTTTTTTTCCAAAACAATAGAATCAGAGTTTAAATCACTAACGCAATATCCCCTTTGATGCAAATACTTTAATTGTCTATCTAAATTAACAAATATTTCATTAATTTCATTAACATCTCTATTATAAGTTAAATACTGCCTAAGAGTTTCCTTCTTTTCCATATTCTTCACCATTGTAATTATAACACACGATTAAAAGAGTTCAAACTTATTTAGCTCTTTTTTTAATATATTCTTAATTTTTACTATACTATTATCAATTGTTTTATACTTGGTGTCTAATAAAACAGAAATTTCTTTGTTACAAAAATTATTAAGTCTAAGTTCAAATACCTGCGAACATAAATCTGGCATATCATATCTCAAATCTAAAAGCCACTTACCAATTAAATAATCATCATAGTTCTTATTAGCTCCATCATTACCTAATATAAAAGATGAAAGAGTTGTTCCTTCATCATCTATTTCTTTATCAAGAGAAATACCATCTGATAGAAGATTGTGCTTATTTCTACTCTTGTCTCTAATAAATGTTTGTATTTCTCTAGCGACAAATGTACTTGCATAAGTATAAAAAAGCACACCACCATGTTCATCAAAACTATCTATAGCTTTAGTTAATGCATATAATCCAGCTTGATAAACATCTTCTTTACTAATACCCAAATACTTACACTTTCTATAAATCTTATTTGTTTCTTTTTTGACTAATTCACTATACTTAGAGCAAATCTCATTATATGCATTTTCATCCTTTTCAGAAATCAAATACAAAAGTTCATAATCGTTTAAATCTTTATACATGTTTCCCCCTATTTTTTAGAGCGAATCACCTCATATATCATAATACCGGCGGCAACCGAAGCATTTAGACTATTTATTTTTCCGTGCATAGGGATTCTAGCAATAAAATCGCATTCATCTTTAACACTTTTGGTCATACCAAAACCTTCACTACCTATAATTAATGCAATTTTGCCACTATAATCAATTTCTCTATAATCAACACTATTTTCCATATCAGTTCCAACTATCCAATATCCTTTATCTTTTAATTTTTTTATAGTTTGAACCAAATTAACCACCTTAGACACTTTAACATTTTCCAAGGCTCCAGCACTCGTTTTCATAACCGTTGAATTAATATCTACACTTCTATCTTTAGGAATAACAATACCACCAATTCCAGCAGCTTCACAAGTTCTTATAATTGCACCTAAATTATGAGGATCCTCTAAATGATCTAATATAACTATTACAGAAGATTCATCATCACTAAGCTCATCAATATCTGCATATTTAAAATCTTCTATATATAAAATTATACCTTGATGCGAATATTTATCAAATTTAGAAAAATCCTTTTTACTCATTCTATTAACTATCATTTTCTTATTTTCAATCATAGCTAGTATTTCTTTATCATCAAAACTATCTTGCAAAAGTATTTTTTCAACTTTTTTATTATTTTTTAAAATTTCTTTAGCAACATTTTTACCGTATACGATCATATTATCCTCCTAAATTAATATTTGTTTCATTATTTCATCAATACGTTCTTTATTTTCAGTTAAATCTAAATAACCAATTAACGCTTCTAATGCAGTTGCATGCTTATAAGTAACTATATCACAATTCTTTGGATGAGAATTACTTTTATAATTTCTAGCGCGTCTTATCACATTAATTTCTTCCTCTGTAAAAAATTCTTCATCAAGCATCTTTTTTAAAAATTGTGCCTGATTAACCGCACTAACATAATTAATGGATTCTTTTTGTAAATCATTAACATTTCCTATTTTCTTTTTTATTAAATACCTTCTAACATAATCTTCATAAATTGTGTCGCCTAAATATGCTAAAACCAAAATATTTATTTCCAATACATTCACACAAATCACCTATGTGTAGTTTACTATGTTTATTAAAAAAAGTCTATAAATCAAAAAGAAAAAGCTCATAAAGAGCCTAATCATCACTTCTTACCATTAAAAGTAATCTAAATATTTGTAATAGCGTAGTTAAAACCGACGCCACATAAGTAAATGCTGCTGCGTTTAGCATTTTTTTACTACCTTTTCTTTCTCCAGCAACCAAAAAGTTATTATTTTTTATCTCATTTGCGGCACGCTTTGAAGCATTAAATTCAACAGGTAATGTAACTAGTTGAAAGAAAAGAATTATTACTTCCAAAATAATACCTATCCAAATAAGTTCAAAACAACCAAAAATTATCCCAAATAATATTGCAAAATATCCGGCTTTAGACGAAAAATTTACTAAAGGAAATAAAGAATGACGAAATTTCATAAATCCGTAACCTTCTTTATCTTGAATTGCATGCCCAACTTCATGTGCCGCAACAGATACAGCAGCAACTGTCTTGCCGTGATAAATATCACTTGATAATCTAACAACTTTTCTTTGTGAATCATAATGATCTGATAGCATTCCCCTAGTTTCAGTAACATAAACATTTTTTAATCCGTGTTTATCTAATATTTCTCTAGCTGCTTCTGCACCTGTAATGCCTTTGCTGTTTTCAACTTTCTTATATTTTGAATAAGATGCACTGACATATATCTGAGCTATAATAGTAATCAAAATACTAACAAACATTAATACATAACTTAACTCGTAATATCCCATTTTTCCTCCTTAAATCAATTCGTAAGTAGTTCCATCTCTAGAATCTATGAGTTTGACTCCTTTTTGAAACAACTCATCTCTTATATTATCAGCTAAAGCGAAATCTTTATTCTTTTTAGCAAGATTTCTTTCTTCAATTTTAACCATTATCATTTCTTCTAATTCCGAACTTATTTCTTTTTCTTCCGCTATTAACCCTAAGGATAAAACTTTATCAAAATCATCAATTAGATATAACTTAGTAAAATCAGATAATTCATCATCCTTTAAAACATCATATACTAAAGTAATCATTGAAGAAGTATTTAAATCGTTTCCAATTGCATCCTTGAACTTATCTTGATAATAATCTAACTTTTTGTCACTTAAATTAGGAGTTCTATCTAATAATTTAATCTTATTTCTCAACTTATTATAAGCATTTTCGGCACTATCTAAAGCTTCCCAACTAAACGTCAATTGATTCCTATAATGACTATTTAAACAAAAATATCTATAACTTAATGGATTATATCCTTTTTCTTCTAATAATGATACTGTTAAAAATTCTCCCTTAGATTTACTCATTTTACCCGATTGATCATTCAAATGTTCACCGTGCACCCAGTAATTACACCATTTATGACCAAAGTATGCCTCACTTTGTGCTATTTCGTTAGTATGGTGTGGAAAAATATTATCAATTCCACCACAATGAATATCTAAATATTCCCCTAAATATTTACCACTTATCCCAGAACATTCAATATGCCATCCCGGGTAACCGATTCCCCAAGGAGAATCCCATTTCATATCTTGGTTTTCAAACTTACTAGTAGTAAACCATAAAACAAAGTCACCAGGATTTCTTTTATGTGTATCCTCTTCTACAGTTTCTCTTACACCAATCATTAAATCATCCGGATTTTTACCAGAAAGCAGATAATAATCATTTACCCTAGTAATATCAAAATAAACATTCCCATTAGATAAATAAGCATATCCATCATCAATCATTTTTTGAATCATATTTATATATGTATCAATATGATCACTTGCTTTTTCTACAATTGATGGCTTTCTAACATTTAGTTTAGCCGCATCTTTAAAAAATTCATTTGTATAATGTTCAGCAATTTCATATACAGTTTTCTTTTCCCTTGCGCTTGCTAAAAGCATCTTATCATCACCATCATCAGCATCACTAGTAAGATGCCCTACGTCAGTAATGTTCATAACTCTTAAAACATTATATCCCAAATACTCTAGACCTTTTTCTAAAATATCTTCAAAAATATATGTACGCAAGTTACCTATATGAGCATAATGATAAACTGTAGGTCCGCAAGTATACATTCTAACTAACCCTTCTTCATTAGGGGTAAATTTTTCTATTTTTTTTGTAAGTGTGTTGTAAATATTCATTTTACACCTCTTTTTAAGTATATTATTTCTTAGGGAAAAACTTGAGTAATTCCATATTATTAATTATAACATAAAAAAGTAGTCATTGACTACCTTATAATATTTGGTTTATCTTTATTTTTTTAACAATTGTTTAATATCTTGTGAAGAAGTTTTTCCCACAGATATTGTTGATAAATTATTATAGAACTCCAAAAATTGTGGATATTTTTCACAGGTGTATTCATCTCCAATAGAAATATCCACAAAATCTGTTGAAGATTTAACTCCATACACATCTTTAGTAGCACAAAGTGATACACCCTCTGTGTCAAATACAACTTCAAAATGATTCTTCCCTTGTGTTGCATTTTCTGTAGAAAATACAATTCTAGCTAAAGACACACCAAATTTATACACGACATCGTATAAAGGCTCCCCTTTTTTTATATCAATAAAAATACTTCTAAACTTATCATTAGGATTGTCTTTACAACCTCTAGCATATGCTCTTATAAAAAAACCAGGAAAGCCAACATTACTATTAATACCAATTTTCATAAATCGGTCAACTTCTCCATCTATCTTAGACACAATTAAATATCCTGGTCCCATATATTCATCATCATACAAAACATAATTTTTATATTCTTCCATACCTGATACATATATATGGTGAGAACAAAAAAACTCATCATTATGTTCTTGACCAATGCAACAATCACCTGCACGAGGCCTATTAGGATCGTTCTCATCATAACTTTGCTCTTCCATAATTTGTTCTTCAAGCTCTGGTGAAATACTCCACTCACAGTTGCCACAACATCTACTCATACAAAACCCTCCTAAAAAACAATAATTTGTTATTCAATGAAATTTATTATAACAGAAGTTAATAACTCCACACCACGAATAATGAACAAATATATATAACAACAAAAATAAGCATTTTATTAGTTCAAATATTTTGCCATAAAAAATACACAATAATAGTCTTGCAATTCCAACATTTATTAACCACAAAAAATAATTGCCCAAACTATCCCATCCATCAGATTCAAGAAAATATGCATTGCGATAAAACAAACTTCCAATTAGTAAAAAGAATAAAGCAATGATGGTAAGCGTCTTACTAGCTCTATTGTAATGATTTTTGTACGACAATATCATACCAATGTTATATATAACCAATCACTGTTTATAACTGGCTCTAATAAAATCATAACAGGAAAGTAAAGTGGCAATAACAATAATGCACCAATCCAATTGGCATACTTATCCTTTTCGAATGTTTTATTATCTTGTATCTTAATTTCTTCAAACATAAAAACCCCTCAATTAAATTATATAATTCTTAATATCATTTATCAATAAAGTTCTTAATTGACTTAATGGACGACCTTGCGCAAGGCAAAGGATAAATTGGATAAACGTGCCCTAGATTTTTTCCTATATGTATTTGCACCTCATTACCAGCCGATTTTAATTTTTTATACAACTTGATATTATCATCATATAATATCTCATTTGTACCAACATAAATATCAATAGGAGGCAATCCATCTAAGTCTCCATATAACGGAGATATCTCCGGTTTTTTAGGATCCCCGCCATCTGCCCATGCCTTTCCAATAAGTTGCACAGCATCATAATCAACGATTGCATCCTTATCAGACAACTTTTTATTACCACCGATTACATCCACAAAAGGAGAAATAAGTACTACCTTGCCAGGTAATGGCATATTTAACCTTTTAGCTTGAATTAGTAGAGATAAAGCAAACCCACCACCGGCACTATCCCCCATTAAAACAACATCTTTCATATCATGATTATCTGAATAATACTTATAAAAACTAAGCATCTTATTGTTAGATTGTCTATATGAATATTTTGGTAACAAAGGGTAATTAGGAGCAACAACCCCATACCCACCTTTTTTTGATAATTTTATGAGAAAACTCCAATGCAAAACCAAAAAATTATTTATATATCCACCGCCATGCATATATAAAATGGTCTTATTATTATTTTTAGGAAACATTTCGAAATAAATCATATCTTCATATTTTTTAGTTTTCATTTTTCTGGGAAAAATCAAAAAATAAGGAATATGATACTTATCTTTATTTTTTTTATTATCTTTCAACCATTTTTCTGTCTTTTTTAAATCAATTCTATAAAACTTTCTTATTATTTTATCTATAATATAAGCACTCATAAATATTCACCCTAAAATCACATTTTATATTTTAACAACTCGGTTTGTAACATTTCAGATAATTGCCTTATGTTATCATCATTAAAAGGATTAGGTATATTATATTTTTCAACTAAATCTTTAAATGGATAATAAGAGGCTACTGAACCTATATTTTCAAACACACTAATATCATCAACACACCTATTAAAAATAGCGAAGGCCCCAAAATATGACAAAGCATAATCAATATAATAAAACGGATCTAACATTATGTGATTTTGCCTATAAAAATAACCACCTGTTTCAAGATTTATGTGCCCACGATTGTTTTTATCTAATTGATACTTTTCTACCAGTTCTAACCAAATCTTTCTTATCTCCTCTTTTTTTAATTCGCTCTTTGAATAAATTCTTTCTTGAAATTCATCAACTATGCAAATATAAGGAAGCACACTAACGAAGCTGTATATTTTCATGAAGCAATACTTTTTATAGTCTTCTTTTGAGAATAAATTATCGGAATAATTCATACAAATAAGTTCCATCGAATGTGAAAACATTTCAGCAATATCAAAAGTTGGATATTTTAATAACGAGGAAACTATATACTCTTTGTCTTTAATTCCCGCATTATATTTTTGATATGCGTGGCCAAATTCATGAGAAACAATTTGTACATCAACATATGAATTTTTAAAACTACCCGTTATAACCGGCATAGCAGTTTCAGTTAAATAGTTAGTAATAGCGAAATTAATTTTATTGTCTCTTGTTTCTAGATCAATATAACCACTTTCCAACATATCTATATAAAACTTATATAAATTACCATTTATTCTTTTTAATGTTTCTCCAAATTTAATTAATAGTTCTTTCCCAGCAAATAATGTCGCTGGCATTTCTTTAAAGTAAATCGTATCAAAATATTCAACATCCTCTATATCTAGTTCTTGTTTTTTCCATTCATTTAACTTTTTACACAAAGGAATAATGTGCTTTATAATACCATTTCTAAACTTTGCTATATCAAAATAATTATAGCCAAATCTTCTTAATTTATATAAGCTGTATATTGAGTAATTTTCGAGCCCTAATTCACGGGAAATACTGTTCCTAACATTAACTAAATTAAATAATATTTCATCTAACTCTGATTGTTTCTTATAATAAAAATCATTAATAGTGTCATGAGCAAGTTTCCTTACTGTTCTATTCTTGTCAGAAAAATATCCGCTGACATAAGATAAATTTCTTTCTTCCCCATTAAAATATATTTTTGAGCTTATTATTTTCCTATATTTTGTCTTTAAATCGTTCTCTTTCTTTTGTAATTCAATTATTTTATCTGATGTCAATCTAATTTCAAATTCTATTGTATTAAAAAAATTCTCTGGTACAATCTTTCTTAATTGCTCTTTAAACTTAGAATCAATACACAACTTATAAAAAGGCTTAAATAACAAGTCAAACTTAGGTTTATACTCATTCCAAAACATTATTTCTCGTTCAAAAAATTTATCATTATAATCTCTCATATTTTTTACATCAGCATAATCATGCATTTCTTCAATATGGTTTTGGATTTTTATGATTTTCTTAAAATCAGATAAATAATCTTCATAATTTTCAGCCGATTCTAATTTTGCTATTAAAGAATTTAATTTTCTCTCTATTACATTATAATCTGGTCTTACATATTTTATTTTATCGAAATTAATCATTACACCACCCAATTAAATTGTATCACAAATATTTCTTTAACTAATATGATATTAGATGTTTTCCAACAAATTCTTTTTTTCTTAACATATTTAACCCACTTTAATATCGCCAACCTATATGATTTTAACCTTCGAATGCCTCATCATAATTAGAGCAAAATTCAAAAAAATTCTCGCAAAACCTCTATTTACAGATATTTTATATATTGTTTACGATTTCCACACATCTTAATAAAATCAAACTCCAGCAGCTATGACATTACATAAAGTCCTTATAAAGCCTCATAAACGAATGATTGAGCGCATGAAAGAACAAATCGGGAATGCTACCAAAACACATATAAAAACATATATAGAATTACTTTTTAATATTCTACTTTTTTATTATTTTTTCTACTATGAATTCTTCTGTAATTCTTTTACTCATATTTTCACCCAACTATATTATACCATATACTACCGCAATAAATTTATTAAAAAACTACTGAAAAAAGGTATCTAAAGTGTTTTTTTAGAGGTTAAACGCTTAATTATATTATTACATTGTTTATATTATTTACCACTCCCATTCTGAAGTTAAACATTAAAAAAGCAGGAATACCCACTTAATTATCTTTTTTAATAAATATTATTTGTTTCTATAAATTAGACAATTTATCTTTTATAAAATCATCTATTAACGAAGATTCTTTACCAACCCATTTGTAATCACAATGTTCATTGCTTAATATAACATTAATATCATTTTTGTTAACATTAATTATAAAATCTATTTCTAAATTATAAAT
>JAFSFI010000002.1 GCA_017435255.1 Bacilli bacterium | reverse complement strand
CTTTATTTTTTATATAATTTATTTTATCTTTGTCATTATCAATTTCAAGTGGAATTAAATATCCACAAGACTGTAAAGCATATATATTTTCTTTAACTTCTTTCATACTTACTGATATTTTTTTACTAATCTTTTTTATAGAAGTTTCTTTATCAAAGTTTATTAATTTAATATACTTCTTTTCAATTTTTACTTGGTTCATTATTTTTTTTGAACCTATAAAATACGAAACAATCATAACAATCCCTAAGATGTATCTATATATGTTGTCAGGAATAAAGTTAATCATATCTAGCGACATTCCACTACTATGAAGTTCTATTATTTCCTTTATTTTTAAATAAACTCCAATTCCTATTAAAAACAGTATAAAAATCCCTGCACCAAATAGGAACTTACTTTTATGATACATTTTATACTTGTTATTTTTAGTTTTTAATACAAACAACCAAACTCCAATTGGTGCAATAGCAATAAGCAATAATGTAACAATAATATTTGGTATTTTATTAATAAAGTTTATAGCATTTATTTCTTTTTTCATTTCTACTTCACCACAATTTATTAACAACTAGAATCACATATATCGCCTAATACTTTATGCATATAATTAACATAAATATCCATTAACTCATTTTTTTGTTTTTTATCTAGTCCATCAAATGGATTTTTTTGTGATTCAACGGTATCTAAATGATATCCAACAATTTCACCTTTGCGAACAAAGATAACCAATGGAACATATATCCTTTTTTCGTTAGCACTAACAACATTACCATGTATATCAGTTAGTGTATATTCATCTAATATATTATCTAACCTTTCTAAAAGTTTTTTATACCCTTCTGTGCCTTCTTTAACGGTCTCCAAAGTCCCATCTTCTTTAACTTTAATTTCATCTCTTTCATTTTCCATGTTTATATAATAAATTTCTTTAATACCAACCTCGTCAGCTGCATCTAATAAAGCAGGAACCGCACTGCGGCACCATGGACAATTTGGATATCCAAGATAAATTACACCAGTTCCATCAGTTAATAATTCTAAAACATCATCATAACTAGCATACTTAATCGCATTATCTTTATCGATTTCTACCTTTGGATACTCGTACTTTGTATCTCCTATTGTTTTACCATTTAAATCTTCATATTCTTGTTTAAATTTTTCTCCGTCGGTCTCTTTATCACATCCAGCAATTATAAATAAACTCAAAACAATTAATAATCCACAAAATAATTTTTTCATATACTTCATTATCTCCTCAATACACATTTAATTATACCACACATAAAGAAAAGTTTAATAGGTAATTATTATTATTAATATTAAAATACATAAATACAATACAATGAAAGGGATGGTGTTATGTATTGGTATAATTGGGGATACCCATCATATTGTTGTTCAAATAATAATAATAATAATGAATTTAGTTGGATTTGGATAATCATAATAGTATTTATACTTTTATTCTTGTTTAGAGGAAATGAATACAACAATCATAATTGTTAATAAAAAGACACAATAGTGTCTTTTTTAGTTATATAAATATAATCCGAATACTGTTAAATTAAAGCTAGTAAGTTAATTTTTTTATTTTTTCATTAAATCTTTAAATTGTACCATCTACAGCAGATAAGACTTCATTAATTACTCTATAATTACTACTAACATCATGATGAACCGACACTAATCGATGGCTTTTTTGACCTACATCATCATCCACCAACATCTGAGAAGAAGTGTATATCATCCCATAACTACTCTCCCAATTAAATGTCTGTTACTATACCATCATCTTTGTGTTTTATCAAAAACAGCTAAAATTCATTACCAAACACCATTCATACAAATATTTTTATAAATTCAAGACTAACAATTTATTTTTTGTTTGCAGCTTTTAACTGGGCAATATTTTCTTCGTATCTTTGTGCACTTTCTTCAAAATTATAATTTATTTCTCCACCAACATAAGAAAAATTTAATTCTCCCCTATCCTTAAAGTGACTATCTTTTATTATTTTAACTGTAGTTCTAACAATTTCATCTTGTTCAGCCTCACTTGAATCAATAAATTTTTCTTCTGTGGCATCAACAAAAAGTCTTTCCATTAAATCCGAAAATTGACAATATAATTGTCCTTTATATATACCATCCATTTTAAAAATATATTCTACAGGAGTACTAATTCCGTTTTGATACATCAGATCATACAAAGCAACTCCTTTATGATTGAATAATTGACCTATAGAAACATTACATAAATCAGCGATTACCCTTAACTCTTCTTCATATAGCTCATAAAAAGTACTAACACTGTAATCATTGGTTGATAAGTGAGCAAGCATATTAGCTCCCCCTTCACTAACCATAACACCAACCGAATAACCAGTATATCTATTATCAGTCGGTAACATTAAATAATTTGTACAATCAAACACCATTAATGCATCTTCTGTTTCTTCTCTATATGATAATGTACCATGGCCTAGAACTTCGTGAATAAACTCAAACTTTTCTAAGGGTTTATCACTCGGCAAATAAACTATCCCAGATACCGAATCAAAATATGCGTACGCTGATTCCTTATTTACAGCATTGCTCATTTCTTCAGAAGAAAGATATTTAAATTGCATCCTTTGAGCATTGGCATATAAAACACTTAAATCCATACCCCTAAGTTCTTCACTATTTCTTAAATTGTTAATACCATCTAAAATTATATTTTTTTTGTCATTATCAATATTTTCGTTATCATAAAATGCTTTAATTACATCATCCCAAGCGGGAATAAAATTTATATTTTTAAAATTTCTAAAATCGTCATAACTATGAAGTGTAATTTGATGCTTATTATTGCTGTTTATAAAATCATTAACAAAAATATAATCATTGCCATCATATTCTTTGTCTACAACATCCATATTATATTTCTTAAAATAATTATAAATTTCTTGACTTTTATCTTGCACTTCAATAAGAGAAGAACTTTCATTATTATTTATATTATCTATATTACTTGTTTGAGTACAGCCACACATAGATAAGGCTAATGTTAGTGATAATAACCCACTTGCAGTTCTTATCAAAGGAATAACATCAATATTGATATTAAGTAGTTTTTTCTTAATTTCCTTTAAATCATTAATTATATCAGAACAAGATACATTATCATTAGAATAAAACCTATTATATAATTCTTTAAATGTATTAATATCAGGATAATCAAAATTATTTGTAGAAGAATTATATTCCAAAAAATAAAAAGGGCAATTTTTAGATATTAAATAAATATATTCCTTACTACTGTATTTAAAACTATATAGATATCTAAAGTTTTCTTTTTTCATCTTATTTACCTCCACAAATATATCAAGCTTATATATATTTTACCACAAAAAATTATTATTCTAAATTACAATAGTTACTTTTATAGCTCAACAAACTTATTTTGTTTTTTATGAATGTTTATGATAGAATATAGAAATATTGAACTTTATTTTTTAGGGGGAATTATGGAAAAATTATTTAATGTGATTAATGTCGATGAAAATGACAGGATTGGAAATTTAAAAAGCGAAGCACACAGTGTAGTTAGAAGCACAAAATACTTTCCTATTTATAATATTGGCGGGAAAAAGATGATATTTAAACCTCTTTCCAAAACAAAACCACTTACAACACCTTTGTTTTCATATAGCGAGGTTTATTGGTCTTATATTATAAACAAATATTTTGATCCCACAGCTCCTAGATATTATTTGGCAACTTCAAGCGTAATAGAGAAAGAACAGCAAAAATATTATAGTCAAGGTGTTCTTGTTGAATCATTAACTCCTAATGATGAGAGATTAATTAATTTGTATGATTATTTTATGGAAAATCCAGATTCTTCTTTTGATATTAAAGACTATGAAAATTATTGTATGATGAATTATGATTATACAATAATTTTAGAAAGTAATTTTATTAAAAATAATAAAGAAATTGGTGAGGGTTTAGCATATCAGATTTTGTTATCGATGTTAAGACAAGACCAAAATTTTCATTATGAAAACGTCAACTTTATACTAAATGGTGGCACATTAAGCTTAGCTCCACCAATCGATTTTGAATTTTCCACACCATTTTTATATCCAGATATTAGAAGATTGAATTTATTTGAAAGAGAAAAATATATTGAGTCATTAAAAATAGCTGACGACAACGATGAAATCGATACTATAAATTATTTTTTGAAATCTATAGGAATGCAACCAATATCCACCGCTTCTAATAAACTTAGATGTAATCTTTGCACCATTATTAAAAATTATCCAGAAGTTGTGGTTGAATTTACGAAACAATTAGATAGTTTAATTATTGATTTGCCTGACATTAAGATAAACGATCCAGACCATTATATTGGTAAACTTAATAGTGATTATTGGGAAGTTTGGCACGCTTTCTTTAAAGAAAATGATTTGAACAAAAGTGAAGAATTAAAAAATATGTATCCATTACAAGAAATTAATAAAGATGAAGTTTTTGGTAGAATATCTTCTGATATATTAAGTTATAGTATTGAATTAAATATGCTTTTAAAAACATATTTAATGGCTTATTATAGTGGCATTGAAGATATAGAAAACATGACTATGAGAGATTTTTATAGTAAATTAAGCGTTGCTAATGATGAAGAAATTAAAGATATTGATCTGGTAAACAAAAAATTAAAACTAAAGAAAAAAGAAACAAAGTAATGTTTCTTTTTTTGTGACATTTAACCATAACTGACATCCTGTAGTATGATTTTTTTTCCTAAATTTCACGACTACTATGTGTAACAAAAAAGAGTCTAGTCAATAACTAAACTCTGTATGCCTAATGGAGCAATAGATAAGATAATTTGAAACCTATCACTTATAAGAAAAGTTGTTAATACAACTAATTTCCATAAATACATTATCATATTTTTCAAAAAATGACAATAAAAATGATAAAAAATGATATAAACATGATATACTTTAATAGTAAAGGAGTAATGTTATGATAAAATTAATAACTCAGTTTGATAATGAAAAAAGCAAATTATCTTTAGCAACTCCAACATGTGGATGTTGCTCTTGTTGCTGTTGTTGTTGTGTTGTATCAACGTTTGCAGCTGCTAGTATTAGTGCAAGAAACTTTGGTAACTATGTTGAAAAAAATTTGCCAAATGAACCGAAAAAAATAAAAACGGCAAGGACTTTTGGATTTTGGTTCCCTATTGGATTACTTATAAGTTTAGCATTAGGGTTATGGATTGCTTCATCAATTTATTTAAATGCTATTTTTATGCTTGTTGTAATTGGAATTTTATATTTAGTTATTATGGCTAATACATTAAAAGAAAAACTTCAATTACCTGGAATAATTTCCAGAGTAGTCGGTTTTTCCATATTATTAGGTGTGTTTGAAGTTATAGGATTCTTTTTGGGAATTTATGCGCTAATATACTTAACTTGGGGTTATGTGGCTGGGGCAATAATTATTTCTATTTTTTTGATATGTTGGGCATTTGGGAAAAAATATGATAATTTAACTATAGAAAAAGAACAAGAAAATTTAAGTTTAAATATCCAAACACCAATAAATAATGATACAAATTTAGAAACAGATGATGAAGAGTGAAAACAATAAATCAATATTTATTAGAACAATGTTGTAATTTTAGATGTGGTATTGCATTACCATATCAAAGAATACCAAATAATTTTTGTGATATATCAAATGTATATAATTATTCTGTTCCTGAAGATACAGTAGAAACTTGGAGAACTGCAAGTGGTTCGCTTAATTTTGATGAAAATAAAGCTATTATGGGGGCTATAGGAGAATCATTAGAAAGATATTCGGGAGCAGTTTGTAGTTTTAATATGAATTCATATTTAGATTTAAAAAATAAAAAAAATGTACTTAATTATGACGAGTTTTCTTTATTTTCTGACTTACAATATAATGATTCTGATTTCGTATGGAAAAGACCTAAAATAGAAGAACAATTTTTTGGTAAAGTTTATTCATTATATGATAATAAAGAATGGTATGTGCCACAAGAGTTAATAGGACTGGGATCGAGAACTAAAAAAGCTTGTATTCCATCTACTTCGACTGGTATTGCAGCTCATACAAATAAATATGAAGCAATTATGTCTGCCTTGTTGGAAGTTTTAGAAAGAGATGCTTTAACAACTTATTGGCTTCATTCAATAGGCGGAAGAGAAATAAATATAGAAGAGAAATATAAAAAAGAAGTAGCAAATAAAAATGGCCAAATTTTTTGTTTTGATATAACTCAAGATTGGAATCCATATCCAGTTGTCATGGTATGCGGATATCTATTAATTAACAATAAAAAAAGAATATCAATGGGTGTAGCTTGTAGAGAAAATTATCAAAAAGCAATAGAAAAAGCATATTTAGAATGGATTCAAGGATGTGTTTTTGCAGGATATTATGATGAATACCATACTGATATTAAATTAGATAACTATAAAGATGTAAATAGTTTTGATTTACATGCGGTTTATTATACTAAACATCCCGAAAAATGGGAAAAAATCCCACTTATAAAATATAGAACATTTTATAAATATAAAGAACAAAACAACAATTTAATAGGAAAGAATGTTAAATATAAACTTGAGTTTTTATTAAAAAAATTAAAACAAGAGAATATTAGATTATTTTATAAAGATATTAGTACAAGTGATGTAAAAGATGTTGGTGTTACTGTAATACGAGTCTTATCCCCTGATTTATCACTTCTACACGGCGATGAAAATGAAATGTTTCTTGGTGGTAAAACTAAGGATGTAAGTTGGAGATATAGAAATTTAAAATCAAGAAAATTTCCAAATCAATATCCACATCCATTAGGTTAAAGGAGGTAAGTATATGAAATATGAAAAAAATAGAAATTGGAATGTCTTTATAGAAGATAATAAACTATTTATAACAAAAGGTGCAGATGAGATATACTATTTAGATGAAGTAAATGAAGAACAAGCAAAAATAATTTATGAAGCCTATACTAATAATCTTATTGATGAATTATTAAAAAACAATACTTACGACGAAATTATAAATAAACTTGAAAAAGTTGGTGTTATTTATAATAAAAAGTTTATATCTAATAATAAAAAAATAAAATTATATATAAAATATTATGGAAAACCAAGCAGTAAACTAAAACAAGAAATTAATAATATATTATCAAAAAGGAATAATATAGAATTAGTGGATGAAATTAATAGTAGTGATTTAGTACTTTTAATAAGAATTAATGTGCCACTTAAAAATTTACTTGAAGATTATAGAAAAACTAAAACTCCTCATATATTAATTGATTTAGGTTATGCAAACAACATATCTATTGGACCAATCGTGTATGAAGAAACAGCGTGTTTAGGTTGTTATATTGGAAGACTTATAAAAAATTGGGGAGATTCATTACCACCTGTTGAACCATCCATTACAGACAAAAGTGAATTAATATCATCATTTATATTAGAAAGAATTGAAGAGTTTATTCTATATGGAAATTGCCCAGACTTAATAAATGGAGTATGGAATTACAATGTTAATACACACTGTTCAAATTACAACAAAATTTATAAATTACCTTGGTGTCCACATTGTAATGATAAAAATGATAATGAAAAAATTGATTTACCATGGATAAAGGAGTTTAATCATGACTAAAAATCAAAATTTATCTCCACTGTTTGATTTATACTGGGAAAACACTAATTTGAATGATAAAAATATATTAAATTTTGTGAATAACTTTATTAACGAGGAAAAAGATATAGGGAGAATTGAATATCCAACAAACGATATAAAATTAGATTATCCTAAAGATAAATTATATGAAATTATGAAAAAAAGAGAAAGTAATAGAAACTATAATAATTATCAGATAAATAATAAGCAATTATCTTCATTATTTTCTTGTTTTTCAGAAATAAATAATCACAGATTAATATCATCAGCGGGAGGTAAGTATCCAATTGAAGTATATGCACTATGTTTTAATGTAAAAAATCTTAATAATAAAGTAGTTTATTACAATTATAATGATAACTCATTATCAATTGTGGGTAATTGTAAAAGTTGGAGTGATTTAAAATCTATAACGGGCGCAGTGGATTTAATTACTGGTGAACCATCTATTATGTTCGTATTTGTGGGATTTCCAGATAGGGTTATTTCAAAATATGGTGAAAGAGGTGGTAGATTTTTACTAATTGAATCTGGTCACTACATTCAAAATTTATTATTAAGAGTAACATATGAAAAATTAAAAGCAGTTGAACTTGGCGGTTTATACGATAATGATATAAAAAACATATTAGGCTTAAAAAAATCTAATGCAATAATAACTTTAGGGGTTATTTGTGGAAAATAAATGTAGATACATTTTCAAAGTTATTTTTCAAAAGAAGAAAGAATTAATATAAACAAAGACGATAGCATATAGCAATAAATCATCGTCTTTTTATTTTTTTGTCGTATAAAATTCTTCTGCTGATTTTTCCATGTCCTCGTTAATGTGCTTTAAAGACTTGTTGATTTCTTTTTTATTAAACAGATTAGAAATTCTTCTGGATTCAAAAATTTTATTTTCCTTTTCTTTAACTTCCGGATCGTATTGTTGTTTAAATTGTTTCAAATCAATATTACATTGATTAAATAATCTATCAATTATATTTTGAATAAATTCAGGTAATTTTTTAATTATTTTATATTTGGTGGAATAAAACCATTAGCTCCTACTACAATAGATAGATATAAAAAAATAGCTTATACAAAAGCTAATTTACCTAATATAACTCAACATGAATTTAGACATAGTTATGCTACTAGAAATATTTATAAAAAAGTTCCTATTGATATTGTATCTCGTTCTATGGGGCATTCTAAAGTATCTACTACTCTTGATGTATATTTATACCAAGAAAAAAACACATTTAATGTGTTTTCTTCTTAAAGAATTTTTATTATATACCTCAAATCGGTATAAGAAACAAGGTTTTATTACTATCGACCAAGATATTAATAAAACTATATATTTAAACATTTTTCAATGTTTAAAATCTAAATGGAGCGGATGATGGGAATCGAACCCACGTAGTCAGCTTGGAAGGCTGAGGTTCTACCATTAAACTACATCCGCAATTAAGTAGACATCTAAAATTATATCATAGTAATTTTTTATGTCAATACTTTTTTTAATTTTTTTTATTTTTATTTAAACCCTACTGCAGAGTCAACCGGCAAAGCAATACAAACTCCTTTACCCGGGGTTTTAATACCTACTTCCTTAGTAATCTCTTCCATAACTTTATTTTTTATACTGTCCTCTACTACATTCAGCACAAGTTCTCTTCCAGGCTCTATTTCAAAGCCAAATAACTTAACAGCTTCTTTATTACCTAGCCCTCGGCCTCTAATTACGGTACCACCACTAGCACCAACACGCTTAGCAGCATTCATAACCTGTTCCAAATGCCCCTCTACAACTATAGTAATAACCAAATGGTATTTTTTTTCCCTAGTCATTTTTGCTACCTCCTTTGTATTAGCGTCTTTCTCAAACGGCTGTGATATAAATTTATTTGAACTGGAAATAGGAACAGTAAAAGCTATTCCTGTACCAGGTGCATCTATTTTAAATTCTTTATTTAAATTATTTAATATTTTATTTTCTAAATAATCCGGTATAACTGCCATATATATATCTTTTTTAGTTTCTACTAATCCAAAATAATCTAAAACACTAGGAGAGGCGGTTCCTATCCCGTGCGTTACCACTTTTAAATTAACCTTATTTTTATCAAAAATAGATTTTATTTTAGATTTGGGGTTGCTATTTAGAATAGCAAATAAGAATTTTATATTAACCATACTAGCCCTCCCAACAGTAATCAACAATTGATTCATCTAAGTCCTCAATTGCAATATTATTTCTATTTTTCAATTGATAAATAATACCAATTATCTGTACAGTTATAATAGGAACTACAGAGGCTAGAGCAGAAATACCAAAAGCGTCAGTTAATATATCTCCTTTATTGGCTATACATGCTCCTATAGCTATTGGAAGTAAAAATGTTGTGGTCAAAGTGCCACCAGCTGCTCCGCCCGCATCAAACGCCACTGCAGTAAATGTTTTAGGAACAAAAAGCATTAATACTAAACAAATTACATATGCGGGAATAGCATAATAAATAAAAGACACACCAGTAAATAATCGATGAATTGATAATCCTGCAGCTAAACTTACTCCTAACGATAAACTTAAATTCATAGCACGTCTTGAGATATTACCTTCAGTTAATTCTTCCACTTGATCTATAAGTATTTGTACGGCAGGTTCGGCAACTGCTATGAAAAATGCCATAATCATAGTAACAGGAGTTAACCAATCTCTATATTTTGAATTAAACATCTCCTCACCAATAAAATATCCCATATCCATAAAGCCAACATTAGCAGCAACTAAAAACAAAGTAAGTCCAATAATAATTATAATAATTCCAAAAATTATTTTTCTCATTTCTACTTTTCCCACATCTTTAGTTATTAACTGATATATAATAAACACTATTATAATTGGCGATATAGAAAACATTACATCTTTAAAGCTAATCACTAATTGAGTTAAATAATTATTATAACTAAAATCATTATTAATTAATAAACTGGCATCTGTACTAACAGTAGAATTATAAATGATTCCTAGTAACATAACCGCTAAAATAGGGCCTGTAGAACATAATGCTACCAAACCAAAGCTTGATTCCTTTGCCTTTTTATCCGTTCTTGAAGAAACAAGACCAACGCCTAAAGTCATAATAAACGGAATACTTATAGTACCAGTAGTAGCTCCTCCGGCATCAAATGCAATAGGTATTAATCCTTCTGGAACTAGTGGAACTAATAAAAAAATTAAAATAAAACTTAATGAAAGAATCATATTTAATGATAATCCAAAAATGGATCTTAGAGCCGATAAAAGCATAAATGCTCCCACCCCTACACTAATTATAATAATTAATGTATTACTAGGAATTGAAGTTAATTGATCTGCCAATACTCTTAAATCTGGTTCAGCAATAGTAATAGCTGTACCTATTACCAAGCACACAAAAAGAATAATTAATAATCGTTTACTTCTAACTAACTTATCTCCAATTTTTTCACCTATAGATAACATCGAAATGTCTGCTCCAAAGGTAAATAAACTCGTTCCTAACACAAGCAATATAGCACTAATTATAAAAGAAATTAACAATTCTTGAGGTATATGAACAAAAAAAGATAATAACATAACAATCATAACTATTGGAATAATAGTAAATATTGATTCGTTAAATTTATCTTTTAAATTATTTAACATAATATACCTCCTATTCTTTTTATATTATTTACTTTTTATTTTTAAAAATAACCTCGCACTCTGATAATTCTTTTAATTTCTTTAAATCGAATCTCTCTTTTCTATCCTCAAATAAAAGTATATGAGCTAATTCCCATAATGCAACTTTTCCTATAGTAGAAATTAATTCTGCTCCTACAAATCCCACTACCGAAACAGATAAGCTGGCTATTATTATCAATAATACCCCTATAATTAATAATATTATCTTTTTTATACTATTATTTCTTTTGTATATCATTTTTTCACGAACCAAAAGTCCAAAATATGTTCTAATTGCATCAACTAATCTTTCTCTTTCTTCTTCATCAAAAGGAATCTTATTATCAATATTAATCATTAATTCTGCTTTTGACATTCCTTTTTTTGAATTAAGAAATATATATCTTCCTAATTCGTCCGATATTTGATTTTCATTAAAAGGATTAAACACTTCTTCAATATCTTTTACATCTACTTCTATAATATTACTTTCCACACATACCACCTATTTTATTTATATATATTATAACAAATTAATCAAATAAAAAAAACTACTAAAAAGTAGTTTTAACAATATCTTATTTAATTAATACGACTAAATAAAGTGATTACTTCTTCAACAGATTCAATTTTTCCGTTTTTTAAATCATCCACAATTTTTGTTGATAAGTGTTCTTTCAAAATCGTCTTACTAAACCCTTTTAATGAATTAATAATAGCAGAAATTTGAATTAAAATATCATCACATTCTCTATCATCATTTATCATCTGTTTTATCCCTCTAATTTGTCCTTCTAATCTATTTAATCTTGTTATTAATTCTTGTTTTGATCCTGTCACCTTTTCTTTTTCCACAGCAATGCCTCCTAACACCTATAGTATATACCCCATCACAGTACCAAGTCAAACATCATATAGCATTGTTATGTGGAAATTTTTAACAATTACTCTCTAGTTAATTTTAATGTTTGTTTTTGCCAAAATTGATGATAACAACTTTGTAATAAATTTATCAAAAAATACATTATCTTTATCACTATCAATGTTGGATAGTTTTTCCACATCAATAGAATCAATATCAATCATATAAACAAAATAATCCACAAAAATGTTAATAAAATCTTTATGGTAATCTTTTGTTGTCAAAAACTTAATAGATTCAGATAAAACTTCTAAAACTCTAGAAAAAATACTCATTTGCTCTAATAAATTGTAATTTGAAAGAGTTATTTTGTTTTTATCTATTTTTCCACTTAAATCAATTGTTTTATAATCTAACAATTTTTTAGCACTGCCACTCGCCTTAACACAAGAACTGCTTAAATTAGTAGTAAAATAACACCCATACTCATATATATCTTTTTTATTTTCAACCAATAAAGAAAACATTATTGCTTTTTTAATAAATAATTGTGCTTGATTATTTAAGGCCTTCTCAAGATCCTCAATAATGAAAATATTATTTACTTTTTGTTTTTGGTAAATAAGTTGCGCCCTTGTATTGTCATTAGAAACTTTTATAACATTATCAAACTTTAAAAAGCCACCTAATGAATTCATTAAATATACACTATCTTCCCTATTTGTTACAAAAAAACCAAGATTAATAATTTTTTTCCTCAATATTTTACGAATTTCCCTATTCCATAATTCAAGATCATAAAAATCACTTTTTAAAGGAATTTCAATATCACTAAAGAAAACATTAGAATCATTATAATATATAGAAACAACATTTATAACTTGGTTTAATACTAAATCGGTTAGCGACATTAAAATATCGAAGTTAGATTTTTTTATTTTAATACTTGGTACAGTTGCAAAATAATCAAAATATTCTGTAAAACTTCCATTTATGTTAAGATCATCAATTGGCTTTAAAAAATAATTATCTAAATTTAATTCTTTATCCATTTTATGGTTGTCATAATATATATATTTAACAAAAATATCTTGTTCCATTTCTTCTTTAGAACTATACTCATATATACCTTTAAAATCCCTTAGAGCATGTTCAAAATAATAATATTTTCCATTTAATTCATATGTTATAAACATATGTGAAAGAAAAGCATTATCATATCTTCCAATTATATATTTTTGATATTTAACATTATTTAATTTGAAAAATTCCCCAACCAGAAAAGTAGATTCATAACAATTTGATATTTGATCATTTAGTATTTCTAATACACTTCTATGTTTCCAAACATTTTTTTGAACATAACCTCCAACAGTATTAATAATATGCTTATATTCATCTAAAGAACAAATGTCTGTTTGTTTATTATTATATTTTTGTAAGACATATTCTGCTATTTTGTTATTTGGTTCTATCTTATTATAAAAATTAATAATAATCTCAAAAACATTAGTGTCTTCGTATCTTGTCATAACGTTACTATTAGCTACTCCATTAACTGGACCAAACGGAAGTTTTTTTCTTTCGTTATCTACAATCAATATTCCACCATATTCAAAGTTATTATTCATGAATCTATACAAATCATTAATCGTATAAATTCCTTTGCTATTAAAAACATTATTATAGTTATTGAACTTGTTATATTCTTCAATTTTATTATATTTCTCCCTATGCAAAATACATAAATCATTATATTCTTTCACTATGTCTTGCTCAGCAAATTGACTGTTTAAAAACTTATTTAAAATTTGATATAACTCTTTGTTATCCAAGCAATTATTCTGTTGAATTAAGTTAAACAATATGCTTTTTATTCTTCCCTCACTCATATTATTCACCCCTAACTACTCTATCTTACTTAATATAATACCATTTTTAGCATAAAATTTCTACTCAAATATTTAAGCAAATTAAAAAACGTAATTAAACGTTTTATGATTTATAATCTATAATCTCTTATGCAACAATTAGGATGGGACCACTCATAAACTTCTTCTGCACCAGGATAACCAAAGATAATAACTTCTATAGCCTTCATAACATCACCGTGTGCTACAACAAGAACAGTATCATTCTCATGCTCATTTCTTAAGTCTTTAATAAATGAATCAACCCTTGTAATAACTCCTTTAAAACTTTCTGCACTACCATAAATTAATCCGGGAGTTAAACTATACCAAAGATTTATATCAATCTCAGCAACAGGATGATTAGTCATAACCCCTGAATCCCTTTCTGCAAGTCTCTCATCATATTCTACAGGGAAATTATTACAATTTATAATTTGCATGGTGTGTTTAGCTCTTATTAACGGAGAACAATATATCTTATCAAATTTAATATCTTTTAAAATAAAACTAGCACGCCCCGCTTCTTTTACACCTTGCTCGTTTAAATCTATATCATTTCTTCCATTTATCAAATCTTCGACATTATTATAAGTTGTACCATGCCTTACAACATACAAATGCATACTAATTACCACACTTTCTCTTTTATTCTTATATATGCATTATATCAACAAAAATAGTATTTAACAACAAAAAAAGAAAGCCAAGTTTCTTCTATTTTTGTATTAATTTTATAAAATTTGTCGGTATATCAGTTTCAAAAGCAAAAATTTTCTTTGTAACAGGGTGAATTATTGATAATTTATAAGCATGCAAATACATGCGTTTAAATTTATCATTTAATCCATATTTGTTATCACCAACAATAGGATGTTCTATATCCTTCATATGGACTCTTATTTGGTTTTTTCTTCCTGTTTTAATATCGATATCGAGTAACGAATAATTATCATTATTACCTACTACTCTATATTCAGTAATAGCTTTTTTGCCGCCTTCCTTTTTATTGCTTGAGTATGTTAATAAAGTTTTTGTTTCCTTTAACCAGGACACTATTTCTCTCTTTTTATCTTTAACTACTCCATGTACTATTGCAACATACTTTCTTTCTATAGCAAGATTATCCCAATCATTTTGAAATTTAACCTTTAAACTTTCACTTTTGGCAAACATAACTATACCAGATGTATCTTTATCTAATCTATGTACAATAAATATTTTATTATTCTTATTTTTCTTCTTTATATACACATATACTTTATGAAACAAAGTTTTTTCTTTTTCCTTGTCAGTAGAAATTGTTAAAAGCCCTGCAGGTTTATTAACAACAATAATATCCTTATCCTCGTAAATGATATCTAATTTTTCATTTTTCTTCATAATTAATTTCCTCATTTTTACATCTAACTAAGAAACCATTCATTATTTAGTTAGTTTTTTTGTTTTTAAAATACATTTTATATATGCAATCTTCGCTCGATTTCGTTTTTCATTTGGCGATGATTAAAAACAGCTAATGCTAAAATAACACAAACGCTAAATAATACACAAAATACTGATGGCCACTCATTACTAAGTGTTCCCCTTAGGATAAAATATAAAGGAATCAATCCTATTAAAGCATTAATATAAATATAAATAACATAATCTTTAAATATGTTTTTTATAAAAAATCTAAGAAAGAATAAAGCAGTTATATATGCTATACACAAAAATGGCAACACATATGTAACACTCCACAAATGCCAACCGGTAAAATAGTCCCACAATACCGAAGAAACCAAAACAACCATAACTTCAGAAAACAACAATTTCATAAAATGATTACGTTTTTTTATACCAGTCATAAAAGTTATCCAAAAAGATACAATACCAGCTATTACAAACCATGCCCATCCAACTTCACCACTAACTAACAAATTAATAATAGAACAAATAACACAGCCTAAGATAGATGCAAATAACAATAGTTTTAGAAAAATAGTATTTTTAGTATAAATACTAGGTATTATTGGAAATATATTATCTCCTTCTTTTTTACCAGTTAATGCATTATCACAAAGAGGACATTTATCAACATTAGTATTAATCGAAACATTACATTTATAGCACTTCTTCATATTCGCTATCCTCCAATATATTAGTATTTATTACTACATCTATATTTTGCTTACTCAATTCAGTAAAAAAGTTTTTCTGTATCTCTGTATCAACAAAATGAGATGCAAAAGATAATGTCATATTATCCAAATATGAGCACATACAAAGTTGTGTACAATCAGTACTTGTGAAAACATCAAACAACTTAATATACTGTTGCAATTCTTTTGGCATATCAACAATACCGATATTCGATAATGCAATAGTTTGTTCTCCTCGAGACTTTATATGAAAATATTTCAAAACAATATCTTTAATAAATACAGGAACTAATCTAATAAAAAAAACATTTTCTAACACCGCTAATTCATTCATTTGTTTATCTAGGTTTTCTTTTGTTAATTTTGATTTAAATTGTAAACTTACTGCATCTATAATATCTTCTATCTTGTCATTATCATCTTTAAATTTATAACTAACTGTGATTGTGCTAAAAAAGTTCCTAGCCGTGTTAGATTTAAAGTATTTTCTCAAATTAACTGGAATAGTAACAACCACCGGTTTCCTTTTTTCTTTTCTACTCATCGTTGAACCAACGCTTTGAATTAAAATACTAGTCAAATATATAGTAACTGTTGTATTGTGGCTTTTTGCCAACGTTAAAACATCGCGAGTAGAAACAATTCCTTCGATCACTTGCAATCTATCTTCTAGATGCTTTCTACCCTTTAAGGTATATGCTTTTTCATCTTTTGGTAGTTTTAACTTAGTAGATTTTTTATAATACTTTTCAAAACTATCTGCTTCTTTTTCATAAATAGAACTATCATCTATTACAAAATTTTCTTTAATACTATATTTAGAAGACAAATAATTTGTAACAAGTGTTTTCAAAAAAGATAGTGCTCCTGTACCATCAGTTAAAGCATGATGCACTTCCAAATTAATTCGCTTTTTATAATAGGAAACTCTAAATAATAAGTCATCATCCATCTTATCACACAATGCAATATCTTCCTCTCTTACTTTAGGTTTAATACTTGTAGTCTCTAAATAATACCAAAATAACCCCTTTTGTAGGGTAGACAAAAACAAAGGATATTCTTCTATTGTTTTGTCTAAAGCAGCCTGTAATATTTCCTTATCTACATCTTCATATAATTCACAAGCGAATCTAAAAACTTTTGAATCCCCCCTAGTAGCAGTAGGTGGAAAAATTTTTCCAGCATTGTCTAATTTATACCATTTCTTGTCATTATTGCTCATCTTCATCACCTAAAAATTTTAATATTTTTTCATACGCCTCTTCTGAATAAGTTTTATATATAGGCATGGTAAAAAATCCATGCATTGCCCCGTTAACGTTATGATATGTAACTTTATTAAAAAATAAACTTAGTTTTTTTGCATATGCTTTGCCTTCATCTCGTAAAGGATCTTTATCTGCCGTAATAATCAAAGTATTCGGCTGAAAGCAAGGAAACCTTGATTTTAAAGGAGAAACATATGGGCTATTTAATTTTTCTTTATCACTAACATACAATTCCATATATTCTTGAAGTTGTTTTTGCGTTAACAAAAAATCTTTGCCGTTTGTTATAACAGACTTATACTTTGTGGTATCGGAATAATCATTTTGTAAAGCAGGATACAATAATATTTGTTTCTTAACTTTAAAATCTCGTGTAGCTCTAGATTTTAAAGATATTGCTGCAACTAAATTTCCGCCTGCAGAGTCTCCCATTAAACATATATCTTTGCTTTTTAACCCATTTTTTCGTAAATTATCGATTAACAAATTCACTATATCATAGCAATCGTTAAATCCACAAGGATAAGGATATTCTGGAGCTAATCTATAATCAATTGTAATAATCATTCTTCCTGTTCTTTTAGACAATTCAATGCAAGTCTTTGTATAAGAGTCTACACAACCAGTTGCCCATCCTCCGCCGTGAATAAAAATTATCACTTTAGTTTTGTCATTAATATTTTGTGGAGAAAAAAATCTGCATCTTATCTGTCTATCACCAACATTAAAGAAAACATCTTCATACTTTTCTTTATTAAATAGATTTGGATTTGTAATTTTTTGCATAAATCTCAATAATTTATAACTTTTTTTAACACTAATGTCTTTGTTAGAAATTTTCTTAACTAATATTGATAAAAATCTACTCATGCACTACCTCTTTTTACTTTCTGTATTAATTATACCATTTATTTGTTAGTTTCACTATAATAATGAATTTCTGCCAATTGTTTGCTTACTTCTTCTAATTCATCATTATCTTCCTCATTTAAATAATCTTCTATTTCAAACAGCAACGAACTTAATGTACTATATTTTTTATAATCTATATGACATCTGTTTAATATGGAAATATGATAATCGCTAAGTAATAGACCATTACTTCTACGATGTATAAAGTTACTTTCAATTTCTGAAAGTTTTATAGCTTCTTCCACTGTTACATTTTTTCCATTTATAATCATAAATTCACCTTCAATTTATATTATATCAATATCGTTAATATTTTTCTATCTCGATATGCTTTTTGTTTTTCACTAATTCACTTACAAAAACAGATTGATTCTTAATTGGTACTAAAAGATATACATAATTTTTAGTTCTAGTAAGAGCTACGTAGAAAAGTCTTCTTTCTTCACTAAAAGGAAAACTATCATAAGATTGATTAACAAATCTCAATACTTTATCACCTTCTATTTGGTTTGGAAACCCTGATATTTTATCTTCTAAGTTAATTATAATTACATTGTCGGCTTCTAACCCTTTGGATTTGTGTACAGTTAGATAATAAATATCTATATCTTTTTTCTCATTGCAAATTACTTTATTATCTTTGCCAATAGTAAAGTTTTTGCCCAACAACATATTAATGTCTTTATTGTTTCTACCTAAAACCAGTATCGAGCCTTGCGTTTCTTCAAATATTCTTAATACTAACTTTAGAAAAGTTTCACTTATATTTTTATAGTAAATTAGTCTTATTGGTTTCATTAATCTTTTGTTTGAACGCAACTGTTTTCTTATTTGATACTTATTTCTCATAACAAAATCACTTGCAACACTCACAAGTTCTTGACTATTTCTATACGTATTTTCTATTTTCATTACTTTTGCATCAGGAAACAAACTATTAAACCTTAAAAACAATGCAATATCACAACCTGTAAAACGATATATAGATTGGAAATCATCACCTACCGCCATTAGCTTAGCACCAGTCTTATTTAAAATATTTTTAATAAGTATAAATCTTATATAAGACGTATCTTGATATTCATCAATTATAATATATTTATATTTTCTTATTTTTCCACCATCTTCTATTAACTGAGATGACTTAATTATCATATCATCAAAATCTATTTCCCCGTTTTCTTCTAAATAACTTTGATAAATTAAATAAATATTTAATGTCAATAATAAAAATATTTTTTCTTTCTGTAATCTAAAACAAACAAAAGAAAACCTAGTTTGTTTCAAAAATAATGAAAAATCAGATATTGAATAATTATTACATTTAAACAGATGAATAAAAGTTGATATAATTTTTTCTAAAATTTCAATTTTTTCACAATTATTATTATAAAATTTTAAATAAGTTTTTTTGATATTTATTATTTTCTTAATTCTAAAATATTGAAGCACTCTTAACATATAAAATTCTGAAGATAAAATTGTAGTAGAAAAAAATTCGTGAATAATATTTTCTAAGGAATTAGATTCTGCTATTTCACATACAGCTTTATTATCTTTTAAAATCTCTAGTCCCAATTTATGAAAAGTATAAACTGGTATATTCAATAATAATTCTTTTTTTATTTTTTCCTTTAAATTATCTGACGATGCCCTTGTAAATGAAATACATAAAATCTCATCTTCAGAAATGTTTTTATACTTTACTAAATAATAAATTTTACCTAAAATCGTAAGTGTTTTGCCACTGCCAGCACCTGCAACCACCAACAAGTGATTGCTATCATCTAATACTATTGATTTTTGTTGTTCATCCAAATAATATCCACAAATCTTATCGTTCATAATATCACCGAATATTATTATCTATATTTATAATTAAAAAAACAAATGACCAAAAATCAATTTTGGTCATTTATGTAAACATAATTCTATAAAATAAAAACAACTAAACGATGTTTAGTTTATTACTACTAATAATTTGCTGATTTTACTAAAACTGGTCCTTCTTGTACATCAACAGGAAGCCTAGAGTTTAAAGCATCTAAATTACTATATGTATAACCAACACATTCACCTTCAAGCGTTGATAAATCAGCACGACGTTGAACCTCTATAGCCCAATTTCTTACTGCATCCAGATCATCTTTTGAGAAAGCACCAAAATCAACACCTTGAATAATTTGAACTAAGTTGTTTTTCATGTTACTACCAATTAATTGTAAATGTTCCATTATGCCCTCCTTTTTTAAACATGTTATATGATTATAAATAATTATATTCAGAAAATCAAGAAAAATTACAAAAAAATTTTTATTATTACTTTTTCAGACGCTCTATTATGATATAATAAGATTGAATAAAAATTAATGATTTGAATATATAAAATCATAACAATAGGAGGAAGATTTATGAGAACTGTAGGAACTGTAGTAAGAGGAATACGTACACCAATTATTAAAGAAAACGATGATTTAGCAACTATTGTGGTTGAATCATTATTAAATGCGCAAAAATACGAAAAATTTGAATTTAAAAATCGTGATATTGTTGCAATTACTGAAGCTGTTGTTGGTATCAGTGAAGGTAATTATGTTACTGTTGATGAAATAGCCAAAGATTTAGAAGCCAAATTTCCAACAAAAGAAGTAGGAGTAGTATTTCCTATTTTGAGTAGAAATCGCTTTTCAATGATCTTAAAAGGAATAGCTAGAGCGATGAATAAAATCACTATGTTAATTAGTTTTCCTAGCGACGAAGTAGGAAATGGAATTCTAGACGAAGAAAAATTAGAAAGTAGCAAATATACTTTGGCGGATGTAATATCAGAAAAAGAATATTACCAAAACTTTGGTGATTTTATTCATCCTTTCACAGGTATTAATATGATAGACTTTTACAAAGATTTAATAACAAAAGAAAACTGTGAAGTAGAATTTGTATTTGCTAATGACGCTAAAGAAATACTCAACTATACAAAAAATGTATTAAACTGTGATATTCATACAAGATATAAAACTAAAGCACTATTAGAAAAAAGTGGAGCTAATACTGTATATGGATTATATGAAATTATGAATGCTCCAATTGGAAACAGTGGTTTTAATCCTGAATATGGACTTTTAGGTTCTAATAAATCCACAGAAGAAAGATTAAAGTTGTTCCCCAAAACAGGAAACAAATTAGTTAATAAGATACAACAATTATTAAAAGAGAAAACTGGAAAACAAATCGAAGTAATGGTATATGGGGACGGGGCATTTAAAGACCCTGTTGGTCATATTTGGGAATTAGCAGATCCTGTTGTATCTCCTGCCTATACTAGTGGTTTAGAAGGAACTCCAAATGAATTAAAACTAAAATATATTTCAGACAATAAATTTGCAGACTTAAAAGGCGACGAACTAAAAGAAGCAATTAAATCTGAAATTAAAAGTAAAAATAATAACTTAAAAGGGAATATGCTTTCACAAGGAACTACGCCTAGAAGATTAACAGATTTAATAGGTTCATTATGTGATTTAACTAGTGGTAGCGGAGATAAAGGAACACCAGTAGTATTTATCCAAGGATATTTCGATAATTTATCAGATGAATAAACAAAAAAAGATAGCAAACCTATCTTTTTTTATTTAATAAATTCTATCTTTTCATGCTTAAAAGTAAAAAAAGAAACTCTTTTTCCACAATGTGGACATTTAGCATGTTTAATGCCTCTTTTACTAGGTAAAGGTAACTTTAAAGTCTTTTTACATTTGCGACATCTTTTATACACATGATCCTTATCTTTAATATTCCTTTTAATATTTTTAAAAGGTTTTAACATTTTATTTTTTATCTTTAAAAACACATTATTTTCTCTTCTTCTAGCATAAATATTTTTAGAAAAAAAACGATATAGCATAATAGAAACGATAAATATTTCTACTATATCAACAATTTTACTATGGATAAACATATTTAATATAAGTAGAAAAACACACCACCCAAAAAAGAAACGATATAAATTATCAACCCCATATCTACCATACATAAATTTTTGTATCTTATTAATAAATTTCATACTTTCTCCTTAAATATTAAACATAACAATTGTAAATGCTACAAAAAGCATTATACCTGTAACCATCAATGTCACAATTCCAAAAGCGCTAGTAAAACCATCCATTTTTAGAACTTTTTGAATCCCGCCCTTCTGTTGTTGCATCGATTGTTGTTGAACTAAATGTTGTTCAAAAATAGTAGGTTCTATTTGTTGAACTGCATTTGCTATAGTATTAGCATATTCTGGCTCTACATTATTTACGCTTAAAACATTGTTTGTTTCAGAATAAGCCACATAATTTGCTGTTGCCATAGACGGTTGTATATCAGCAGACATTATAGGATTTCTTTGAGCAAAATCCACTATAGAAGGTTCCAGCATTTGCTTTCTAAAGATTTCATCATAATCAAAAGTTGCGCATTGCAAAACCATTGTTTGATCCCCATTAGTTTGTGTTAAATAATGATCACATTGAGGAACACTACCTTCTCTTACGTTGAACGAAGAATGCAAAAGAACTTCAGAATCTTTATCCAAATATACTGAAGCCAATGAATCTCTATAATACTGATATTCTTGTTGAGATAATTTTTGATTGTAAAAATTAGAATTGTCCAAAGTCATAAAACACCTCTCATCTACTTTTAAACTTAAATAAATATTAACATATTTTAAATTAACATTTCAATTATTTACGAAAAAAGTAAAACTAAAATCTAGTTTTACTAATGTTAAATAAAATAAATTTCTACTTTTTATAACAAGAAATTATATAATTCTTATTTATAATAACTTCATCTATATTATTTTCGTAAGCCCCCATTCCGGCCCCAAACATATTTTTTTGAAAATTTAACATCATTTGATTGATTTCCACACTTTTTAGTTTCAAAAAGTTGTCATCAACTTCACTTAAAACTCCTATATATTCCCAAAGGGCTTCTGCTCTTGAAGAAACAATTACAACCACTTCACTACCAATATAATTATTGTACATATAATAACTCCTCCTATTTTTCTTCATTATATCAATATATATTTATTTTTCAAATACACTTACATCATCATTCAATTTCATTATATCATATTTTATACTTGATTTTTATCAAAATCTAACTGCTCTATTATATAAAATTTTAGAAAACATTCGTTTTAATTTTAATTTAATATCAGCACTGCTCCTAATTGAAGTTATAAAAATTTTATTTTTCCCAAAATACTGAATTACTAATTTTAATATATTTTGAATTGTCACTATTGGTGGTTTCTAAATATATTTCATATTTACCTGGCACATCGTATACTTCTTTATTTGTTAAATCTCTTTCAAAGATTAGTTCATTGCTCTTTGCAACCTTTTGTAATACTATTTCATCATCTTGTTCAATAATCCATATATATTTTTTGTTGTTATCTAAACTATCATTTATTTTTACACCGCCATTAATTAACTCTATATTTAATATTTGTATATTTTCATCAAAAATCTCATAATAACCATTTTGGAAACTAACAAAATCTTTTATAAATCTTTTTTCTTCAGATGGAAAATCATTAATTTTAATAAACAAACTTTTTTCAATATTATTTGGAAATATCTCAATCCATACTGTATCTGGAAAAATTTCATATATTATTATTTTTTTTATTTTTCCGTTATTCATAATGTATTGGTATTCATTATACTCTCCAGTTTCAGAACCATTATATCCTATATATCTTGAAAATTCATTTAATCTTTCAGAGTTTGTCTTATTTTCGAAATCACATTTATATGTTTTATAATACTCATACTTATCTTTATGTTCATTATATAAAACTAAATAGTCGAATGTTTCATCAGCATGAAAGTCATAATTATATTCTGTTTTATTAGCAAGATTATCTTTATTTTCTATAATTGAAAACATTTTTTCTTGCAATATATTATTTTCTTTTAATACACCGTTAAATATCCATATCAACTCACCATTTGATCTTACATATTCATGTTCTAATATATAATATTTATCATTAATTCTAAATATTGCTTGATTATCTTTTTTGTTATCTATAGTTTTATATTTAATATTCATTGTAATTTTTGCGGTTTCATTACCAATATTCTTGGTAAATAATAAATATTCATTAAACGTATTTTCATCTATTAATTTTTGAACTAAATCCAACGTTAATAATTTATATTCTTTTTGAATAGAACCATATTCAGGTTGTTCTTGATTGTATATTAAATATATACATTTTTTATTGCCGTTTATTAATAATTTAAATTCATTATTAGAATAAATTTCAATATTATTATTTGTATCATTTAATATTGATTTAATTGCTTTTGCTTCTTTATTATTTTCAATATTTTCAATAAGATCATTCATATTATCCGGATTCCCAAGAAACCCAACTATAGAGGTTAAAATAAAAGTTAACATAAAGCTTATACATATAATTTTACCTTTATTAGTATTTTTTCTGAATAAAATCCAAGTTAGAAGTGGATTTCCAATAAATATCATAATAAAGACTATAGGTCCCATTATAAGACCACCCCAATCAGAAGAATCAGTTGATAATATGAGATACACTATAATAAAATTATAAAATATTAAATCTATAATTTTATATGGATTACTTTTGTTGTTAATAGTTATATTGGTTTCAACAATATTATTAAGATTGTTTTGTCTTATTTCAACATTGTTGTCATTAACATCAATATTTTTTTGAAACATTTGAAATATTATATAAATTATTGCCCCAATTGATAATAACATTTTTATTGTTAATGTCCAGCTGAAATCAAGTGATAATAATATTGCATTTAATATAAAAGGAATAATTATTATTAATAAATAACAAGTCAAATAAACTTTAAAAAGATTTTGTTTCTTTTTTTTGACATTTAAAACAATTAACAGTATTATTGGCATATATATAACAATAAGCGGATACAAAATAAATATTAAACTTTGGGATACGCTTTCAGTTGTTACAACTGAGGAAAAAAATATATTAAAAATAATAAACAAAATCAAATAAAACCAATTTTCAGAATTAAATTTTTGTTTTATAACATGTGTATTATTATCATTTAAATTTTTAAATTTTAAAAAAGAAAATACCCCCCCAACAACAACTACTACTAAAAATAAAATAGTACCAATAATTCCCATATAAATTCCAACCTCTCTCTACTATTATGCTAAAACCTTACCATAAATAGTATAACATATTAGACATGAAACTCAAGTAAAAAGGTTGAACGATAAAAATATTATTTCTAACAAATTAAAAAAATACGGATTAATTCAGTATTTTTTAAATTCTTCTAATTCTAATTTTATTTTATTTTTCACATATTCTTTTTCGTGAGGCATATATGAATAAAAAGTTATTAATTTAATGTTGGATTGTTTTAGAATATCTTTTACTTGTTTGTCTCTTTTTATTCTTTCTGGTTTATTATGAGATTTATCATTAATTTCTATTAATAATAATATTTTTTTACAATCTTTTGTAAAAATTCCAAAATCTATATTCCTAAATAATTCATAAATATGTTTATTAAATTTAGTTTTGTTTATTATAGAAGCTAGATTAATTTGTGATTGAATTCTTACATTTAATTCTTCTTCTAATTCTAATAAAATTTTATAAAAATATTCTTCATATTCAGTTATTAAATCTTTAGTTTTGTAAATGGTATTTTCATCTTCTTTTTTTAATAATTCATATTCTGCTTTTTTATTTATTATGTGTTCATTTTCTTTCTTAACTATTTTTAAAATTGTGTTTTTTATATCTAAAAAAATTTCTTTTATGACTCTGTACATATCTTTTATTGTTATTATTAATGCTTCTATAAATATTTTCAGATATGCTATCAATAAAATAATACCTATTAAAAAAATTGTTAATATTATAAATTTCATTATATACCTCTATTTTTTCTTTTATAAGAATATTATAAAATAATACAGTATTTTTAACAATAATATAACAAATAAATATTTCATATTTACATTTTCTGTTATATTAAATTTAGAGGTGATTTATGGAAAATTTGAAGAATCTAAATACGATGTTTATAATATTCAAGAATTTAGATTATTTCGTAAAAATATTAAAAATAGGATTTATCGAGAATATTTTAATTTTATGTATTTTTATGGAACTAGACCAAGCGAGTATATAGCGCTTAGATTTAGCGATTTAGACAGGTATATTGCGCATGTTAAACATAATAAAAAGAATGTTAGATACGCCTAAAAATCAGTCTAGTATACGAGATATAAAAATAAATTTTATTGAAAGATTTAGATTATATATTTTGAAATGTTATTATATTAAAATTTATGGTGAGTGGTGTGAAGATTATTTTATATTTGGAGGTAAAAAACCACTTTCTACAACTTCAATAGATAGGTATAAGCATAAAGCCTGTATTAAAGCTAATTTGAGGGAAATAACTTCGCATCAATTTAGACATAGTTATGCTACTAGAAATATTCATAAAAAAGTACCTATTGATATTGTTTCTCGTTCTATGGGGCATAGTAGAGTATCTACTACTTTAGATATTTATGTACATAAAGAAAAAAGAGTAACAAGTACTCTTCTTTCTGTGAGATTTAATTTTTTTAATACCATCGCAAATAATTTTAAAAAAATGTCTCAATCTATTATTACATTTTTAATGTAATAAACATAAATGGGGCGAATAGTGGGGATCGAACCCACGCATACCAGAGCCACAATCTGGCGTGTTAACCACTTCACCATATTCGCCATTTCGAATTGACTACTATATTTTAGCAATAAAACAGCGAATATGCAAGTATTTTTTTATAATAACACTTTATAATTATTTTTCTTGTTTTAAAATATCTCTTGCTGCTACTAATCCAGTTGCAGCTGCAGTAACAATGTTTCCTGCCTTACCAGCACCATCTCCAACGAAATAAATATCATAATTTTCCAGTTTAAATTGATTATTAGTAGTTATTTCATTACTAAAGAATTTAATTTCTGGACCATATAATAAAGTTTCATCATTATTAACACCTGGAATAATTTTATCCAATTTTTCTAATCCCTCTAATATGTTAGTAATAGTTCTGTGTGGAAGAACTAGTGCTAAATCTCCTGCTACACAATCACTTAATGTTGGAGTTATAAATCCTTTATTAATTCTATGCCAAGTACTTCTTCTACCACTCTTTAAATCTTTTAATCTTTGAATAATAGGTTTGCCATCGCCTAACACATTAGCTATTCTAGCAATGGATTCACCATACTGTCTTGTATTAGTAACTGGCTCAGTTAAACTTACTTTGCTTATAAATGCAAAATTTGAATTATTAGACTTGATGTCTTTTAATGCATGACCATTTACACATATATATCCATAATAATTCTCTTTCGCTACAAAGCCTCCCGGATTAGTACAGAAGGTCCTAATTTCATCTTGATAAGTATCTGTTTTTATAAATATTGTAGGGTCATAGATAACACTACAAACATCTTCTAAAATCTCACGTCTTACTTCTACCCTCACACCTATTTCAATACTTTGTGATACATAAGAAATATTATATTTATCAGCCAACTCTTGTATCCATTTAGCACCAGTTCTTCCTGGCGCAACAATAACTTTTTTGGCCTTTATTTTTTTATCTGCTTTACCTTTTCTATAAGTAATCTCATGTAAATTTTTTTCAATACTATTAATGTCTAATACTTCACTGTTTTCAAGTACTTCGATATTATTATCAATTAAATAATCAGTAAAATTTTGAATATACTGAGGTAATTTGTCGCTGCCTAAATGTTTTTGTTTAATTAACATTAATCTAGCACCTGTTAAAGCAACCTTTTTCTTTATATCCTGTGCCTCACCCATATTACTAGGATAAATATCACTATCCATACCAAATTCATTAAATATTTTTTCAGTATCATCTATTAAATCATAAGCTTCTTGTTCGCTCATATATTTAAATAAATCTGATTTTCCTAACTTAGGAATAAAGTTTAATTTGCCATCAGAAAAAGTTCCTGCGCCACCATATCCAGACATTATATTGCAAGGGTTACAATTAACACATGCTTTTTTATTTTTATTCATAGGGCGACACCTATTTTTGGCAAATTTTCCAGAATCCAATAACAATACTTTCAAATTTTTATTTTTTGTTAATTCATATGCGGCAAACAAACCAGCAGGTCCTGCTCCCACAATTACTACATCATACATAATTACCCTCCTTCTATATTGTAATATTTTTTAGCAATAAAATAAACCTTTTTTTACTTTTATAGTCATATTCCCATACCACTTAAACCATATTACATAAATTAAAACTGAAGGAGGAAGTAATGAATAATTTCGATTATCAAATGTTCCTAAACGGAACAACAAATGATGGTTTTAATGATATTTTCTTGCAAGGAAATACAAATTCAAATAATTTTCCTATATTTAATAATGGGGTGACTAATAACTTAAATAATAATTTAACAAACCCTAATGAAGGTTACATAAAAGGTAATATGTTTAAAAATTTATACTTACCATTCAAAAATTATAGTCCAGCAAAACTTACTGCTAGAAATGCTAGAGAAGAAGCATTAATAAATCTAGGACAAATGCATTTTGCAATGCATGAAGCTAATCTTTACTTAGATAATTTTCCAAACGACATGAATATGATTAATAAATTTAATGAATTTAGAAATTCATATGAAAAGTTATTAAATGATTATCAAGCTAAATATGGTCCTTTAGAGATAACTAGCCCTTATATGACAAAAACACCGTTTGCTTGGAGCAACGATAAATTCCCTTGGGATAGGAGGAATTCATAATGTGGAAATATGAAAAAAGATTACAATATCCTATTAATATAAAAACAAAAGACTTACAAATGGCTAAATTTTTAATAGAACAATATGGTGGTGCTAATGGTGAAATGGCTGCCGCTTTAAGATATTTAAATCAAAGATATACAATGCCTGATGAAAGAGGAAAAGCGTTACTTACTGATATTGGTACAGAAGAGCTAGCACACATAGAAATGATATGTACAATGATCTATCAATTAACAAAAGATGCTACTATCGAAGAATTAAAAGCTGCAGGACTAGGTGGACATTATGCAGCTCACGGTAAAGACCTATATCCAACAGATGCCAACGGAGTTCCTTTCACAGTTACTTACTTTGCAGCAGTTGGTGATCCTATTGCAGATCTATCCGAAGACATGGCTGCAGAAGAAAAAGCAAGAGCAGTATACGAAAACTTAATAACTATGACCAATGACCCTGATGTTATAGGACCATTACTATGGTTAAGACAAAGAGAAGTAGTACACTTTAATAGATTTAAAGAATTATATGATTACTATAAATCAATTGGTTTAAAATAACTTAAAATGGATATTAGCATATAACTAATATCTTTTTATTTAGCAAATTAAGTGTTATAATATGTTCGTTAGAAATGAGGGGATACTATGAAAGTCGTATTAGTAACCGGTGCTAGCAAAGGAATTGGGTACTACACTGCTTTGGAATTTGCTAAAAATGGTTATAATGTTGCTATAAACTATAACGCTGATGAAATAGGCGCTATAGAACTTCAAAAAAATATCCACAAATATGGTGGAAAAAGTTTAATCATTAAAGCAGATATCTCAAATGAAGAAGAAGTCAGAAATATGATTACTACAACTATGAACGAATTAGGACAAATAAATGTACTTATTAATAATGCTGGAATAGCTATTGATAATGACATTTTTGATAAAAGTAAAGAAGAATTCTTAAAAGTATTAGAAACAAATCTAGTTGGTACTTTTCTAGTATCTAAGGAAGCATTAAAAAATATGGAAAGTGGAACGATTATTAACATTTCATCTACTGACGGAATAGACACATACAACCCTATTAGTATGGATTATTGCGCATCAAAAGCAGGTATTATTTTGTTAACAAAAACTATTGCACTAAGATTTCCAAATATTAATGTTTATGCAGTCGCACCAAACTGGGTAAAAACCCCTTCTGTATTGGACATGAACCCAGAATATTTACAAGAAGAACTAAAAAGAATTGGACAAAAAGAATTAATAGAACCGGCAGTTGTGGCAAAAGAAATATATAGTTTAACCAACAACACTTGTCCAAGTGGAACTATTTTAAGAATTGATAATAAATAAGGAGTAACTATGAGCAATTTAGATTTTAATAAAAATATAATAGATTTAAGTATAGAAGCAGAAAAAAACTGTAAAGAAGAATTTGATAAAATAAATCAATTATGCGAATTAAATAGTATAAAAGTATTAAAAGCGTTTAATAATAATCGTATTTCTGAAATGCATTTTAATTCTACTACTGGTTATGGCTATAATGACATAGGAAGAGATACCATTGAAAAAGTTTTTGCAGAAGTTCTAGGAGCAGAAGACGCATTAGTAAGAAGTCAATTTATTTCTGGATCCCATGCCTTAACAGTGGCGTTATTCGCATTTCTTCGTCCTAACGATATTATGTTAAGTATTACTGGTAAACCTTATGATACTCTAGACGAAGTTATTGGTATAAGAGAAAATGCAAGTTCCTTAAAATCTTTTGGAATTGAATATGAACAAATCGACTTAATAGAAGACGACTTTGATTATGAAGCAATAAGAGAAAAATTAAAATCACAAAAAATAAAACTAATAGAGATACAACGTTCTAAAGGTTACTCCACTAGAAAAAGTATAACCATAGATAAAGTAGAAAAAGTAATACAAGTAATTAGAGAAATAGATAAAGAAGTAATTATAATGATTGATAACTGCTATTGTGAATTTGTTGAAGAAAAGTCTCCTTGTGAAGTTGGAGCAGACATTATAGTGGGTTCATTAATTAAAAATCTTGGTGGTGGCATAGCACCTAATGGAGCATACATAGCCGGAAAAACAAATTTGGTAGAATTAGCAGCAGAAAGATTAACAGTGCCAGGAGAAGGAAGAGAAGTAGGTCCTACTCTAGGAATTAATAAACAAATTCTACAAGGACTATATATGGCCCCTTCTGTTGTTGCTAATTCCCTAAAAACTGCAATTTTTGCTAGTTATATGTTAGAAAAATTAGGTTACAAAGTAGAACCAAAATATAATGATGCTAGAGCTGATATTGTTCAAAATATTATATTTAATGATCCAGATAAATTAATAGCATACACTAGAGGTATTCAATACGCTTCTGCAATAGACTCTTTTGTAACTGCAGATCCATCTGATATGCCAGGTTATGAAGACCAAGTAATAATGGCTTCTGGTAGTTTTACTCAAGGTTCATCTATAGAGCTTTCTTGTGATGGACCATTAAGAAGTCCTTATATAGCTTACCAACAAGGAGGACTTACCTATGAATATGGTAAACTAGGAGTAATGAACGCAATAAACAATCTTATAAAAAATAGTAGCAACTAAACTACTATTTTTTTACTTTACACTCAAAATTTGACTAATAATCTAAAATTTGATATATTGGTAAGGTCGCGCTCGAAAGCGACAGGGTGAAAAAATGAAAAACAAAAAAGTTAGTCGATCCAAAAAGACTACAAATATAATGCTTATTGCATTTCAATTTATAATTATTAGTAGTATAATATTATTATCAAAAGACGTGTTTCAAGTTACAGAAGCCACTATAATTACTACTGAAATAGGAAATAAACAATCTCCAATTATTTTAAAACAGGAAGAAGAAAAAGCACCAGAAAAAGTAATTGTTTATGACAATATGACTATGGAAGAATTAACTAATAAGTTAAATAAATCTATGTATGGTCTTCTTGAAGGAAAAGGACGCGTTTATGCTAATTATTCTATTCAATATGGAGTAGATCCTTATGTAGCATTAGCAATAACACTACACGAAACAGGTTGCAAATGGGAATGTAGTTATTTAGCTAACGCTTGCAATAATATTGGTGGTATGAGAGGTTATACTGCTTGTGGTAATACCGGTTATGCTAAATTTAATTCGCTAGAAGAAGGAATTGAATCATTCTTTATAAATTTATCATACAACTATTATCAACAAGGGTTAACTGATGTCTACAGTATCCACAAAAAATATGCACAAGACCCTAATTGGCCAATACGCATTAATGATTATATAAATGAAATAAGAGCTAAATAATTTGTAGTTTAGAGGTAGTTATGAAAAAAGTATTTATTGTTAATCCAGCTTCAGGGAATGGTAAAGCTGGAGAAATTGCAAAAGAAATTAAAGGTATCCTTGATAATAGTGGTGAAGAATACGAAATGCACTATACAAATGCACCTAGAGAAGCAATTGATATTGCTATGAAATACAACAAGAAAAAAGAAAGGTATTTGATTTATAGTGTAGGTGGAGATGGAACACTATTTGAGGTAGTTAACGGAATTCATGATAGCAATAATGTATTAGGAATTATTCCAGCTGGTACTGGTAATGATTTTGTAAAAACAATAAACAATGATGATGAAATAACATATGTTGACTTATGTAAAATGAATGATTATTACTTTATTAATATAGCATCAGTAGGAATAGATGCTGATATAGCACACAATAAAGAAAGAATGAGTGCTCTACATATTCCTAGATCGATGCAATATAACGCAAGTATTGTGGATACATTTTTTAGATTTAACTCTCCTCACATAACAGCAACATTACCTGACAGAATATATGATCAAGATATTACTATTTTAGCAATATGTAATGGTAGGTTCTATGGTGGCGGATTTCAAATAGCGCCCAACGCTAGTTATAATGATGGAATGTTCGACATTTATTTAGTAGACAAACTAAGTAAATTTAAAATACCTGGATTAATATTAAAACTAGTAAAAGGAACTCATGAGGAATCTAAATATGTTCATAAATTATCAAGTGATAAAATAACTATTCATTCTGATAAGCCGTTAAATTGTAATTTAGACGGTGAAATATTTTTATTAAATGATATGGAATTTGAAATAACAAACAAAAAAATTCCTGTATATACAGCTAATGATCAAATAAAAAAATTGTGCAAAAGCAAAGGACTATATAAATAGTCCTTTTTTTATCGATAATTTATCCAATAAATTTATTATATCGCTATCGTTTATAGTACTAGTTCCCAAATCAGCTCTTATATTAATCCCATGGAAGTCAGAACCTCCAGTTATTAATAAATTATATTTATTGGCTGTTTCTAAATACTTAGAAACATCATCACTATTATGATCTGGATAATAGACCTCTATTCCATCTACCCCTAATTTTACTATTTCCTCTATATTATTTTTCTTAATATGTCCGGGATGTGCCATAACAGCAATTCCGTTATTCCTATGGAGAAAATCAATTGCATCTTTTGTAGCAAAATTAGTTGTTTGAACATATGCTTTGGCACTATTACCAATATATCTATCAAACGCTTCGTCTATTGTACACCCATACTTTTCAGATATAGCTTTGGCTACATGTACTCTTCCCAAAGCTCCATCTGCAAATTTTTCTATATCTTTATACTCAATAATAATATTATAAAAATCTTTCAATTTAGCAATTATTTCATAAATACGATGCTCGCGATTTACTTTAAGCTCATTTAAATAATTAACAACTTCTTCAGTAATAATTTTATTGTTATTAAAATAACCTAATATATGAACATTTTCACCATTATGGTATGTAGATAATTCAACACCTATTAGTAATAAAATATCATCATTTAAACGCTCTATATCATATCTACTTTCTAAATTATCGTGATCTGTAATAGCTATCACGCTTAATCCTTTGGTTTTGGCATATTCTTTAATTTCATCTACTGACATATTACCATCCGAATAACTACTATGAACATGTAAATCCGCTCTCATATTTCCTCCTATTCTACAGTTACTGATTTAGCCAAATTTCTAGGTTTATCAATATCACAACCCCTAAGTCTTGCCACTTCAAATGCAATTAATTGTAATGGCACAACAATTAATAAAGGTTGTAATACACTATTAACTTTCTCAACGACAAATTCATGACAATTAAAATCGTAATGACTATTGAATTTATCTGTTGTAATAAGCAACACTTTAGCTCCTCTTGCTACAGTTTCCTTAATGTTGCTTAATGTTTTTAACATTAACGATTCGTCTGTAATAACCCCAATCACATTAGTTCCTTTTTCTATTAAAGAAATGGTTCCATGTTTTAATTCTCCTGCTGCATAAGCTTCACTATGGATATAAGATATTTCTTTTAATTTTAAACTACCTTCCATACATATAGAATAATCTATACCTCTTCCTAAAAAGAAAACATCTTTAGCTTCATAAATTTCTTTTGCAAGATTAAAACATTCACTATCCCTACAAATAATATTTTGAATTTTACTAGGTATTTCTTCAAATTCATTTAATATAAAATTAACTTCGTTTTCACTAAGTTTTTTATTAGTATAAGCAAGATTTAAACCCACTAATATCAACATAGCCACCTGCAATAAATATGCCTTAGTAGTTGCTACTGCAATTTCTACCCCAGCTCTAATATATAGTACTTCTTTAGCTTCTCTTGCAATAGTAGAACCTACCACATTAACAATTGCTAATGTATCAATATTATCATTATTTACATTTCTAAGGGCAGCAATAGTATCAGCAGTTTCACCTGATTGAGAAATGAATATAACTAAAGTTTTACTATCATAAAAGTTTTTCTTGTATCTATATTCACTAGCCAATTCAACTATTACAGGAATACCAGCATATTCTTCAATAATACTTTTACCAACCAATCCAGCATGCATCGCACTACCACATGCTACAATGTGTATTTTATTATACTTAGAAAAGTCTGGCATTTTTTTAATTAATGCATTTACATCTTTTATATACTCTGATATAGTTTCTTTTAAAACTATAGGCTCTTCGTTTATTTCCTTTAACATAAAGTGGCTAAATCCGTTTTTCTTTGCTTGGTTGATATCCCAAGTGACTTCTGAAATCTCCTTATTTACCAACAATAAATCACTATTAAAAACTTCCACTATGTCCTTACCTAATTTTGCTATTTCATAGTCATCTATTAACATATACTTCTTAGTATAATCAATAATAGCAGTAACATCTGAAGCAATTAAATTACAATCATTACAAACACCAATGATAAGGGGACTATCTTTTCTTACTGCATACAAATGCTCACAATCATCATCAAAAATAATCCCTAAAGCATATGAACCTATCAATAATTTACTCAATGAATTAATTGCCTTTATATTGTCCTTCTCTTTCTTTTTAATACTATCTAAAAGAGCAACTAAAACTTCTGTATCGGTGTCTGACACAAATATATATCCCTGCCTTATTAAGTCCTTTTTTAAATCATTGTAATTTTCAATTATACCATTATGGACTAAAGTAACTTTGCCTACCCTATGAGGATGAGAATTAATGTCGTTAGCCTCACCATGAGTAGCCCATCTAGTATGAGCTATACCTAAATTACTATCACAAATATCAACGTCTTTTAAGCTGTTTTCTAAATTAACAATTTTACCTTTAGCTTTTACAATATTAATATTTCCATCATAAATAGCAACTCCCGCAGAATCATATCCCCTGTACTCGAGGGTTTTCAAATTATCAATCAAAACTTTTTTTAGGTCACACTTTTTACCGATATAACCTACTATTCCACACATAAAATTCCTCCAATATAAAAACACTATAGTGATGGTATAAATTTTGTTATAATTTTAATTTTATTTTTTGTATTATACCTAACGAATCACTAGTCCGCAGTAGCACCCGCCGAATTTTCGATCACTACCGACCTCGTCAACCTTAAAGATCTGGCGCTCAATATCAAAAAGTCCTCCCTCAAATTTTGTATATCTATCATTAGTATATAATAATCCAAAATATCTGTGCAATAAAAAAAGACTTTATTTAAGTCTTTTATAACAGTTCTATCTCTTCTCCATCATCTTCTGTATTAGATTCTAATACAATTTCTGGAGTAACCTTTGTATTGATTTCTAAGCCGTCTTCAACAGGTGCTGTTTGGACTGGAGCAGATTCAACTATATTAATTTCTGGTATATTATCAGGATTAGCAGAAACTGTGCTAAAGTCATTCTTATCAGGAGCAATCAACGTATTTCTTTCAAAATTTTCTACAACAGGAACAGAGTCTGCTCCAGGCTCTTGCACTGGAGAATCTGGCTCTACATTGTCATATACAGGTTGGGTTACAGTTTTTACACTAGTATCCCATGTTGGTGCAACTTCTTGAGGATCTGTGGCACCTTTTTCTTCTTTGATAATTGCATCAAACATTTTGTAAAATGTCGGCATATCTTTTTTGATTACATCAGGATAAACATTCTTAGTATGTAATATCGCGTCTTCTACATCAAAAATATTAACTTCTGTTCTATTATCAAACACAGCGTGTGAAAAAGCTTGTTTTAACAACGTTAAGGAAATATCAGGATATCTAGATCCTATCTCATAAACTCTTTTATATTCACTAGTTAAATCAACCATAAATCCCATAATTTGTTCTTTTATCCAATCAGTATACTTCAATTTTGCGCCTGTCATTTTCTCTATCTTAGGAAGTGTACCTAACATTATATTAATTGTCTCTTCCCTAGTAGGTTCAGGCACTTCTACTTTTTGAAAACGCCTAGTAAAAGCTTTATCCCTTAAGATATATCTTTCATATTCTTCTGTTGTTGTAGCACCTACAACTTTAATACTACCTCTTCCAAGCCCTTCTTTAAAAATATTAGCAAAGTCTAGTGATGACTCATCTGTAGCACCAATTAACATGTGAATTTCATCTATAAATAATATTATTTTTTCCTTTTCCTTTAACTCATCTATCATAACTTGAACTTTGCTCTCACCATTTGGCATAGTTCCTAGTAACGATGCAGTCTTAATATTAATGACAGTATATCCCTTTAACGCATCAGGAACCCTGCCTTCCTGTATAGCAAAAGCAAGCCCTTCAACAATTGCAGTTTTACCAATTCCTGGTTTACCAATTAATATTGCAGATTTTTCAGGAGTCAATAATATCAACAACAATTCTTTGATTTGCTTATCACGACCTATTGCAGGATTAGTCACATATTCCTTTGTAGTAAAATTTTCTCCGTATCTTTCTAAAATACTAAATTTAGATTCTTCCATATTATATCCTCCTTCGACCTTAATAATAGTATATCACGAAAATATTATCTGATAAATTAAATTAATATAAAATTTAATATTAAACAAAACTGTACACTTAATTTATTTTTTTTGTTCACTATCATTTTCTTTTTCTACTAGTTTTAATTGCTTGTATGTAGCGAATACAATTAGTGCAATTCCAAATATTAACAAGTATAACCATGCTGGAATTTTGTTCCAAAACTCTTTTAATTGATATATAACAAATATACCAAACATAACAATTGATGTTTTAAAAAGCGCATTTTGTTTTTTGGACAAATATCCTATTAGTATAGAAACAAATAAGATTATACACGAATAACCCAAAACATAAGGATTATTATTGAAAATAGTTAATATAAATGCAAATGAATACCCCAAATATGCAAGCATATCTTTTGTCTGTTCATTTCTTATTATTTTACAAACAACAAATGTAATATAGAAAACAATAACTGAAGGTAAAATAATATCAACCCATTCAACACTTAACGAAGATAACAAAGACATAATCGGGAATATTATTGCTAATAAAAATATATTTAACTTATATTTATCCTTTCTATAAAATAATCCTAACATTGCATAAATGATTAATATTATAATGTTAGAAATTAACATTTGAACTTGATAAAAATTAGTTAATGAATCGGTTATACTGTGAACTCCGGCAAAAATGCTATATAGCAATAAAGTAAAGACAAAGTTTATATATGAAGGTTTCCTACTTTTATCACGTTGAACCTCTACAAAAAACAACATTACACTCAAAAGTAAAACTGAAAAAATAATCAAATTATTAAATAATGGGAAAATAAGTAAGTTGCTAATAATTATTATTAACGAATATTTTCGATATATATCCAAAGATTCTTTTTTACTAGTTAAACAATAAGTTAATATCCATATTAATTGAGTTAAAATCAACCAATAATTAATAAGGTTAGACCAAGTTATAAAATCTTTAAAAAAGTACATCGCACCTAATAATAACATAGATATTTTAACTGGTTGCCAAGATAGTTCAGTATTTTCGTGGTTCTTAATAACATATTTATTTATAATATAAATTGTCATTAATAATACAGTTGTTACAAGAGGAAGCCAAATAAATTTGCTATAAAGTGATAAGAAAAACGCGATACTTATTAGTACATTCGAATATATTAGGGAAGCTTTTGATAACCTTTCACTCTTTATAAGCTTAGTAAAAGCATATGAACAAACCATAAATATTGATGTAAACAAACACAATGATGACACATCAGCATCTAACAAGTTTAAAACTGGAATTACAGCCAGATATGACAACAATGGACAACTATTACATTCATTAGAATCCTTATTACAATGAATGAAATAATAAACATTAAACACCAACAGCAAAGAAGACAAAATAACAAAAGATAAATTTTGTTTAGTATAATACTCCATTAATACAATAAATAAACAGTTAAAGAAAATAATAAGTTTATTTGAAAATCTATATAAAGTATAAATGGGGTTATCATTTTGTACCTTAATAAAGTTAGGGACAGTTAATAGTAAAATAAATATAAATAGTATTTGTTCTAAAGGTAATTGATAATGATTTAAAACAAACATAACTGCGGTTAAAAAACCAATATATGTAATGTACAAAAACTTTTTATTATTAAAATTAATATAAGATAAAAAACCTAGAACAGATAAGATTGTAAACGCAAACATTCCATATAATAAATACCCTTCCCCATTCAAGGAAAAATAGTTACCAAACAAAGAATCAAGTCCTGCATTAATAACCATAAACATTAAAAAGGCCATCCCTAATATCCAGTATAAATATATAGTAGATTTTATTTTAATTTTATTTTCGCAAAACTTAGATAAGAAAATAAATAAAACAGAAACAATCAAAAGCAACAACATCTTCAAAATTGGACTAATAGAATTCCAACTAGTAGTAGCAAAAATAAATCCTGCAATAAATACCATTGCAACCCCTAGTTTTAATAACATATCAATTTTTTTAATTCTAGGATCAATCTTTGGTTTGTTATCCTTAGTATCTATATTATTATGATAACTACTATGTTTTAGTTCAGAATAAATACTTATGCACAGAGCACCAGAAATAATTCTAAAACTTAAAAAATTCAAAATTCCTAACCCTAAAACCATGTTTTTATTTTCTAAAATCCGATTTACTTCCTTAGAATTCAAATAAAGAAAAAAGCAAACATTAACAACCGATAAAATCATCATCATCGGTAAACGCATAAAGATAAAAGCACTAATAATATTTAATATTATTAATGTCTTAAAAAGTTTATTCATACGACCACCTCTATTATACACATTATAACATAAAAACTATAATTGTTATTATAAATTATAACAAAAAAAGAATAGTATTCTTACTATTCTTTTGCTAGTATTTCTTGAACACAATTAGAATGTATATCCACCATCAACACCAATATTTTGTGATGTTACATATCTTGCTTCTTCTGTACAAAGAAAGGCAACCATATTAGCAATATCTATTGGTTCTTGAGGCTTTCCATTTGGCGTTCCCGCATTCCATTCTGCCCAAACTCTGTCTCTTTCTGCTTGATCGTCTCCTGCTAATTGGTCTAAAATTTCTTCCCACATACTTGTTTTAATAATTCCTGGACAAATACAGTTAACTGTTACATTGTCTAATGCAGCTTCTCTACCTAAACATGCTGTTGCAGCTAATACTGCAGCTTTTGTAGCACTATAAACACTAAATCCTCCTAAACATGCTTTAGCAGCTATTGAAGACATATTAACAATCTTACCGTATTTTTTAGGTCTCATAATAGCTAAGGCTTCACGACAAGAATAAATTGTTCCTTTAACGTTTACATCAATAGATAAATCAATATCATTTAAACTTTGTGCAGTTAAATCTTCAGTTAAGCAAACACCAGCACTATTAACAACAAAGTCAACAGTTCCCCATTCATCAACCATTTTCTTATACATATCTGCAACTTGACTATAATTAGTTACATCAACAGGATAAGCAATAGCGTTTCTTCCTAATGCTCTTACTTCGTTTGCAACCTCTTCGCATCTTTCAGGTTTTAAGTCAGCTATTAAAACATCTGCTCCACCTTTGGCAAACAATAAAGCACATTCTCTACCTAGTCCACTTCCACCACCAGTAACAAGTGCTTTTTTACCGCTAAAATTAAATTCCATATATTCACTCTACCTTTCTTAAGTATATTTTATCATAATTACAAATTTTTTGAACAGAAAAACCTCTCCTTAACTGTAAAGTAATGATAGCACAACTTTACTAATATATATTTAACTACAAAAAAATATTAATTTGCACAATGAAAAAAGCAACGCCTGTTGCTTCTATTTATCAATCTGCTCACTATTGTAAAGATTCTTATAAATTTTATTTGTTTTTAATAATTTTTCGTGTTTTCCTTCACCAACTATTTTGCCATCATCTATAACCAAGATTCTGTCACTATTAATTATTGTTGATAATCTATGAGCTATTATCAGGATTGTATAATTCTCTTTTAAATTATTTATTGCTTGTTGTATTTTAGACTGTGTTTCATTATCTAGTGCACTTGTAGCTTCATCAAAAAGTATTATTTCAGTTTCTTGTATAAATGCTCTAGCTATAGCCAACCTTTGTCTTTGTCCACCGGATAAATTAACTCCGCCTTCACCAACTATCGTATCATATTTATCAGGAAGTGTTTCTATATATTCATCTAAACAAGCAAGTTCACAAGCTTTCTTTATTTCTTCATCTGTTATATCAGCTTTTACTAATTTTAAATTATCTTTAATACTCATATTAAAAATATATGGATTTTGACTTATTATAGTAATATTGTTTCTTATTGACTCTTCATCCAACTCATTAATATCTACATCATCTATTGTTATTTGACCATCGTTAACATTATATAATTTACATAACAAACTAAATATTGTTGTCTTTCCAGAACCACTTTTACCAACAAATGCAACTGTTTCATTTGCTTTAACTTTAAATGATAAATCTTTCAAGACTTCATTTTCATTGTATCCAAAATGAACATTTTTAAATTCAAAATCACCATTTACTTTATCTAAATGCTTTTTGCCAAACTTCTCTTTTTTAAACTCTTTATTTTCTAATATAGCAAATACTCTCTTGCTAGAAATATTAAAGGATTTTATTTCTGTTAATAACAATCCTGTTTTTTCCATAAGATTTGTTAATAAATTATGTCTATAAGAAAATAAAACTATGGCATTAGCAACAATCAACGTATCATTACTTATTAGATAAACTAAAACAATCATCAATATAAATTCAAATATAGATTGGGATATACCTATTCCACAATTATAATTCATTTCTACATTTCTAGTATCAAATTGTTTTTGAGACAATTCTTCAATATTTTCTTCCAAAGTATCCATAAACGATTGTTTAGCATTTAACATTTTAATATCTCTAGCACCCCTAATTAATTCAGTAGTAAGACCTGTAGTTTTATCTCTTTGGGCTCTAAAGAATATTTCTTTTTCTCCAACTCTTTTAACTTTTATTAAGTGAAAAACAGTTAATAAAATTGAGCATATTAAATAAAATGTAAATACCACTTTATTAATTATAAATACTGCAACAAATATACCAATATCAGTTAAAATACCGGTCAAATGTCCCATTCCCATAGTAAATATACAAGACAACTCGTCTGTATCACTCCCTAATCTTTGAACAAACATTCCCGTTGAATTTTTATCTATTTCAGAAACTTCAATTTTTAATATTTCTTTACCTAAAGCCACCTGCAAATCTTTTGTAGTTCCCCTAAAAAACACCTGAGTGTTTCTTCTTAATAAAACTCTAAACAAATGAGTAAGAACATTAACAACTAACACCAAAAAAGATGCAATAATTAGTTGCCCAAACATATTATCAGTTATATATATTAACTGTTTAGCACCTATAATAGGCAAAATAATATTTCCTATAATAAAAAACAGACAACAAATACATTGATACATTAATGCTTTTTTATACTTCTTACCATATTTGTATACCTTCTTTAAATTTCTTAAAGTCTCTATCATACTAACCACCAACACAATTATAACATAAGTTTGCTCATATAAATACAACTAAAATCCATATTAATCCTCTAACAAACAATAATAATTATTGACAACAAAATATAAAACATTTAGAATTTTCTTAAGAAGGAGAAAAATATGAAAGAATATACTTATATAATGATTAAACCCGATGGTGTAAGAATGGGATTAACAGAAGAAATAATAAAAAGAATCCACAGTAAAGGTTATGAAATTAAAATATTTGATGTTAGAAAACTAACGGGCGACATATTAGACGAACACTATGCACACGTTAAAGATAAACCTTTCTATCCAGGAATGAAAGAATTCATGCTTTCTGACTATGTAGTACCTATGATAGTATATGGAGAAAACGCTGTTCAAGGTATGAGAGATTTAATGGGGCCAACAAAAAGTTCTGAAGCTCCTCAAGGTACAATAAGAGGAGATTATGGCAACAAAGAAATAGTGAATGAAAATGTTATACATGGTTCAGACTCAAAAGAAAATGCTTTAATCGAAATTGAAAGATTCTTTGGATTAAAATTAAATCATAACGAAGATATTACACTTAAAAAAAACAAAACCTAACAAATAATTGTTAGGTTTTTTACTTTTTAACTAAACTGCCACCATTTTTATCATCATTCATTCCTAAAACTCCATTAACATATGTGTTGCTAGTAATAACAGTTAATAACTCCCCTAATTTTATAGTTCCTCTAAAGGTCAATTCTTTTTTATCGATAGGATTATAATCTTCAAAAGTAATAATCATATCACTAACATTTGACAAATCAATACTACTAGGAAACTTAACATACCCATGTGCTAAAGAATTTCGCAAATGATTAAAAACAAAGTGTGAAAAGTTTTTATCAAAATTATACATATGCCCTTGTCTTTTAGCTTTATCAACCTCTAAAGCCATCGAAATACTAGAAGCACTAATTTCCATTCGCTTACGACCTAATTCTTCCAACTCAGAAGGTAACACAATATTAAAATAATCGTTATCTATGCCAAGCTTCATTAAGATATCCCTTTTCTTACCAATAAGTTTAGATGTTTGTTTCCATTCTCTTTTATTTTTTTCTATTTGACTTTCAAACGAACTAATTATCTCTAAAGTCTTACGACCATTCTTGACTAAAAACTTCCCAAAAATTTCTTTATCGATAATCATTTTAGAAAAGTCTATCACATCTAATTCTTTACCTTCAGTAACATTATAACTATTTAACAAACTACAGTTTAAAAGCGATAATAGCAAAAACTTAAACTTATTTTGCTTATACACGATATCATTAGTATCACTTTCAGAAATGCTATAATATTTAGAATTCAAATAATCAAAAAGACCATACTTATCATATAACTCATCGGAAAGTATTCTACCATCTTCATCGGAATATAAATAATCGTTAAGAATAATTCCTGTATCATAAATAGGTTTAATTCTCTCATAAATTGTTTGGATAATAACCATTACTTTATCCTCTTCAGTCGAAGCATTTAAAAATGCTTCTTTATTTCTTATTTCATTTAGTATGCTTAACGCAATATCCTCATCAAACATATCAAACGACAACATATATTCAATAATTCTTTCATCAGTAATTTTTTCTTCTAACAATTCTGAACTAGCAGGATCTCTATATACTTCCATAAAATTCGAATATTTATTACTTGCTATCTCATTTAATTCATCTACCATTAATACTATAATAGATGGCTCTAAAATAACATTAAAATCTAATCTTTTTGTGCTAGTATTATAATGATATAGTCTAATATAATTTTCATCAATTGCTTCATAATTAGAATGTGCCAAAGCATTTCTAGTCATCCCAATAAACTTTCTTAAATTAATAAATCCATCTTCGATTATGGAATCATTGCAACCATAGGAACTATCTTTTCTTAACCTATTAAGAGTGTCTTTTAAATCATCTTCTACCAAATCGCGTTCAAAATCTTCTTCAAAAATATATTTTCCATATCTATAACTATTATGCCTAGCCTCTACAACATCATAATTAATATAATTTAAAAAACTACTAGCAATATTGTTCTCAGCATCTAACAAACTAGGTCCTATAAATCTGTCATTAGGTAATACGAGAGGATACATATATAATTTATCCACTATTAACTTTATTGTACTTTCAGATATCAATTTATAAGATTTATCATATTTATATAAATTCTCACTCGTAAGTAGCGAAGTGCTTATCATAGGCCATATAAAATTGATTGGATCATCTGCTTTAAATAAACTATCATAATCGGTACTTAATGATGTTATATTAGAATCATCTGATACCAAAGAACTAATTATTTTTAGTATTTCATTACTACATAAAGCATGATATTTATTGGTTTCCATACAGCCACCTCTAAGTAATTATATCATAATTATTATTTTTCAACTAACTATTATAATTATATTTTCGTACTAAAAAAGAGCATTTTATTGTTGTGAATCATTTGGGGTTCACTTCATTATTATGCTCTTTTTTTACTTTTCTTATATGAGTATATTGTTATACCAAATAATGTTATCGACAGTAATGTAACAGAAGTAACACTGTCAATTGTTTTTGGATTTTCTATCTCATCTTCGTCTTTTTCAGATTCTTTCTCACTATCATCTTTGTTTTCTGTTTTTTCGGTTTCCTCTTCTGGTTCGGCCCCTTTTTCTTCCTCGTAATTATTATCAAATGTTTTTATTCCATTTTTTAAATCTAATTTGAATAACAAGAGTCTATCTACATTTGTAGTGCCTGATACGGCATCATCTTCTAAATTAAATTCACATTCTACAACTTGCATTTCGATTCCATCGTTTTCTAATGTCAAAGAAGTAGAATTTTTTTCTAACCAACTATATAATTTTTCCGAATCATATCCTTTTAAATTTGAAATAGTTTCAATAACTGCTCTTATCATTATAATTTCATTAGATAACTGCTCAAAAGAAAATTGAGTGCCACTTAACGGAACATAAGTTAAAATACCATTATTATATGTAAAAGTAGTTACAAATTCATTGTGCTTATTAGTAGCAATTAATTTTAAAGAATTATATGTTGATATTATATCTACATCAACCCCATAATTTTTATATTCTTTAATTGTGCTAGAATTTTGATACTCATTAATATATTCTGACCAGATTTGATCTAGATTCTTTTTATAATATATTGTATATTCAGTGTTTGCTTTAAGCACACCACTTTGAGGAATAGCAGAAACACCACCACTTACAGTGTAATCTGGAAACTGCTTTTCATAGTTATACAAATAATAATTTAAAGGTATTTCACCTAATTGTGCATTAAACTGATAAGTTCGAGTATCTAAAATTGTATTTGTATCTTTATCAACATAATTAATTTTTAAAGTATTAACATTCTTTTCTATAATAGGAGTTATAATATCATCTTCTACAACAAACGTAATATTACCATTTATACCAGACATATAAACATTTGAAAAACCTGATAAATTATCTATACTAAGTTGACATTTATATAAATTATTAGGATAGTTATGCATAAAATACGAATATTTAGGTTTGATTGCATTTATAAAACTTGAAGTATTAGAAACCTGATTTCCTGCTTCATAATTTAATCCATGATGACTCAACTTAAATATATCAGCAGAAATACTAATACCTTCTTCTAGTATCTTATTCTCTGTATAATGCTCTATATCTCCGGCATTTAAATATTTAGTATTTCCATTTGTAAACATAGTAACTAAAGAACTATTATTAATGCGAGCTTCTATTGATTTATCTTTATTTACATATAACACTTCTGCAGAAGTGCTTCCAAATCTAAATTTACTCCCCTTAGTTAAAGTTACTACACCTATAGACATATCATTTGCTGCTTCAACCAGTTTAGTTTTTATTGACAAAACATCGCTATTGTCAATGACTGCCGTATCATCCGGCAAATACAAAGTACCTACATCATATGTTCTCATTAAGTATTCCATCAAACTCATTCCTTGATTATCAATTTTCATTTGATTATCCCTACCATAATGATCCCAGTGATAATGCGATAAATATAAATCAAATTTAGAAATATTATTTGACTCCAAATAATTTAATACGTCATTTATTTCACCACCAGTTACATCAATAAGTAAATATTTACCATTTGATTCCAACAAAGTTGAGTCTCCCCAATTAGCTGAACCTATAGCCGTTATTGTTAAATCAGATGCTAATACTACAGTTGGCACTACAGATACAAAAACTGAAAATAAAAAACCTAAAAAAAATCTCTTCATAACAACACTCCTGTATTCTATAAAAAAGGTACCATAACCACATAAGAATGTAAATAAAAAAAAGGTACATTATTGTACCTTTACACTTTATTTACTTAAACGACAATTATATAATTGGAAAACAAACTGTTTAATATTCTAGCATTAACTTACAATGTGTAATTCTACATGCAAAAATATTCGTATTTACTATCATTTTTGTAAATTACGCACTTTATTATATTTCTTGTTAAAAGCCCCATATATTCTATCAAATTTAGAAAATAAGCTATTACTTGAAGCTTTATATTTGTCATCCCTTTTTGCTCCAAATGTTCCACCAACTACATAAACATAATAAACTTCTTCACTATTATGTATGGTTTCTATACATTCTAATTTAAACTCTAATAAATCATACCTCCACCCTTAGCTACCGTATCTTAAAGAACGAAATTATCTTTTCAAGTTTTTTGTTCTCTTCAGGGGGCCCAGAAAATTGTAATTATTTGTAATAAAAAAGCAAAATCTTGCCTTTTTATTGCATTATTTTGCTTAATAATCGTATATTTTTTCAATTAATTGAATTGAGTATCTAAATTTGTATCCAAATTATTTTATTCTCATTATTATATGATAACCATAATCAGTACGTACAGGGAGTTTGGTATATTTATTATATTTTAAATTTTTGACCGTTTCCTCAAATTCAATAACCATTTCCCCTTCTTCAAAATATCCAATATCTCCGCAATCATTTGCTGTTGCAGTATCTTCTGAATAATCAAAAACTAAATCACAAAAATCTTCTCCTGATTCTAATAACGCTATAACTGCTTTAGCAGTTTTATAATCTTCTACCAATATATGTCTTGCTCTTAATCTTTTATCTTCTGATTCATTACTTAAACCACCTATAATTGCAAATATGGCAACTATAACTATAACTATACCAACTACTATTAATATAATTTTCCAAATATTATTATGTCCTTGTAATTTTTCTACTTTGTCTTTTTTTATTTTTTCTTTTTTCTCTTTGTTTCTACTTTTTAACAATGAAAAATTAATACCATAGTATAAAAACGCAGGTCCAGCATTCCACGCACTTGATGTCCCCATCAATTCAATAGTTAATATCATATATATTCCACCAACTATTATGGAATTCCATAGCGCAATTTTTTTGCCTTACTTTCATCATAACTTCCATTTTTAATTTTTAATATAACAGGAATTAACATATAACTAAAACATGTTATTAAAATTCCTATAAATAATCCAAACCAATTTATTTCCATAAAACTAGACCTCCTATAATTTTATTTCTTTTTCTTTTTATAATAATAAATACCTGCACCTATTCCACCAATTGTAAGAACTGGTAATATCCCACTTGAATCTTCTTCTGATGTTTTTTCTATCGCTTTTTGATATTTACACGAATTATCATCCTTTTCAGCCATAACATCATAATTTATTGCTTCACTATCTGTACATCCATATTTATAGAATTCACATGAACCATCATCTTTTTCAGCATCTATATTATAGTTTTTTGCTTCTTTATCCATGCACCCATAAACATAGTATTCACAAGAGTCATCGTTTTTTTCTGCTTTATCATTATAATTTTTGGCTTCTGGATCTGTACAACCATAAACATAATATTGACAAGAACCATTATCCTTATTAGCCTTAGAATTATAATTTTTAGCTGTTGAGTCTGTACACCCATATATATACGTTACTGCAGGTGTACACGTACAAGAGGGACTTAATGTACCATCTCTACATATTTGTCTTCCATTCTCACTACAACCAGCTACTCCACCATGATGAGAACAACAACCTCTTTGTGCATTTACTACTATTGGACTTAATAGTATAATCAGTAAAAATAATATTTTATATTTAACAAAAAACTTCATTTTATACACTTCCAATATAATTATACCATGATTTTTCATTAAAATTTTAATTTGTATTTAAATTAGTTCTAACTTTTGACTATTTCCATATTTTATAAGGCTTAAATCACTTTTTGTTCTCTTCTCTATGGTTTGGACAGATTATGAAATTAAAAAGATGGAAATATTTAATTTTTTCGTTCTCTTCAAGTAGTTCTTTATTTTTAGATACAAATTAGATACAAGACCGTATGTAAATTTGTATCCATTTTTGCCTTTTTATTAATTTATTGTAATCATATAAACCCTTATAAACATTGGCTTTACATAGCATAACACAAAAAATGCTAGGTCTCTCGACCTAGCTTCAGGGGGTTTTGGTTGAATTCACACTCACACTATATTACCGTAAGTGTGCTTCATACATGATGTTATCATCATGCACCTTAATAATAATATTTACTACGATAAAAGTCAATTGATTTAGAAAATATTATTTGTATTTTTTTATTCTTTACACTTTTTAACTAGTGTGAATTGAATCTATTAATTTTTGTTTTAATGCATCATTTTCTTTGTCTTTTAAGTATTCCATAGAATCTTTCTTAGCTTGTACTAATATTTTATAATCAGATTTTAAATTAGCAATTTTAAAACTCATATCACCGCTTTGTTTAGTCCCAAATAAGTCTCCAGAACCTCTTAACTTAAAGTCTTCTTCACTTATTATAAATCCATCATGAGTATCTCTCATGATTTCTAATCTTTTAGTATCACTATTACTAATTAATATGCACTTAGATTCTAATTTGTTTCTACCTACTCTTCCTCTTAATTGATGTAATGTAGAAAGTCCAAATCTATTAGCATCAAATATAACCATCATAGTTGCATTAGGTACATCTACACCAACTTCTATTACAGTTGTACTTATCAGAATATTGATATTGTTTTGCTTAAACTCAGTCATTATTAACTCTTTTGCTTCTGGTTTCATCTTACCATGAACTATATCTATGTTAAACTTACTTCCAAAAGCTAGATTCATTTTATCTTTTAAGTTAGTTACTGTAGTTAAATCACTATTTTCACTTTCTTCAATTAGTGGTGCGATTACATATATTTGATATTTATTTTTTAATTCTTCATACATTAATTCTAAAACATCTTTCATTTCGTTTTCTTTTTTAATAAATGTTTTAACTGGAATTCTGCCTTTAGGCATTTCTTTAATAATAGAAACATCCATATCTCCATAAATTGTTAATGCGTATGTCCTAGGAATAGGAGTAGCACTCATATAAAGAACATCAGGTTTAATACCTTTATTTTTTAAGTTTGCTCTTTGGTTTACCCCAAAACGATGCTGTTCATCTGTTACTACTAAACCTAAATTAGCATATTCTACCTCATCTTGTATAAGAGCATGAGTACCTACAATTATATCTATATTCCCATCTTTTAAATCTTTGTACATTGTTTGTTTATCTTTTTTATTCACAGAACCTGTTAATAATTCTATTCTAACATCAGTATCCTTTAGAATTTCTTTAATATTATTATAATGTTGTGTTGCTAAGATTTCAGTAGGTGCCATAAGCGCACTTTGATATCCACATAAACTGTTATAATACATGGCTAATATTGCAATTATTGTCTTACCAGAACCAACATCACCTTGTAATAATCTATTCATTCTCTTTTGACTATTCATGTCGCTTATAACTTCATCTAAAGCATTCTTTTGATCGCCAGTAAGTTCAAAAGGAAGTTTTTTTATTAATTTATTAATATCCTTAATATTTCCTTCTCTTGTAATACCTAAATGATTCTTTTCGTTCTCTAACTTTAAATAATTAATTTTAAACATAAACTCGAATAATTCTTCATATTTAAGTCTTACTGAAGCTTCTTTTAATTTATCAAAATTTGGCGGATTATGAACAATATTAAGTGCTGTTTTTTTATTAGAAAAATTATATAAATCCATATATTTTTTTGGTATGTTATCAGTTATATCATTTCCATATTTTAAAAGCGCATTGTTTATGTATCCGCTTAAATTTTTAGTTGTTAAACCACTTGTAGTATGATATACCGGTTCAATTTTATCGTCTTTAGAAAGACTACCGAACCTAATATCTGTAGCAGATAAAATATTTTTTTGTTTATCGTATTTTCCTATTACAATAACACTAGTACCAATTCCTAAATTAGGTTTTAAAAAAGCACGGTTAAATATAGAAACACCAACCGGTCCATTTATGGTTGCTAACCTAAAATTAAGTTTATTTAATCCGCCTCTAAATCTAACAATTAAAGGTACACTTTCTACTTTTCCATCTATTATTACTCTATCCTCAGAGGTTACCATACTTAAGTCACTTCTTCGTAAAACATCATATCTAAAAGGATAGTGTTCTACTAAATCATCAACACTAAAAATGTTTAATTTATTAAGTAATGTAGCGGTCTTTGGACCAATTCCCTTAAGCTCATTTAAACTAACCATACTACCACTTCCTTGGACGCTATTATATCATATTTTAAAGATAATTTGAACTATTTTTGACATTATCTAACTTTTTTCAAAAAAAGATTGACAAATATACCTCTTTCGATTATTATAAGAATCACCAATTCGGAATTGGCGAATTGGTCGCTAGTATCACACTAGCCAACCCCTTTTTATTCTTTTTTACGAGGTTGTTCTCAGGGGGACAACCTCTATTTTATTTTATAAAAAAAGTGTTAAATATTTTAACACTTTTTATTTTTTTATTATAATTTTATTATAAAATCCAAAGTTTTCTTATTATTGGTATTTTTATCATTATAGCACTAACTAATAAGCAACATACTATAACAATCATAGTAATAATTGGTACAGAGAAAATTGGATTAAAAGAAAGGGTATTAAATTTTAAAACTGTATCTAAATGTTCAAGTATAAAAGGATGGAAAAGATATATTCCCAAAGTTAAAGTCGATAAATACTGGGTCACCTTTCCTAATTTTTTTGACACTTTACTACTAATAATAAGTTTTTTAAACATGATAAACAATAAAATCGCTTCAATAAATACCGGCAACATAAAATATCCATATAAAATTGAGCTAGGAACACCCGTTCTAAGAGCATCAAATTGACAAATAACAATCGAAATCAAAACAGTCAACACAAAACCTACAACAAATAAACGTGGTTTGAATTTAAACTCTTTTTTATTATATAAATAATAACCTAAAATCATATAATTTGAATATCCCATTAGTTCTACAGGAATCTTAGTTAATAAAGAGCTTATTATATTATTATTTACAAATTGTAATACCGTTGGTATTAAGATCCCAGAGAAGAAGAAAATTGTCAAAAGATATTTTATATATTTTCCATCCTCAAAATGAACTATCGCATATAAAACAGGTTGTAATATATATAGTCCTATCAGTGGTGGAATAAACCACAAATGATATTTACTCAACAAAACTGTTTTCAGAAAATCTATAATGGTTATATTTTTTAAATTATAAATACCTATAGTATCAATAGCATATAAGCACGACCATACAAAATATATAATTGTTAATGATAAAATTTTAGTATATAACTTTTTAAAGTTAGTTTCTTTTTTCAACATAAAGGCCCCACTTATCATAAAGAATAATGGAACAGCACTCCTAACAAAGCAGTCATATATATTCATTATTATCCATCTATTATCATTAGGTTTTAAAAATTCCCATTTACTAGCCGCAACATGCAAAAACACAACCATAAATGCCGCAAGTATACGCAATAAATCATAATTTACTTCTCGTTTTTTCATTTATACTCCTCTAACTACCATTAATAATTTTATTAAAATATTTAACCAACCATAGTCTATTATTCTTTTTTGCTTAATTCGCTTAATTTTTCATAATATTCATATCTTCTTTTAGCATCATCCAAATTATCATCTAATAACCTTTCAAACTCATTAGGATTTGTCCTTGTTAATGATCTATATCTGTTTTCTCCACCTAAGAATTCTTTATATTTAGTAAAATCAGCCTTACTATCTAAAGAAAACTTCTCTGTTGTTGGATTATATCTAAATATTGGAAAATATCCTGACCCTGTAGCTTTTTTCTCTTCTTCTATACTGTTAGACATACCTTTTAAAATACCTTGTGCTATACATGGAGCATATGCGATTACAATAGATGGTCCATTGTAATTTTTAGCTTCATTTAAGGCATTTATTGCTTGTTGCATATTTGCACCAAGAGAAATTGTTGCCACGTATACGTGTGGATAAGATAAAGCAATTCTTGCCAAATCTTTTTTTGCATTAACCTTACCAGTATTGGTAAATTTAGCAACGCTTCCCTTCGGACTTGATTTTGATGATTGACCTCCTGTATTTGAATATACTTCTGTATCAAGAACTAATATATTAACATTTTCTTTAGTGGATAATACGTGATCTAATCCGCCAAATCCAATATCATATGCCCATCCATCTCCTCCAACAATCCAGAAAGATTTAGATTTAATGAATTCTTTCATTTCTACTAGCTCTGAAATTTTACTATCATCTACTACTTCGTATAATAAACAACTAGATGGATAATCCAATCTCTTATAATAACTTGCAAATATTTCTTTATATTTATCAGGAATGCTAGCTACATTTTTTTCAATTATTTCTCGTATCTTTTCTTTCCTAATTCTATCTGCTACAGCCATTCCCATACCGAATTCTGCATTGTCTTCAAATAATGAATTAGCCCAAGGAACATTCCAAGAAGTTCCTGGAATATCTCCACCATAAATAGAGGAACAACCAGTAGCATTTGCAATTACTAACTCATTACCAAATAGTTGTGATAATAATTTTAAATATGGAGTTTCACCACAACCAGCACAAGCACCAGGAAATTCAAATTTTGGCCTAGCAAATTGACTACCTTTTATAGTAGATAAATTTAGTACTTTCTTTTCTTTTACTTCATTAAATAAATATTTATATTTTTCTATATTAGCTTTGGTTTCTATCTCTGTTGTTGATTTCATAGTAATAGCTTTATTACCTTTTTTACCAGGACAAATATTGCTACACAAACCACAACCAGTACAATCTGGAAGACTTGTTCCAACAGTATATTTTAATTCATCATTTATTTTAGACTCTAATAAATCTTTTTTAACACTAGTAGGGGCACTTTCTTCTTCTTCTTTATTTAATAAGAAAGGTCTTATAACTCCGTGAGGGCATACAAATGAACACATATTACACATAATACAATTTTCTTTATCATAGCATGGTAACTGTTCTGCAACATCTCTTTTTTCTAAGTTTGACCCCCCACCTTCAAAAGTACCATCAACATAATTATATAGTTCACTTACTTTTAATGAATTACCTTCTTTTGCAGTTAATATTTCAAAAAGAGTTCTAGATTTATTTTTTTCTTTTTTAATTTCTATATCACTAGTATTTACTAATTCTAAAGTTTCTAATGCTCTATCTACTGCCCAAGTGTTTTTCTTTATTACGTCTTCACCTTTATTAGTAAATAATATTTTTAAGGAATCTTTTATTTTAGAGATTGCAAAATTAAATGGAATAATCATACTTATCTTAAAAATAATAGTTTCCATAATAGTATTAATTTTACCTGGAATCCCCACTTCAGATGCAATTTTATTAGCATCAACAATATAAAGTTTAATATTTTTTTCTTTAATAATATTCTTATCATGAGTGCTTATAATGTCTAACACTTCTTCCTTAGAGTGTGTAGTATTAAGTAGGAAAATACCATCTTTTACTAGATTATCAAACATTCTTAATTTCTTCAAATAAATATCTTTAGTACAAACCACCAAATTAGGTTTTTCTACATAATAAGTAGCTCTTATTGGACTTTTATCAAATCTTAAATGTGATTTAGTAATACCTCCTGATTTTTTAGAATCATATTCAAAATAACCTTGAACATATACTTTAGCATTATTTCCAGTTACCTTAATTATATCTTTAGAAGCACTGACCATCCCGTCAGATCCAAATCCATAAATAAGCATTTCATAGTCATGGGGTTTAACTTCGATTATCGCATCTTCTAAACTCAAATTAGTTACATCATCAACAATGCCTATAGTAAATCCATCAAACACTTTTTCGCTATCTAAGAAATCATATACAGCTTTTATCTGATATGGTGTGGTATTCTTGCTAGCAAGACCATATCTTCCACCAATAACTTTAATACTAGGATTATGTTTATTTATGATTGTCGCTACATCTAAGAATAACGGCTCATGGCTACCTGATTCTTTAGTACGATCGAGTACAGCAATTTTTTCAACAGTTTTGGGTAAAACTTTTAATAAGAACTCACTACTAAATGGTCTATATAAATGAACTTCTATTAAACCAACTTTTTCTCCTTGTTCTATCATCGTATCAATAGTTTCTCTAATAGTATCACAAACAGACCCCATTGCTACAATGATTTTGGTAGCGTCTTTACTACCATAGTAATTAAACGGTTTATAATCTCTACCAGTTAATTTGCTTATTTTTTTCATATAAATATTTACTATATTAGGTAATTCATCATAATATTTGTTTCTTGCTTCACTAATTTGAAAATATATATCATCATTTTGATTTGTACCTTTAGTCACACTTCTATTGCTTATTGCTTTCTTTTTAAACTCTTCTAACTTTTTCTTATCAATAAGATTCTTTACTTCATCCATATCAAGAAGTTCTACTTTTTGTAATTCATGGCTAGTTCTAAAACCATCAAAGAAATTAACAAAAGGCACACTCCCTTTTAGCGTAGATAAATAACTTACGGCAGTTAAATCATGTGCTTGTTGAACTGATGAAGAGGCTAGAATAGCAAAACCAGTCATACGAGTAGCATATATATCTTGGTGATCCCCAAATATAGATAACGCATGTGTAGCAATACTTCTTGCTGCCACATTTATAACACAAGGAAGAAGTTCTCCTGCTATTTTATACATATTAGGTATCATCAATAAAAGCCCTTGACTAGCTGTATAAGTAGTAGCTAAAGTGCCATTTAAAAGTGCACCGTGTACTAACCCTATAGCACCTGCTTCACTTTGCATTTCAACTACTCTAACTGTATCACCAAAAAAGTTTTTCCTTCCTTCACCACTCCACTTATCTATATATTCGGCCATCGGTGAAGCTGGAGTTATAGGATAAATACCTGCTAATTCACTAAAATGATATGATACATAACTACACGCTTCATTACCATCCATAATTTTATATTTCATAATATCACTCTTTTCTATAATCACTACTTATATTATATAATAAAATTTTTAAAAAATATATAAAAACGAGTAACAAGTACTCGTAATTAATAACCTATTCTTCTAATTTCTCTAGAACCATTAGTAGCGATATTCATATACTTTTCATAATAATTCTTATATCCAGGAAATATTGAATCATCTAATTTTGAAAATGGATAAAGCTTATACCCGCTTCCATAACTTGGTTTTTTTGTATATACAAGTTCTGCCGCAGGATCTTCAAGTGTTATATTTGAAACACCATCTACTACAGTTTTTTTAATTGTAACTGATGCCATTAATCCAGTTAATCTTTCCACACCTATCTGTGATGATAAAAAGTTCCCTAAAGAATATATAACCATTGTATCACCAATGAAATCTATCGGTTGAATAACATGTGGATGAGTACCAATTACAATATCAACACCTAAATCCGCTAAATACTGTGCGATTTTCTTTTCCTCATAAGTAGGGGTATGAGTATATTCTTCTCCCCAATGCATTGCAACCATAACAACATCAACTTTATCCCTTACTCTTTCAACATCTGCTTTTACTTTTTCATCACTATATAAATTAAACAGATACTCTTTCCCTTTAGGAATAGTTAATCCATTAGTCAATGTTGAGTAAGAAAGAAGAGTATAAGTAATACCGTTTTTTTCCATGATACGTGGAGTAGTTCTATCCTCTTCAGACTCATAAGAACCGGCAGCAATAACACCCTCTTGCTTACCCCAATATTCTAATGAGCTATTCATCCCCCTTACACCATAATCAAGAGTATGATTGGTTGCTAAACTAACTAAATTAAATCCCATATTCATAAAGGCGTCTCCAACTTCTTGCGGAGAATTAAATAAAGGATAACTAGAAAGGCCTAGAGCAGTTCCACCAAGTATAGTTTCTTGATTGTAATATTTTAAATCGTACTGCCCAATAACGTCTTTTACTTCAGTAAAAATCGGATTAAAGTCATATCCATAATTAGTGTGCGCATTATAATATATTGCACTATGAATAAGAGCATCGCCAACAGCAATAAAAGTAGCACTAGTTTCATAATTTTTATTGCTTTCTTCTTTTGGTTTTACTTCTCCTATTTCATACTTTTCTTTAAGTCTAGCTTTCTCTTCCTTATATAATCTCAAGAAAGTAAAACTAATCCCAGAACAAATAGATATAACTGCCAAAACAATCATAATTACTGATAAGATTTTTATCTTCTTTCTTTTTTTTGCCACTCTATCACCACTTCTCTATTTTAATATCAATCCAAAACCACTTACTACTCGTCTTCCGCCTGTAACTGTTTGACCATAAATGTTTTTTGGCGTATTTATAATTTGTCCATTGATTGCTAATTGTGCAGAAGTACCCCCATCTAAATTAGCCGCATTATATGCACCATATAATTGTAATGTCTCTATTACTTCTAGCATATTAGGTCCAGCAGCATGGGTTCCTTCTGTTACTAAGAACAATACAACACCATCTTTCCTTTGAGCTATAGCCACACGCGCAGCTCTATTGTATCCACCTACTGTAGCATCCACAAACTCTAACGGTTTTCCATTAACAATTAAGAATGGCCCAAATTCTAACGCATCACGCATTCCCATGTTTATAGCTTCTTCTCCCGTAGCATTAACTAGTAATAATTTATTATCATTATTAAATCCAATTAAATCAGCTGGGCCACTATGGTCAGACCAAATAATCTTTCCGTCCTTTATTAAATAACCCATAGGGACATCGCTTCCCCAGCCATAGTCAATAAACATACCTCCATTAATACAGACAGCACCCCCCATACGATTACACATATCTTTAATACGTTCTTGCCCTTTTCCTGTATTAAAACTTTTCGAATGTATCAATTCTACTTTAGAAGGATCATATATTGCAACTAAATGAGCATCATATTTACCAACTTTTACTTTCATATATTTATAATCTTCATTTCCAGGATCCCTTGTTAATATTGCTTCATCATATTCATTTTCATATGTGTCCTTAGGAGCAGTATCTATAACAATTTGATCTAGATCAACAGCCTCATTTATAGGGATATATGCACCTTTTGCCAATATATCTTGAATAACCTCATCACTCCAAAAAGTATAAGCAATATACTGATGCGACTTAGTACTCATGGCTGTACTTACAATTAAATTTCTAAATCCAGCGTATGGTCCATAACACAAAAGAAAACATCCCGCTACTAAAATATCTAAAACTATAAATAAGATTGTTGTTTTTCTAATTTTTCTTTGTTTTTTAGCTTTTTTAGCTTTTTTCTCTTTCTTACTCATAATTACACCTCAACCTTAAATGGATTATCTAAACTTCCATCACCATCTAATACTTTAGGAACTTCTATCATAATAACAGGTCTATATGGTCTAGATATTCCTGGTTTAGAACTAATTAAGTCTTGTTTATAATAGTAAATCTTATCTTCTCTAGGTGATTTATTAGATATATAATATCCGCTAGATTCATTATTAAATTTCAAATCAACAACGCTCGGAATACCTACTTTTACCGTTACCTTTTCTTCATATGTGTTTTTATAACTTTCTTTATATATAGCAGTATAAACATCAAATTCTAACAACATATCTTTGTATGGTAGGTTATCATAAAAAGTAGTATTAAGAAGTTTTGCCAAAGAATTTTCTCTTTCTGGGTTAAAATCCAATTTTTCTATATCAAAACGATATGTAGATAAACCATCGTTATATAAGCTACTATAAACTAACTTAATTTTATTATCTTCTTTACTGGTAACAACCCAAGTATCTTCACCTAAAGTTATATAAGAACCAAGGCTAATGTTTTTATCTTGTTTTTCAATAACATAAGGATCTTCCTCACTACCATTACCACTAATTAATTGTGTAGCATTACTTAAAGTTACTACTGGTTTAACAAAATAAGTATTATTATCATCAGAAGTAGAAATATTACTTCCGTTAGCTAACCACGCTTTTTCATCATTAGCAGTTGTACCTAACCAAACTAGCTCTTCAGAATCAGCTATATATGTTTTTTCATCAATTACACTATTCAAAAAATCATTAGCTGGTAACAGTTTTATAAAATAGTCAGCATTTTTATTATTGCAACTATATTTATCTATAGTTGGCATTTTATCAGTACATATATTAGTCTTAACCAATAGTTCTGTATTTATTTGTTTAACAAAAATATCGTTTAAATATTTGTGAATATCAGAATCTATATATTCATTTCCTTTAAAATCCCATGCTAAAATATTAATATAATCATCTAAAATTATTTCAATAGAACCATCACCATTAGTTCTAACTATTCTCCATAACATATTAGAATATTTTATATAATTATTTACATCAGAACCTTTATAAATATAAACGCCATTCTCTCTATACAGTCCATCTCCTTCGAATACTATAGGCACCTCTTGTGTTATAGTAGTAGAAATTAGTCTAACTGATTCACCTGATTCAGTTTTAGGATTATATATTTTATAATATTTTATCAACCTATTTCCATAAAAGATGCAGCAACCAATTATAAATATTAAACTAAGCAAACAAAAAATTGTTTGAAAAACACCTTTTTTCAAACGTCTCTTTTTAACTTTTCTTTGTGTCTTCTTTCTTGCTTTGTCTTCTTCTTTTTCATTATCTTTATTTTCAATTTTAGATACTTTAACCTCGTCATCTAAATCCAAAATTTCTATATCTGTTTTTTCCATAATATCACACCCGATTCTATTAAATTATAGCAAAATTAACATAATGTTTCAACAAAATTCGACAAAAGAAAAAGTAGTGTTCTTACTACTTTCTATAAAAGACAGACAATACCGATGAAAACTTAAATATAATAGAATTACTTTTATTTATTGCAATACTTTTACCAATCGCTTTACCACCTATTGTCGTCGACGCTACAAATGCAGTTATAATTAATGATACTACTAAAAAATTAAAATTAAACTTATTAGATATTATAATAGCAATTGATGCAGCAGTAGATCCGGAAATAATTCCACAAATATCCCCTATAACATCATTACAAAAACTTGATACCTTTTCTGCATTTTTAATTAATTTTACAGCAAGTTTTGCTCCCCTAACATTTTTTGCAGCCATCGAGTTAAATGTTTTTTGATCGGCAACAGTAATGCTAACACCAATTATATCAAATAATATCCCAAGTCCAATAAAAATTAATAAAAGTAATATACTTATCAAAACATTAACATTTGGAATAATTGTTTCAGATAATAAAGAAAAAACCAAAGATATAATAAATGTAATAATAGTTATTTTTAATATCCATTTATAATTAATTAATTTTTTATTTTTTATAGGCTTTTTACCCGCCTTATTTGAATATCTTTCTTTATATTTTTTATTTTTCATATGCTCCTCGAAAAAATATGAAATGGCAATTAACATAATAAACCTTGCGTCTTTAGGTCAAGTTGGATTTCCCTTATTCTTACTTCCCGTTACCAGAAAAGCAGTTCCCTTTTAAAAGAATAAATAGTAAGTCACCTTATCTACGACTTGATTGCCACTTAGTACGCACTGCAATCTTATATTAATCTACACTCTAGGAGATTTCCTCAACAATACCCCCTATTACTATGCTTTTTTGCAATAATAGTTTCAAGTAGCAATACCTTCCATAAGATGTACACCAAATAAAAAGTTGTCTCTATCCCCTATTATCACTCAAGCCAAGCTACTCTATCCATAGCTTTAGCCACAAGATAGGTTTAATCCCGGTTCGTAAAGATTTTCATTGATTATCCTCACAAATACAGGTCTCCACGCAAAAATGGGTCGTTGTCGTATGCCATTACGAGCGCCCATAATCACTTCAAATCCAGCATCCACCCCAAACTGGGCGTAAGAAGCAAACACCAGACGTTTCATAGATATGCTCTTTAACGATATTTTACCCTCGTCTTCATAATAAATGTATCGACTAGAATAGTGCGCCATTTCGTGTTACATTATAACACAAATAAGAAAAAAAGTCAAAATGATTAATTTCGACTTTTATTTACAATTATTTAAATATTTTAACTTTAACCTTTTTAACCCTAGGAGTATATGTAAGCTTGCTGTCTTCACCTGTAACAGTTACAGTTACTTCGTGTTCGCCTTCTTTTAATCCAGATAAATCAACATAAGCTTCTATTGTATCTTCATCCAATTTATCTAAAACACTCTTGCTTCCTTTAACAATAACCGATACAGCTCTATCTTCCTTACTAGAAGCTTGAACTTGATATCCTTCACCCAAATTTAAAATCTTAATTTGTACATCCTTCACTTCTTTTGATGTAATATCATCTAGTTTTAATTCAACAGTTATGGTTTTTATACTTATTTCTCTAACTCCAGTTGGTTTAGTTAAATTAACTGTATAAGTTTTATCACTAGTAACATTTGAAGCATCTATAGTAACAGGCAAATAATCAATTTCTGCTAAAGCCGCTTCATCTCCATATATTGTTACTTCTTTAACGCTAGGAACTAAAGATTTGATTGCTTTATCTTCAGGCGTTTTTTCTGGTATTACCTTAATTGGAACCTTTTTGCTAGGTGATGTAATTTTTATAACCGCCTCTACTTTTTGAGGGACTATTTCTATATCAAGGATATTACCATTCTTGTCATAAGCAACTAAAGGAATATCTGTAAGAGTAGTGCTTCCAACTTTAGGATTACTTATATTTTCAATATCTATCAACGCTTTAACTGAAGCAACTTCTTTAAGCCTATATTCAGCTCCTTTTATAATCGCATCTCCCCTATTTAAAGTAACACTTTCTATATTTAATTGAGTATCCAACTTATCCTTGTGTATTATATCTGTTGATAATTCACGAGTCTCAGATACTTTTTCATATATCATAATACTTACAGTTGAAGTATCTAACTTATAATCAACAGAGGATACTGATTGTTTATACTTTAATGTTACTCGATGTTGCCCCGCAGATAACCCAGTTAAATCAACAGTTACTTCATCAGCAGGATATTGTTTAGCAAGATATACATCCCACTTTCTTCCTATTAATGTTACATCTACAGTTTCTGGCAACCCTTCTACCACAAAGGCTTCCTCGTTGTATATAGCCTTTACTTTTTGTCCATATAAAACCTCAGCCGAATTATCCACCAAAGTTGTAAATTTATTATCTATTGTGAAAAAAGTAATCAATGCACAAACAAGCGAAATTATTACTAAAGATTGCCTATTAGTTAAGATTTTTTCTAAACTATGCCCATTATTTTTAAATGAATCTGTAATTAGTAATATCAACTTAGTAATAGGTGTAATAACAACTTTATCAAACAATTCTATTATTTTTACAAAAATATTTTTAGTTTTTCTTTTTCTATTACTTGTTTTCTTCATATATCTCTTCCTCATTTATATCATCTTCGAAATCAGATTCTTGTTTTGGCCTTAATTCATCAATTAACATCATTCTAACATCATCAAGAGATAAGTTGTAGAACAATTCTCCTTTTACAGCGATAGATAATCTTCCTGTTTCTTCTGATACTACTAATGAAATACAATCAGATTCCTCAGTTATACCAATAGCAGCTCTATGTCTAGTTCCTAACCTCTTATTATTCTTTATATTATTACTTGTTGGGAATACAGCCCCAGCACAACTAATTCTATCTCCTTGGATAATAACTCCTCCATCATGAAGTGGGTTATTTGGGAAAAATAATGATATTAACAATTCACTTGATAAATCCCCATATATCTTTTTAGATTTATTAATATAATCGCCCAAACTAATATCACGTTCTATTACAATCAAAGCACCAATTCTAGCTTTTCTTAAATAGTCCATCGATTGAACAATTTCATAAACTAGTCTCTCCCTTTCATCAACAGTCAAAACTTTATGTCTTCCTAGCAATTGACTTCTACCTAACTGTTCAAGTACATTTCTAATTTCTGGTTGAAATATAATTATAAGCGCTAGCGGCCCCCACATTATTATATATTCAAGCAATACGCCAATTGTAACAAAATTAAATATGTCTGATGCAATCTTTAAAGCAGCAATAATTATTACTCCCTTAAAAATTAATGTTAATTTAACATTATTCTTTATATTCTTTAGTATATAATAAAATATTAACCAAACAATTAAAATATCTACAGTCTTATTAATAATTGATAAAATACTATCTATAGTTATAGTCATAAAAACGCTCCTTTAACTACCTTCTCGGTACTATAATATTATACAAAAAAAGATGTAAATAGTAAATACTCTATTTAACATCTTTGTTCACATTAGTACTATTAATAACCAACACTGATGGTGTTTGTTCATTCGAAGTAGTTGGGCTAATATTTTGGTTTAAATTATGGCTTTGCGCCGAATTAGTAACACCTGATGTAACATTACTAGGATTAATTTGTGCATTATTAGGCACTACAGTATTAACTTGTTGATGATTTATAGGTTGGCCATTTTGAACAGTAGTATTCTGATTCACAGGTGCAGAAGAATGAGTAGGTGTCAAATTAGTAGTACCACTTTTTATATTAGGACTTGAAACAGCCATTCCAACTTTTAATAATTGTTCATTATTCTTTTCACCAAGATAACCAATTATAGCAAAAATCAAAATAGTATTAATCACCAAAATTGTATAATACAACCATCCATCTATCCCTATAAAAAAATCAATTATAAAGTCCATAGCAACACCCTCTATTCTAAATATAATATTAACACTTTTTGTTATTTTTTACAACCAAATTTAAAATTACTAAGTTAATGGTTTGTTTACTTTTTTTATTTTATGCAAAAATAAAGTAATTTTGCGCAACTTTTTAAAAAAACATTTTCAGTTGTGTTATTCTAATAAAAAATAGAAAGGAAAGAGAAAATGTTGTATATTATAACCAAAAAGTACAAAAAAAGAGTATTTTTAAAACTTTTATGTATTAAAAAAGATAATATTGAAAATGTAATCAAAAGACTAGACATAACTGATATAATTTAACAATATTAGTGCCTCTAGCAGTATTGGAGGGATAAGATGATAAATTTTATAATCGTAGATGATAATGTTATTTGGAGAGAACAAGTATCATCTATAATTGATAAAATAATGATCAAAACTAATTTCGAATATAATAAAAAGATATTTGAAGAATATAATAATATATTTATTTCTTATACAGAAAAAGAGTTTGAAAACAAGATATATATACTAGATATTAAAACACAAAGCAAAAACGGAATAGACGCAGCAAGAAAAATAAGGCTATACGATAAAGAGGCAACCATTATATTTTTAACAGCATATGAAGAAGAATATAGTATCAAAATATTAAAAAGTGTTGTTGAAGTTTTCTCTTTAATATCAAAAAAAGAGGATATTGAAGAAAGTTTAGAAAAAAACATACTAAAAATTTTAGAAAGAATAAAAGAAAATAAAGAAATTTTAAAATTGATAGAAAAAAATTCAATTTATGCTATACCATTATCAAAAATAGTTTATATGACTACAGACAACAAAAAAAGAAAAACTATAATACAAACTGAATCAAATAAAGTATATAGTAATAAAGCATTAAAGTTTTTCGAACAAAAATATAGTTCAACTTTACTTAGAACACATAAATCTTGTCTAGTAAACTTCAAAAAAGTTATCAATTTTGATTTCAAACAACAAAAAATATACTTTAATAACGGTTCAAATATAGAATTACTGTCAAAAAAATATAAGAATAAAATAAAAGAGCGAATCTTCGTAAAAGATTAGCTCTTTCTTATTATTTATTAACAGATGCATGAAGTCTTTTTTTTGCTCTTCTTCTTATTATTTTTCTATATAAAGGTACTAATTTAGTAAAACAAAAATACATAAATGGGTTAATAACATAATCAAACTCTCCAATAAACTCTATATAATTGCCACCAAAAGATTTTTTAAAAACATGCAATCCATATCTCGGATTTTTAGGATTTAAGTCACCAACAGTACCAAAATGGTCATAATACTTTATTCCTTTATCATGACAATATTTAATATGCTCATAATAAACTTTGTAATTAGACTGAGCTGAGGACAAAACATTGTGATTACCGGCATATAAAGTCCAAGCTTTATTACCATATTCTATTATTACATGTGAATTTAATACAATCGAATCTCCATATTTATTTTTGGCAGACATATATTCCTCTATATATTCATTAAGTTTATCAATACGCATTTCTATTTCTTTTTTCTTTTTTTGATTAGCTGTACTAAGATTCTCTTTTTGAACAAGTTTATCTAAAGATAATTGCAGATCAGATTTTTCTTTAGAATAATCCTCTATAACTTTATTCGTATTTATACTACCAATGAAAAGATTCATTTTATTGTGTTTATTGTATATTTCATATAATGACTTATAATACTTCATATCATGAGATACAAAATCTTTTCTATCTTCTGTCATATCCATAAGTTTACTAAATTCTTCTATGTCATCAATAGTTCCAATTTTAACTTCAGTTCCCAAAGAAGTTCCTTTCTTAATACGTTGTTTTACAGTCTTAGAAAAATTAGCCTCAATTTCTTCAAAGTTTCGATCCAAATTTATTCTAAAAGTATATCTTGGCTGCATCGTTTCAAAGTTTTTAGTAAACCCCTGATGACGAAACCCTATCTTTTTCAAATTATAAAATACCTTTTTACAATCATACTTATTATCTACTTCTTCACCCTTATTATTTTCTTCACGCCAAATAAGATCAGGATCAATTTTTAAAAATATCCCTTTTTTACTTTTTACAAAAGAAATTGTTTTAGTAGAAAACTCTCTTAATAATTTTTCATTAGAAAAATCTATTACAAATCCTCTTGGTGAATAAAAATAAGATAATCCAAAAGGAAGGTGTTTCTGCAACAACAAAGCAGCACCTAATATATTTTTCTTGCTATCAATAAGCCCTAAATAATATGGAGTTAACCCCTTTTCTTTCTTGGCAAATTCTCCCCAGGCATATGATTGCAAAAAATGAGATTTAGTAGGATGATTCTTTACATATTCATCATATTCTTTACCATTAAGCTCTACTAATTTTCCCATATTATCACCTCTAATAACTACACTCTACAATTATTATACCACTTATTTTATATAATAAAAACTAGTCTTATGACTAGTTTACACATTATAAAAAGGCTTTAAGTTTTTCTACTGCGTCTTCCTGCATAGCCACATATTCTTGAACTAGAGCATGAACTTCAGGTTCTGTATCTTTATGGTTTAATAATCTTCTACCTTCAATAATCCCCATATTAGTTCCTTGCATTAAAAGTTCAGCAAGCTTAGAAGTACTATCATCCATAAAAGTTTTCATCTCAATTCCATACCAAGTCATAGCCTTATTCATTGCACTAGTTTCATGTGGTTCTTTATTACTATATTCTGGATAAAGCCTTTCTATCTTATCTGAAATACCTTTATATTTCTCATATTGTCTATTTAATTCTTGCTTTAAACCGTCGTCTTTGACTTTATCCATAATAAAGTCAATTGCATCACAGCCCATACACGCTCCTTTATTTAATTCATCTAAAACATTTACTTCATTTTTATCATTACTCATTATATCCCTCCTGTTATATAATGAATTAATAAATCTAATTTTATACAATTTAAAAAAAATATCACTGTAAATAACTGTATAAATTCATCCAAGAACCTTTAAACAAAAAAAAATTATGCTATTATAATATTAGAAATAGGATCATTTTTAATGATGCCAGAAAGGAGACTGCATGAAAACATATTATGATTTATCCCTTTCAGAAAAGAAGAAATACAAAAAAGAATTCAAATCAACACCAGGTGGAAAAGATATTTGGATTCAATTAACAATAATTCAATTATTATCAATAGCTTTCCTTGCAACATGCATATTCATAGATACGCAGACTAACTCTTACTTTTCAATAAATGTACTATTTATAATTATATTAGTAGAAGAAGCATGCAAACTGGTTTTTAATATCAATTTTACAGCATGGTTAAAAAATAAACACAATATTAAAAGATGGTAAATATTATCTTTACCAGCTTTTTAGCACAATTTATAGTATGAACGGAGGTTTTTATGGAAGACAAAGAATTAAGTATTGAGCAATTAAACTTAGTGATAGGTGGAACTACTCTACAAGGAGCAGTCGAGTTTGCTTCTAAAAATAATATGGATGAAATACTAAATGGTAAATCTGTAGAAGAGTTAACTAAAATAAAAGCACAATTAGAGAGTTTATCATATGGAAATCAATCTGATATAGATGAACAAAGTACAAAAAAAATATAAATTAAAATTAAAAATGCAATTATCAATTATTAGTTGCGTTTTTATTTTTTTATTTAATAAGAACCAATTTATTTAATAAATTATATTTCGCTTTATTCACAAATTATTTTAATTTTATTTGATTCTTTAATTATTGTAATATTATAAAACTCGAATCTTTACAACTAGAGTATTCAACAAAAAATCTACAACCTTTTAGTCATATTTTTTCGGTTTTAATATCATTCATACTATTAATACTATATACTACAAATTTGACAAATAAAACATATTTTGCCATAATACTAATAACTATTTGGAAGTGATTGGTATGAAAAAATGTATTGTTCTAATTTATCATCATTTAAAATTTGATTGTTTCATCTTTTAAATAAAAAAAGATAGGAGTGATTAAAGCAAATATAAATGATGAAATTATTTTAAGAGAAAAATTAATAAAACTAGCTATACTACAACGCAATAAATTATATGAACATGGAAAACATGGACCAGACACATTTGATTGTGCTGGATTTGTATGGTTTATATATAATGAGATATGCAATTTAAACTTATACCATGAAGGAATCGGGTTGTCAACAACTACTAAAATTATGACTAGTACTTATGGTAAAATTATATTATATAAACAAGATATTCTAAACAAAGATTTAAGCGTTATTAGAAAAGGTGATATTGTATTTTTTCATAGGCAATCTATGGATGATAATGAACCAAAAGCAAACAATAAATATCCTGGTCATTGTGGAATTTATTTAGGCGATAATTATTTTATACATTGCTCTAGAACAAAAGGAAAAATCATTATTAACAACTTTGAAAAAAGTGATTATTGGCGAAAAGTTCTAGTAGCAAGTAAAGATATCTTTTCTGATAATAAAATATATAAAAAAACAAAATAACATATACACGATTATTTATCATTGTGCAGGTATGTTTGTAAATTGTCAAAATAAAACTACTTTCAATTTAATTTGAGAGTAGTTTTTATATTTATCCCGAAAAGCTCGAGTTTCATACCAATTTGGTGGAACCGGGGAGAATCGAACTCCCGTCCGAAATAACTCCATCAAAGACATCTACAAGTTTAGTTAACTAGTAACATTCATTGTATTATAAGCTAGTTAACGAACAATAATACAACTATCCTATAAACTTCATTATCTCTCTAGGAAAAGAAATAATATATTCTGCTAAGTTTGAGCCTCTAAGATTTTCCGCAGAAAAGAAAATAATAGAAGCAGCCTTCTATATTATTAAGCGAAAGCTAATTGATTTCTGTTTCCAGTTATTTTTGTTTGCAGTTAAGGTTGCCACCTACTTGCAGTCTAGGACTAAATTATCCCGTCGAAACCATATTCGGCCCCATGGGAAGATTATAATATATTTAATAAATATTTTCAACTACTACTAATATTTACTAATGTATTATTTTACTTCATAATCATAATCATCGTCATCATCAACAAAATGATCTAATTTATTATATTCAACCAGTTCAACTCCTGGTTCAACACATAATCTGTTTACTATATTATCGATATTATCTGATGAATCATTGACCGTTTCCATCTTAACTTCTAATTTTACTTTATTATCATCTTTTTCTGTAGTAAAATTTTGAATTATGTTTTGATGTGTTTTTAATTTCTGAATCAGCATATTTTTAACTATCATTTCTTTTTCTTCTTCGCATACTACAATTAAAACATAATTAGACTTATTATGATTATTATTCTTTCTCATGATTTTTCTAGACACAAAACGCAATAACACATTAGATAATAGTATGTAAGAAACTCCTATTATAGCTTCCAGAATAAGCCCTAGTGCTGTTAAAGTACCGACAGCAGCACTACACCACAAAGTAGCAGCAGTATTTAATCCTTTAATGTTTGTACCATCTCTTAATATGACTCCAGCACCTAAAAAACCTATTCCAGACACTACTTGAGCTGCTATCCTAGTAATGTCATTAGCCGGTGTAAGATAAGATATTGATACGAATAAAAATGCGCCTAATGATACCAAAGTAATAGTTCTGACTCCAGCAGTTTTTCTTCTATATTGCCTTTCAATACCTATTATGATTCCCAAAACAAAACAAACAGTTATACGTACTAAAAATTCTAAATGCTCCATTTTTCAACCTCCTTTAATTAAGAAACATTAATTTTATCATATTTTAATAATATGTCAAGTTTATATATTTATCTAAAAAAAGCACAAAAAGATTAGTATTTATTTTTACTAATCTTTTCTAATGTTCGTTTTATATCTCTTTCCTTAATTGTTTCTCTTTTATCGTAGTTTTTCTTACCTTTACATAAACCTACTAAAATCTTTGCTTTATTATTTTTAAAATATAGTTTTAATGGTATTAAAGTATAACCTTCTAACCTAATTTTATCATTTAACTTTAAAATTTCGCGTTTATGCATTAATAGTTTTCTTGTCCTTGTTTCCTCATGATTAAAAATATTACCTTGTTTATAAATACCAATATACATGTTCAATATATATAATTCCCCATTACGAACAATAATGTAACTATCATTAAAATTACATGCACCTTCACGAATTGATTTAATTTCTGTTCCAGATAATACTATTCCACTTTCAAATTCATCTTCGATAAAATAATCATGTCTTGCTTTTCTATTTTGTATTTCCATTTTATCACTCCTTAGATTGGTGATTCTATTATTTTTCCACTTCTTTTTGTTACTATATCCATATATTCTTCATAATAACTACGATATCTCGGTAGAATACTGTTATTTAACTTATCAAAAGGATATACCTTAAAATTCGATTTAACTTTAGATTCTTTATAATGAGTATACGTCAATGTTGCAGTAGGTGCACTTATCGTAATTTCAGCACCCTCTTTCTCTATATCTACAGAAACCATAAGTCCTATTCTCTTGTCTATCCCTTCTTGACCAGATAAAAAATTGCCTAGAGAATATATAACTAATGTGTCCCCAATATAATCAACCGGTTCTATTACATGTGGATGATGACCTATTATAATATCTACTTCTAAATTTGACAAGTAATTAGCTATTTTATTTTGTTCATCTGTAATACCACTATTATATTCTTCTCCCCAATGCATAGATACTAAAAGTAGATCCACTTTACCCCTTATTTTTTTGATGTCTTTTTCCACCTGTTTTTCACTATAAACATTTACATAATAAGAGTTAGTGGGAGCAATTCCATTAGTGGTAGTTGTATAAGCAAGCAGTGCATATTTTATCCCGTTTTTCTCTTTTATTTGTATATTATCTCTTTCGCTTAATGAATTATATGAACCACTAGTTAAAATACCTTTTTTAGTTTTCCAATAATCATTAGAGTTGGTAACACCTTTTTTACCTAAATCTAAAGTATGATTGTTAGCTAAACTAACTAGATTAAATCCAGCACTAGCAAAAGCTTCTCCTACTTCTTGCGGTGAATTAAATGCAGGATAACTTGATAATCCTAATTTGGTTCCTCCCAAAATCGACTCTTGATTATAGAACGCCAAATCGTAATCTTTGGTAATTGGCTTTATTAATGATAGCATTTTATCAAAATTATAACTTCCATCTTCATATGCATCATCATAAACACTACTATGGATCAAAACATCTCCAGCCATAATCAACGACAATTTGTTTTCTTCATGATTTTTTAGTTTTTCTTTATCAAAAGAGTCATTAAAAGATAAACAAAGAAGACATACAATTGTTATAAGAATTAAACACAATAATAATTTTAGAATAGGTTTTATCTTACGCCTTTTCTTCTTTGCCATTTTTCCTCCCTATATTTGTTTTATAATTTCAAAGTCAATTGTTTTCTCGTCTTTAGATGCAGCTTTAACTTTAATTAATACTCTATCACCTAAACGATATCTAACTTTAGTGCGATCACCAGTTAGTGTTTGAGTAGCCTCATCAAATATAAAATAGTCGTTTAAATCACTAACATGAGCTAATCCTTCAATTAAATTATCTAATTGAATAAACATACCAAAGTTATTAACACTAGATATAATACCTTCATATTCTTCGCCAATATGATCTTCCATATATTCTGCCATTTTCATATCCTCAACTTCGCGTTCGCATTCAACAGATTCTCTTTCTTGAATAGATGAATGGTCAGCAATATATATCAATTTCTCTTGCCATTTTCCTATTGTTGAACCAGAAATATCATTATTAAATAAATATGTTCTAAGAAGTCTATGAACTGTAGTATCAGGATATCTTCTAATCGGTGAAGTAAAATGCGTATAACATTTACTTGCAAGACCATAATGTCCTAGATTTTGTGGCAAATATATAGCTTTTTGCATATTTCTTAATAATAAACTTGATAATATCTTGAATTCTTTTTTGTCTTTTAGAAACTCAACTAAACTTTGAATCGTTTTTGGATGAACATCTTTTATATTACCTGTAAATGTATATCCCAAAGATTGTAAAAATGATAAATATGTTCTTATTTTTTCTTCTTTTGGATATTCATGAATACGATAAACAAACGGTAAATCCATATAATATATATGCGTAGCTACACATTCATTAGCACAAATCATAAAATCTTCTATTAATTTTTCCCCTAGACCACGCTCTCTTAGAACTATATCAGTTGGATGACAATTTTCATCCACTAAAATTTTAGCTTCATCTACATCAAAATCTATATAACCTCTATTAATTTTTGATTTTCTAATAATTTGGGATAATTCTAGCATTAATTTTAATTTATCAGCATATGGTTCGTATCCTTCAGGTATTTCATTTTCTTCTATAACTTTATTAACTTTTTTATAAGTCATTTGAATTCTAGATTTAATTACGCTTTCAAAAATTTCATAATCAACAGTTTTACCATTTGAATCTATTTCCATTACACAAGATATTGCAAGGCGTTCTACTTCCGGATTTAGTGAACAAATGCCATTAGATAATTTGTGTGGCAACATTGGTATTACTCTATCAACGAGATATACTGAAGTGCCACGTTCCATTGCTTCTTTATCAATGGCACTTCCTTCTTTAACATAATAACTAACATCCGCAATATGAACACCTAACTTGTAGTTACCATTTTCTAATTTCTCAATAGATATTGCATCATCTATATCCTTAGTATCATCACCATCTATTGTAAAGATTATTTCATTAGTTAAATCTCTTCTTCCCTTTTTATCTTCTTCACTAACTTCTTCAGGAATATTATCTAGCTCTTTCAACGTTTCTTCATCAAAAGTATCTTTAATATTGTAATTACAAACAATAGATAAGATGTCTACTCCAATGTCATTTTTATGCCCTAATATCCTAATTACTTCCCCTTTAAATTTATTGTTAGCAACTTGATTAGTAATTTTAACAACCACTTTATGACCATCTACAGACCCTAAGTTCTTACCTTTAGGGATCTCTATATTCATCTTTAATTTATTATCATCAGGGATAATATATCCTCGTTCTTTTTTAAAATAAATTTCCCCAACAACTGTGGAAAGTTCTCTTTTAACAATACGAACAATTCTTCCTTCCGTTCTACCATCTGGTTGAGAACTAATAATTTCAACCAAAACAGTATCACCATTAATTGAGCCATTCATATTATCCATACCAACAAAAATATCTTCTTCTTGATTAGATATATCAACAAAACCAAAACCTTTTTTATTGGTTCTCATAATACCTTTTCTTAAATTACTATTTTCAAACAACATATACTTATCTTTATTGGAATGATATATTTCTACAGATTCCTCTAAATCCTTTAATGCACCAATTAATTCCTCTGTTTCTTCAACCGTTTTAATATTTAATGCAGAGTCAATCTCTTCGAAAGAAAGCGCCCTATCATAATTTTTTAAAATATCTAATACTCTATCTTTCATATTATCACCTACTATGATTATACAATAAAAAAAAGACTATTCCTAGTCTTATCTTATATAAATTCCATTACTAAACTTACTAAAAAGAATATTAATCCAAGCGATAATGTTACTCTACTAATTAATAATTCTACACCACGTTCTTTTCTTTGACTAAACAAATCAGAGTTACCCCCAGAAATAATTTGTGATGCTCCTTCTGCTTTATTACTTTGTAATAATACGATAGCAATTAATAGTAATGATATGATCAATAAAAATATTTTCATACCAATCCCTCCGTTTTCTAAAAGATATTTTAACATATGCTGGTATATTTTGCAATAAAATAGTTATTCTATATAGTTTTATTTAGCTCTTCCTCTATTCTCAATAATCTATTATATTTGGCAATTCTTTCACTTCTTGATAGTGAACCTGCTTTTATCTGACCTAAACTAAATCCAACCGCTAAATCAGCAATTGTAGTATCTTCTGTTTCACCACTGCGATGAGAAATAATTGTTCTATAACCATTTTCTCTGGCTAATTTAATTGTTTCTAACGTTTCACTAACAGTACCAACTTGATTTAATTTAATAAGTATTGCATTACAAGCTTTCTTATCTATACCTTCTTGCAGATATTTTTTATTTGTAACAAAAATGTCATCTCCTACTATTTGAATTCTATCTCCTACTAAGTTAGTAAATTTACTAAATCCCTCCCAATCATTTTGATCGAACGGATCTTCAATCGAAATAATTGGATATTTATCAATCAAATCTAAATAATATTTTATCAACAATTCTGTGGATAAAGTTTTGTTTTCGCTTTTTAAAATATATTTACCATTTTCGTAAAATTCACTTGCAGCTACATCTAAAGCAATGCAAACATCTTTCCCCGGAACATAACCAGCTTTTTCTATCGCTTCTACTATTAAATTCAATCCTGCTTGGTTAGAGTTTAAATTAGGAGCAAAACCACCTTAATCTCCAACACTCGTTATCATTCCCTTCTCTTTTAACAAATATTTAAGAGTATGAAACACTTCCGAACCAATTCTTAATATTTCTTTAAATGTATCAGCGACAGGCATAATCATATATTCTTGAAAATCCAAATTATTATCAGCGTGTGCACCACCATTTAAAATATTCATCATGGGAATAGGCAGTTGATATTTATCACCTATATATTGATATAATTCTTTTCCTTTTGCCTTAGCAGCGACTTTAATACATGCCATAGAAACACCTAAGATCGCATTTGCACCCAATTTGCTTTTGTTGACAGTTCCGTCTAATTCAATCATTATATCATCAATTTTTTGTTGTTCAAAAACACTTATTCCAATTAAATTGTTCTTTATTATCGAATTTACATTAGAAACAGCCTTCTGAACTCCTTTTCCTAAATATCTATTCTCACCATCTCTCAGTTCTAACATTTCTCTTTTTCCTGTTGAAGCACCCGAAGGTACTATCGCATAATCTTTAATACCATTTGCCAAAGCCACTTCCACTTCAACTGTTGGATTGCCTCTAGAATCTAATACTTCTCTTGCAATAATATTAGCTATATTCATTGTTTTCTCCTAATTTAAATACTTGTTCTTTATACTCTGTACCTCTATCTTCAAAACATTTATATTGATCCCAAGAAGCCGAAGCAGGACTCAAAAGTATGACATCTCCTTCACTAGAAGATTGATATGCTTCTATAACCGCCATCTTAATATCATCGACAACTTTGGTTTCTATCATTAAATTATCCCCAAATTCCTTAATTCTATTCTTATTTTCACCATAACAAACAATCATTTTCACACAAGATAAATATTCTTTTAACCCATAGAAATCTTGACCACGTTCCATTCCACCAAGCAATAATATAGTTGGTTTATTAAATGATGATAACGCTATCTGTGTAGACTTTACGTTAGTAGCTTTTGAATCATTATAAAATAATCTATTATTAATTTCTTTTACAAACTCTAAACGGTGTTCGACTCCTGCAAATGTTTTCAAGACTTCTAATATACAACTATTTTTTATCCCTAATTCTTTAACGACCATAATTGCTGCCATTATATTTTCGTAATTATGCATTCCCACTAGTCTAATATCTTGTAAATCAACTATTTTTTCATCATAATAATAAATTGCATCACCTTTAATATAAGAGCCATTTATTTGATTTTTACTTGAAAAATATTTAACTGTAGATTTAATATCTTTAGTAGACTCTATAACATCTTCATCTTCTATATTTAAAATTGCAATGTTTTCTTTAGTATGATTTTTAAATATTTTTTTCTTTACTCTTTTATAATTATCATAGCTCTTCAAAAAATCAATATGTGCCTCTGATAAATTTGTCATAACCGCAATATTGGGTTTAAATTCATTTAGATTTTCTAATTGTTGACAAGATGTTTCCATTACGATAATGTCATTAGATTCCAACTTCTCCAAAAAACCACATAAAGGATATCCTATATTGCCAGTCAGATGAACTCTTCTATTTGATTTATTAATCATCTCATATATAAGAGTTGTTGTCGTTGTTTTACCATTAGTACCAGTAATACCAATTAAAGTTACATCTTTAGGCATTAATCTGTATGCCATTTCTACTTCGTTAATAACTTCTATCCCTAATTCCCTGGCTTTTAAAACATATTTATGATCAATTGGAACACCCGGGTTTTTAATTAAATAATTAAACGTATTATCGAAAGCATCATCAGGATGACTTCCAAGAATTATTTCTACACCCAACTCTTGTAATTCTTTAACCCTTTCTTTATCTTGCTCTTCTCTCATATCATTCAAAACAACTTTATTTCCTCGTTTTGCTAATAATTTCGCAGCTTCATAACCACTTCGCGCAAAACCCAAGATGAATATTTTATCGTTTTTAAACATAATATCACTCCTATTTTTATATACATAAACACTAATATCATTATACTATTATTATATTTTTTTTCTAGTATAATGTTTAATTTTAATTATTAATATGATATAATCTTGCTGTAAATAAGGAGGAGTAATATGAAAATAACATCAATTAGTAAACAAGAATTCAATAACTACGCATCAAAACACAAATATGCTAGTTACTATCAATCTTCTTCTTATGGGAACTTGATGAATGATCACAATTTAAAAGCAATGTATCTAGGTTTTTATGAAAATTCTGAACTAATAGGAGCATCTCTAATACTACAGAAACCGTCGTTCTTCGGCTTTAAATATGGATACGCACCTAGAGGTCTATTAATTGATTATATGAACCATAATCAAGTTATAGAAATATGTAAAGAACTTAAAAATTATTTATTTAAAGAAAAATTTATCTTATTAAAAATAGACCCATTAATAACCATTTATAAAAAAGATAAAAACGGAAAAACGCTTAAATCAAATTCAGATAAACAAATTATAATAAATACTCTAAAGGAAGCAGGATTTACTCATTGTGGATATAGTAATAATTTTGAATCTGTAAAACCCAGAACAATAGCAGAACTAAAATTAAACTCTGACGATAGTGAATTGTTTAAAAATTTGTCAAAACAAACAAGAAACAAAATCAGAAAATCATCTAAATTAGGTTTAAAAGTGTATAAAGACAATAGTGCTTTAGATAAAGTTTATCCTTTTATAGCAAGAAAAGGAAATTACTCTTTAAAATATTATCAAGATTTTCAAAAACATTTTGAAGATAGTTTTGAAATTTATATAGCTCAAATAGACACCGAAAAATATGTTGAGAGCAGTAGACTACTTTATGAAAAAGAGTTAGAATATAACGAATATTTAAACAACATTATTAGTAGAGATGGTTATAAAGGTAAAAATATGAAAGACATCTTAAGCAAAAAGATGGAATCAGATAAAATACTTGTTATATATAAAGAATACCTAGTAAATTCAATTACCTTATTAAGAAATCACCCTGAAGGAATAGTCATCGCCGGTGCAATTATTATAAAAGAAGAAGACACCATTAAATTGTTAATTGATGGATATAACAAGGAATATGGTAAATTTTCTCCATTATATTTATTAAAATGGGAAATTATTAAAGAATATTGTAAAAATTATAAAAAGTTTAATTTAAATGGTATTTCAAGCGAATACGAAAATGAATCTAACAAGTTTAAAGGATTAAACAACTCTAAATTTGGATTTAATTGCATTGCACGTGAATACATTGGTGAGTTCAATTTAATTGTTAATAATCCAATTTATGTATTATATAAAAGCCTAGTAACTGAAGATTCATTAAAAAATATAAACAAATAAAAAACTCATGTTTCTATTCATGAGTTTTTTCTTGCCCAAATCTCAAATGCTTATATATTTCCACTACCACTAAAATAATAGAAGATGTTATAAACAAATAAACTAAATGTATAACGGGTATAGAAGATGTTTGCAAAAATTGACTTAACACATCTACCTCTGCAAATATAATTTGTAATACTATAGCACTTACTATACTGAAAATAACAAATGGATTCGTTCTAAACGATACTTTGTAAAATGGTTTATCTTCGCTTCTACAGTTAAGCACATGCATATTTTGCATAAATACCATAAGCATTACTATATAACCCCTAGCGACACTTTCATGATAACCTAACCCTTTTATTAAATAAATCCAAACACAAAATACCACTAATCCCATAGTAATTCCAGACAATAATACTTCTTGCAATAATTTCTTATTAAATATAGATTCTTTTGTATCTCTTGGTTTTTCCTTCATGATATCTTTATCTGGTTTTTCAAATGATAAGGCTAAATCTTGTAAGCCATCTGTAACAATATTTAACCATAATAACTGTATTGCAACAAGTGGCATAGGTAAATCAAACATAATTGATAATAAGAAGAAAAGCACTTCTGCAAAACCACAAGATAAAAGCAAATAACTAACTTTTCTAATATTACTATAAGCTCCTCTGCCTTCCTTAATGCCCGCTACAATCGATTTAAAGTTATCATCAATTATTATCATAGAAGCAGTTTCCTTAGCTGTATCAGTACCACTTCCCATAGCAATACCTATGTTAGCACTTCTAATCGCTGGAGCATCATTAACACCATCACCAGTAACTGCTACAAATTCACCCATTCTTTTATATGCTTCTACAATTTCTAACTTATCAATCGGTGTTACTCTAGTAAACACTTTTTTTGTTGCAACAAACTCATCAAATTCTTTTTGACCTTTATGAAGGTATTCTTCAACTTCAACTCCTGTAGTAATCTCGTCATATGATTCCACTAAATTTAAATCTTTAGCAATTTTAAACGCTGTTAATGGATGATCTCCAGTAATCATAACAACTTTAATGCCTGCTGTATGACAATCATCAATAGAAGTTTTTGCTTCTTCCCTAATCGGGTCAATAAACGCTACCATTCCTTCAAAAATCAAATTATTAATATCTTTGTCATCATAATATTCTTTTTGTTCGAATCCTTTAATTTTGGCATTTGCTAACGCAATAACTCGATAACCATCTTTTGCTAAACCTTCGTTTTGATTTTTAAGTAATTCCTCATCAATTTTAACATTCTTACCATTAATATTCATCTTTTTACAAAATTCCATAACTTTTTCTAAAGAACCTTTAACAGTACAATAATAATCATTATCTTTTTTATAAAATACTGCGGAATATTTATTTTCAGATTCATAAGGAATAGTACCAACAACTTCAACAGAACTTTTATCAACATCAGCTTTCATACCTAACGCTAAAAATGCTATATCTATAGAATCTCCATACATATTATAAATTTTTCCTTTTTTCTCAAAAAATGCTTCGTTGTTAATAGCGCCTAAAAAGCTTATATATTTAGCTCTTTCAATATTAGAATTATTTAACGGTATAATACTACCTTTATCAGTATAGCCAGTACCTTCAACATCATATTCACTATTATCAGGAAGTAAAATCTTTTTAGCAGTTTGTTCATTAACTGTTAAAGTTCCTGTTTTATCACTTGCTATAACAGTACAACTACCAAGACTTTCTACTGAATTTAGCTTTTTAACTACAACATTTTTCTTAGCCATCCTGTTAGATGCAATAGTAAGGGCCATAGTAAGGGCTAGCGGTAATCCTTCTGGCATAGCAGATACCGATAACGCTATAACTGACAAAAATATCTCGCTTCCTGGAACATCCTTATAAATTAAGACTACTGCAATAATAATGGCAACTACTACAACTAACATACTAATTTGTTTTGAGAATTTTTCCATTCTAATAGTAAGTGGTGATTTAGTTTCCTTTGTATTAGAAACTTTATTAGCAATTTTTCCTATTTCAGTATTTATTCCAGTTTCAACAACAATAGCTTTAGCACGGCCAGTAACGACTGCAGTACCAGCATATGCCATATTTTTTCTATCACCTAAAGAGCTGTTTTCAGGCATAATCTTATTAGTTTTAACAATATTAACGCTTTCCCCTGTTAGAATAGATTCATCTATTTGTAAATTGTGACATTCTATAATTCTTAAATCAGCACTAATCTTATTACCTGATTCTAATAAAACAATATCGCCAACCACTAATTCACTAGAATCTATTTCGATTTCTTTTTGATCGCGTAATACTTTGCATTTTACTTTTATTAAGTTAGATAAACTCTCCGCAGTTTTTTCTGCCTTCCATTCTTGATAAGTCCCAATTATCAAATCAACTAAGACAATAAATAAAATTGCAATAGCATCAATCACTTCATTAATTATCAGTGAAAAAACAACTGTAACAATTAGAAGTATAACTATAGGATCTAACATTTGTCTAAAAAATATTTTAAAAACACTGTCTTTTTTCTTTTTTGGCAATTCGTTTTTACCATGCTTTTCTAATCTTTTCTTTGACTCCTTATTACTTAATCCAACTTCATTAGAATTAACTTTTGAAAAAACATCTTCAATTTTTAAGTTATACCATTTTTCCATCATAAATTCTCCTATATATATCAGTTTGTTTTCATCTATTTTTACTACTATATTAAAAATATATCATTTACTAACAAAAGTATCAATAACATCATTTGAAAATTTTACATACTATTACAATTAACAACATAAAAATGCTCTTATAAAACAAAAAAAGAAGATCATTAGATCTTCTTAACATATTTTTTTAATTATTTAACGATTTCAGTTACTGAACCAGCACCAACTGTACGTCCACCTTCACGGATTGAGAACTTAGTTCCGTTTTCAAGAGCGATTGGGTGAATTAATTCAACAGTAATACTAATGTTGTCTCCTGGCATAACCATGTCAACACCTGCTGGTAATTCGATAACACCTGTAACGTCTGTAGTTCTGAAATAGAATTGAGGACGGTAGTTAGCAAAGAATGGAGTATGTCTTCCACCTTCTTCTTTAGATAAAACGTATACTTCTGCTTTAAATTTAGTATGAGGAGTAACGCTTCCTGGTTTAGCTAATACTTGACCACGTTCAACTTCTTCACGAGAAATACCACGTAATAATACACCAGCATTGTCTCCTGCTTCAGCATAATCAAGTTGTTTTCTAAACATTTCGATACCAGTAACAACTGTTTTCTTAGTATCTTTAATACCAACGATTTCAACTTCGTCGTTAAGTTTTAATTGTCCACGTTCAACACGTCCTGTAACAACTGTTCCACGACCAGTGATTGTGAATACGTCTTCAATACTCATTAAGAATGGTTTTTCGTTATCACGTTCTGGAGTTGGAATCCATGCATCAACAGCATCCATTAATTCGTCGATTTTAGCTGCATATTCAGCATCTCCTTCAAGAGATTTTAATGCAGAACCACGAATGATTGGAGTGTTATCTCCATCAAAACCATATTCATCTAATAATGAACGGATTTCCATTTCTACTAAATCTAATAATTCTTCGTCATCAACTTGATCACATTTGTTCATGAATACAACCATTTTTGGTACACCAACTTGACGTGATAATAAGATATGTTCACGAGTTTGTGCCATTGGTCCATCACTTGCAGCAATAACTAAGATTGCTCCATCCATTTGAGCTGCACCAGTAATCATGTTTTTTACGTAGTCAGCATGTCCTGGACAGTCAACGTGTGCATAGTGACGAGTTTCAGTTTGATACTCAACGTGTGCAGTATTAATTGTAATACCACGTTCTCTTTCTTCTGGAGCTTTGTCGATATTAGCGTAATCAATAAAATCTCCACCAAATTTTTCTGCTTGTCTTTTTGTAATAGCAGCTGTTAATGTTGTTTTACCATGGTCAACGTGTCCGATAGTACCAATATTAACATGCGGTTTGCTTCTGTCAAATTTTTCTTTTGCCATTTTTATTTCCTCCTTTTTTAATTACTACTTTATTTTATCTAATAATTGATAAATTATCAACTATTTTTTATATATCACAAGGAAAACCTTGTGGATGAAGAGGAATATTAATTCCTCGACTTCCTTAAATACTAATTACCGCTTTTCTTAATAATTTCTTCAGCGATATTTTTTGGAACTTCTTCATAATGATCGAATGTCATAACGAAGTTACCACGTCCTTGGCTGTTACTTCTTAATGAAGTAGCATATCCGAACATTTCTGCTAATGGTACCATTGCAGATAATTGAATAGCATTTCCTCTATTTTCTTGACCTAATGGACGACCACGTCTACTAGTTAAGTCTCCCATAACGTTACCAAAATATTCATCTGGTACT
>JAFSFI010000001.1 GCA_017435255.1 Bacilli bacterium | reverse complement strand
CATAAATACCTTTTTCACCAGTAGATGGATTACGAGTAAATGCAACACCAGTACCTGATGTATCACCCATATTACCAAATACCATTGCTTGAACGTTTACAGCAGTTCCCCAATCACCTGGAATATCGTTCATTCTACGATATACAATAGCTCTTGGATTATCCCATGAACGGAATACTGCTTTAACAGCTCCCATTAATTGTTCTTTAGGATCTTGTGGGAATTCTTCCCCATTCATAGCATTTTTATATACTTCTTTGAATCTTATTACTAATTCTTTTAAATCTTCAACTGTAAGTTCAGTATCGTAATGAACTCCTTTTTCTTCTTTTAATTCATCAATGATTTTTTCAAAGAAAGATTTAGGTACTTCCATAACTACATCCGAATACATTTGAATAAATCTACGATATGAATCGTATGCAAATCTAGGATTTCCTGTCTTAGCTGCAAATCCTTCTACAGCCACATCATTTAATCCTAAGTTAAGAATTGTATCCATCATACCAGGCATACTAGCTCTAGCACCACTACGTACTGATACTAATAGTGGATCACTTGTATCCCCAAACTTTTTACCTTGAATTTCTTCTAATCCTTTTAGAGCTTCAAAAATTTGTTCTTGAATCTCAGAAGAAATTTGTTTTCCATTTTCATAATAATCTGTACAAGCCTCTGTTGTAACAGTGAACCCTTGAGGAATAGGTAACCCTAAATTAGTCATTTCTGCTAAGTTAGCACCTTTACCACCAAGGAGATTTCTCATGTCTGCATTTCCCTCTTTGAAGGAATAAACATATTTCATTTAATCACCCTTTCAAAATTTGTCATAATAAAATTATAACACATATAAAATAAGAGTAAAAGTACTTTTTTAATCAATTTACATATTAAAAATAGGTATAAGTAATACCTATTTTCCTTTTTTACTGCTAGGTTCACTAGCGAATGGTGAACCCTCTATATTAGAAGGATTCTTCGCGCCATTTTCGAAGTCCATTCGTTCCACAAAATCTTGTTCTTCTTGTTCTACCGGAACCAGTTCAAATTGATATTTAATTTTATCTTTAATTAACTTTATCTTATTTGCTAATGTTGTTACTAATTTTGCAGGACGAACACTTAAATTTGTAGTATTGGACTTTTTCTCATCCTCAATATAATAATCATTTAATGACTCATCAGCCTCTATTATAGATTCCTCTTTTGGTACATCGCGCTTTTTCGAAGAAGTCTTTCCAAGCATTTTACTAACTGTTGCTATTTTAGAATCAACCATTGATTTGTTGAAACCTTTTTTCATAGCAAATATTTCATCATAACTTTGATTTTGTGCCATACTATATAGTCTGTTTTGGAATTTTATTTCTTCCAAATTAGCATTAAACTCTAGCCAAGCAGAATCAATAGTACCAATTATTTCTCTTCTATCTAACTCATCCTGTTTTATATCTCCATTAGCGCGCCTAACTTCGTTATATCTTTCCTTTGCCAATTTTGATACATATTTTTGCAAATCACCAAGTCGTTCAAATTCCCCTTCTTCAATCGCTTCAGTTAAATCTATTCCAAAAGTCTCTTCTACATCAATAATAAAATTATTAATATTAAGTCCCGATCTCTTTATTTTTGTTCTAGGATTTAATTCAAATACATTTTCAGGCAAGTTTCTATCTATTAAGTTTATAACAGTTGTATCTATAATATATTCCATTTGTTCTTTTGGATTTTCGCCTTTTAACATTCTCATGCGTTGTTCATATACTTTTTTACGCATTATTGATAAATGGTAATCAGCTTCCTGTGTATTTGCAATTACAGAAGTAATTAATCCTTCAGCATTAGCTTGCGCGTGAGCAATAACTTCATCTACTTCTTTTCCAGATAAAGGCTCTCCTTTTGCTAATCCTTTTTTTCGAAGATATTTAATTCTTTCAACCGGAACTCCTAGTCCTTGTTTTAAATCCCTAACCGAACAATAGAACTCTGTTGTACCTGGATCTGCTTGGCGAGCAGCACGTCCTCGCAATTGGTCATCATCTCTTTTGGTCAAGCAATGACCATATCCAATTACCTTAAGTCCCCCAGCTTCTATTAATTCTCTTCTCTCTTGTTCTTGTCTTGCTTTAGCTTCTTCTATTATTTCTTCTTGCTTTTGTTCTGATAAAAATTTAGCCGCACTAATTTTTAGTTCTCTTTCTACTTCTGGTGCTACAGTTATTCCTTTTTTAGCAATAACTGTGCTAACCATTTGCTCCACTCTTTCTTCTGTAACTTCTAATATATGGTCTTCCAGGCTACCACCCAATTTAATATCAGTACCGCGTCCAGCCATCTGAGTAGAAATAACAACACTACCACGTCTTCCGGCCCTAGCTATAATTTCGTTTTCTAAAGCAATATCAGACACCTCAGCATTTAGTTTTTCACAAGATATACCTCTTCTTCTCATCTCCTCATATAACTGATTAGATTCGTTTACAGAAGTTGTACCAATTAGTACTGGTTGTCCTGTTTTTTGAGACTCTAATACAGAAGCGATAACCGCATCAATTTTCTCCTTATCTGTTTCAAATAAAACAGTGTCACGATCTATTCTTCCACTATATATCGATTCGATTTCTTCCTCACTAGCGTCATACTCACTATTTTTAGGAATACTAATAGTACTCATACCATATATTTCTTCAAACAGTTCCCTTGCTGATGTTCCTGTCATTCCTGCTATCTTAGGATATATAGAATAAAAGGCTTTTTGTGATATAGATGCTAATTCATCGTGTTCTTGAGTAAGTTCTATAGCAACACCTTCTTTTTCATGAAGACGTCTTTCTTTTAATTCTATGGCCTGTTGTAACCCATCACTATATACTCTACCTTCTGCTGTTCTACCATTAGACACTAATAGTACTTTCTTTTTAGCAAACTTTCCTGTGCTCCCTTTTGAATCATCTAATATATATTCTTTTCCTCTTTCAAGTACAAAGTATGCTTTCAAAGCATTATCAATAGATTTTCTTAACCTACTAAATTCATTTGAACTATAAAACTCGTTATTTAAATCACGAATTTCTTCTATCTCTCTAGTTGCTCTTTCTAATCCTCTTAAAGTAAGACTAACAAACCCATCTTCAATAGAATAGTCTTTACCCTCTTCAAAGATTGGATTGCCAGTAATTAATTCAGGATTTCCGTTAACTATTCTATCTATTTTTTCGCCTCTAAAATATTTAAATGCTTCTAACCAACCACGTTCAGTAAGTGTTGCATCATTACCTTGAGAATAAAGAACCGTATATCTTCTATTAGCTTTTTCAGTGGCTTCTTTATTGCCACCCATATAAAGAGCTAATTCTTCTTCTGTCCTTACCCCTTTTACTCTTTCTTTATCCATAAATAATTTGTGAACAAACGAATTAGCAACGCTATCTATCATAAATTGTTCTTTAGCAAGACTTTCTTCTTCTTGTCTTCTAGCAATCCTTTGTAATTCACTCTCATTTGGTGATTTAATACTGCCAGATAGTTTAAATGGCATTACTGCATCATTTACTAATATTTGATCTGCTTCATCGATTATTATTAATCCTATTTCTCTGTCTCCTCTTACGACACTATCAGGAGTTTGCGCAGTATTATCTCTTAAATAATCAAAAGCAAAAGCATTACCGGATCCATATGTAATATCACAAGAATATGCTTGTTTTCTTCTTTCTAAATCACTTTTATAATCATCACCACGTTCTTCAGTAACAACTCCAACTGTCATTCCTAATCCTTCAAACATCGGCGTAACTAAAGCTCCATCTCTTGAAGCTAAGGTATCATTAGAAGTAGCAACATGAACTGTTTTTCCACTTAATGCATTTAAATAAGCTGTAAGTGGAGCTGTATATGTTTTACCTTCTCCGGTCTTCATCTCAGCAACATCACCCCTATGAAGTGCAATTGCTCCCATTATTTGAACCGGATATTGTTCTATCCCTAAATATCTTCTGCTGGCTTCTCTTGCTACAGCGAATGCCTCTGGCAATATATCATCCAACGTTTCTCCAGAATTTAATCGTGCCCTAAATTCATCTGTTTTTCTTTTTAAGTCTTCATCGGATAGACTTCTTACTGATTTTGAATGTTCATCAATTTCTTTAATAATTTTTTCATATTCTTTAATTTGTTTCTTGTTATCATACCCAAATAAGAAATCCATCCTAAACACCTCTATTCTTAACAAAAGTATATCACAATATTACGGTTTTGAAAATGTTATTTTTTGTTCATTTCCTTTCTATAGCAAGAAGGGCATAACGAAACATACTTAATAGTAGAATTATTATCTATAATAATAGAATCCCCTTCTTTTACAATAACATCATTTTTATATCTAGCATTAAAAATTGCTTTTTTACCACACTTACAAATTGTTTTCAGTTCTTCTATTGTATGAGCTATCTCAAGAAGTCTAGTAGAACCAGAAAACCCACTAGTTAAAAAGTTGGTTCTTAGTCCATAACAAATAACAGGTATTTCCAATTCAGTAGTTACTTTCATTAGATCATCAACCTGATTACATTCCAAGAATTGAGCTTCATCAATTAAAATACAATCAACATTTTTAAATTCATTTGAGATAACACTATATAAATTATCTTCTGATTTTATTAAATAATCTATTTCTCTTTCTATTCCTATTCTTGTTGATATTTTTTCACCTGATTTTGTATCTAATTTTGGCTTCATAACAGCCACAGACATTCCTCTTTCTTTATAATTGAAAGCAACCTGCAATAACTGTGCAGTTTTTCCACTCCCCATTGCTCCATATCTAAAATATAATTTAGCCATAACTATCACCTCTCTATTATAAAATTTTACTATATATTTTTATTTTTTCAATGAAATTTCGCAAAAGTGTATTATAATTATATATGGTGATAAAAATGAAAACAGTTATTTATGTAAATGGAAATAATTTTAATAAAAAGAAAAGTGTTGGAGATTTAATTATTGGGATACTTTTATTAATAATTTCATTTACCGGGTTATTTATGAATTCAAAATTTATATTAAAACTAGTAATGTATTTAATACCAATCGCACTATTTCTATATGCATTAAATACTTATAGAATTGCGTTTTCTCTAAGAAAAACTGATAAAAAACACTTCTTTATCTTTTTGGGTCAAGCTATTTTATTAACATTGTTTGCAATATATATAATTATATTTCCTATAGAATCATTAAATTATATTTTAATATTTATAGGCGGAATAATAATGATTAATAGTATTAATACGATGTTATTAACAGGTTCTGGTTGTCTATCGTTTATGAGTTTTCTAACAGGAAGTATGTTAATGATATTCTCTAATCAGATAATTAATACATTTTATACATTTTTTCTAATTATACTTTTATTTGTTGGAATAACAAAAGTAACAAATTTCGTTTATAAATTAAAAAATAGGAATTAATTCCTATTATTTTTTTGCTCTAGGATGTGTTTTAAAATACACATCTTTTATTCTATCTGTAGTTATGTGAGTATAAATGGATGTAGCAGATAGGCTTTCATGTCCTAATAATTGTTGAACACTCAGTAAATCACACCCCTCATTTAATAAATGTGTAGCAAAAGAGTGTCTAAGCATATGGGGTGATATATTTTTATTGATTGATGTTTCAGATATAATTTTATCCAGCAAAAATCTAACTCCCCTATCTGTTAATTTGGTATAATTTTTATTAAGAAATAAATATTCGCTATTTCTTTTATTTAATTGTTTATAACCATCTTTTAAATAAATTTGTAATATTTCATCAGCATATTCACCAAACTCTACATATCTTTCTTTATTTCCTTTACCAAGAATTCTTATTTCTTTTCCTCTTATATCAGATATTTTTATATTTACTAACTCAGATACACGAACTCCTGTCCCATAGAGCATTTCTAGTATTAATCGATCTCTTTGCCCTAAAGAAGTATTTAAATCTGGAACATTAAACATCTCCTCTAATTCACTATAATTAAAAAATCTTGGTAACTTTTTTTCTTTTTTAGGCAATTTAACGCTTAGAAATGGGTTGTTATCAGTAATACCATTACTAACTAAAAACTTATAAAAACTTCTTAATGAACTAATCTTTCTAGATATAGTAGCATTATTATTGTCCTTATCATTTAAGTAAGCTAAATAAGACTTTATATCTTTGTATTTTATACTTAGTAGTTTTTTATTGTTATCAATAACATATATTAAATATTCTTTAATATCTTTTTCATAACTAAGAATAGTATCAGAAGAATAATTTCTTTCATATTTCAAATAATTAAGAAAATCTTTTAAAAATTTATTATCACTCATACTACCACCATAAAAATTATAACAAAAAAAAGATAAAATAGAAACTCTACTTTATCTTATAAATTAAAGTTGTTATTTTTTATAATATTTATAATTATACTAATTGTTTTACGCTGCTTTTCTATCGTCTAAGACTTTTCTCTTAGGTAATCCAACAGCTTTAATTCTAAAGTCATTTTTCTTTCTTATTTTTAAGTTATCTTTTATTTTACTTTTATCAAACGACAAATTCACGACTGCTTTTCTAGGAATTTTTCTATAGTTATATTCATTTAATAATAATCTTAATTCTCTAGAATAGAAATATAAGTCTTCATCACTTAAATTAAGCATATTTTTTTTCCAAACTTCTAATGAATCTTCTACTAACAGTCTCATTCCACCAAGTTTTTTATGGTTTAATCTATATTTTAAAACTTCTTGTATAGATATGCGATATTCTCCATCGAATAAACTTACTTGATAGCCTTCTTTTTTAGCAATTTTATATTCATCTATAGTCATTCTTACTGTTGCGCTAGTGGTTGGTAAGAATTTCTTGTTAAGTAAGAATGAAGTTAAAAATATTTGATTTTTACTATTTAATAATAGTTTTCTTGATTTTTCTACTTCTGATGATACTTCCTCTAGTGAACTTGTTCTAGTACGGATAGCATCGCTATTATCATATATTACATCCAAATTAATTTTTTCTTGGTTGTTTTTTACATATGTAATTATTAATTTTCCTTCTTCTTTTTCAACTGACGATGAAGTACTCATTCTACTTTGATAATAATCACTGTTTTTTAATTCTTCTTCATTAGCGAACAATCTAGTGACATTGTCAATTTGGCGCAAAGACGAACTATCTATAGTTGTAATTTCATCGCTATTATTAAGTTTTTTTCCTAATATTGCAATTGACATTTGAGTACCTCCTCATTTTTAATTCTTACTATATGTAAGAGTAAATATTATCATTTTTATAAAAATTTGTCAATATAACTCGCTATAATTTCATTTTCTTTTAATTAAACAATTGTTTGACATAAACACATGTTTGATGTATACTTATGAGTAGGAGGTCTATATATGGAAAGGTTAACAAAAAGACAGTCAGATATTTTAAAAGCATTAAAAAAATTTATTGCCAATCATGGCTATCCACCTACTGTAAGAGAAATCGGTGCAATGTTAAATTTAAACTCACCGGCTACAACACATTTTCATTTGAATAAATTAGAAGAAAAAGGTTATATTAAGAAAAACGAATCTAAAAATAGAGCTTTAGAATTGTTGGTACCTAATGAATTTGAAGAGAAAGATGATTCAACTATTAGTGTTGCTCTATTAGGCCAGATTACCGCTGGTAACCCTATTGAAGCCATTGAAACACCAAATGAGTTCTTTTCAATACCATCTAATTTAGTTTCGACCAAGAAAGAGGTTTTTGCTTTACATGTACAAGGTAGTTCTATGATCAACAAAGGAATCCACAGCAATGATATAGTTATTATCGAAAGAGGAAATACAGCACACAATGGTGAAATAGTAGCAGCCATGACAAATGAAAATGAAGTTACATTAAAAACCTTTTATAAAGAAAAGGATCATATTAGACTACAACCAGAAAATGATACTATGGCTCCTATTATTTTAGATAATGTTACTATTTTAGGTAAAGCTATTGGATTATATAGAAAATTTTAAGTAAAAAAGGGTGAATTATCACTCTTTTATTATGTCATTAATTATATAACTAGTAATTATTAATCCTGCAGAAGAAGGAACAAAGCTATTAGAACTGACAACATTTCCTACTTTTTTAGGGACTTCTTTAGAACAAAGAACAGGTATCTTTTTATTGATTTTGTTATCCTTTACCCATTTTCTAATTATTCTTGCAACTGGATCATTATTTGTTTTTCTAATATCTGTTACTTCCAATTTAGTAGGATCTAATTTATTACCGGTTCCCATAGAACTAATAAATTTAATATTTTTATCTAAGCAATACTTTATTATTGCCTTTTTTGTTTTCAAAGCGTCACACGCATCAATAATATAATCTATATTACAATTATCAAATATACTTTCTATATTTTGTTCACTTAAAAACATATCATATTTAGTAATTTTTATATTAGGGTTAATGTCTAGAAGCATATTAGACAAAACATCTACTTTCTTTTTTCCGATAGTAGAATGGTACGCTGTTATTTGACGGTTTATATTGGTAATATCTATAGTATCATAATCTATAATAATTATGTTTTCTATCCCACTACGCACTAAGCTAGTAGCAGTATAACCTCCAACTCCACCGACTCCTACTATAAGAATAGTTTTTCCTTTTATTTTATTTAAATTGTCTTCTCCAATTAATAAGCTTAATCGTTCAAACATAATCCACCTCATAAAAAAATGTCCAAAAGATAGTCGGCAAAACGATAAAGCCCGCTATATGCAGGTGGGTGTCCATACCTATCCTTTAGGATCCCTAATTAAAGGTCTTCAACACCGGATAGAGATCCGAACTCCCGTATCGTTACTTAGTCGGTTTTATAGAGTGCCTCTCTAATCTTTTAGACAATATTATTGTAACATATTAAATTGTTTTTATGCAACTATTAGTATAGTGAAAATAAAAGGAACGAATTCCTCGTTCCCTATTTTTCATTTTAGAATCTTTCTTGTTCACCATTTAATCTATATTTAAAGATTTGGTTTTGATTGATAATATAGAACATATTATTTGTTAAATCTTCATCTTTAGATTTAGAACACATTATTGGTAGATGTAATTCCTTTTGAATATCTAACATATCTTTAAATGATTTGACTTCAATTATTGCAGCGTCTTTCACTTCAGGCAATTCTTCTATTTCAATAATAACTTGATTATAGTCTCTCATAATTTTATTAAATTTAATAAACAAGCTGTGATCTTCAGTCATTTTTCTTAACCCTTTTAATAGGAAGATTGTAGCCGCCAAAGAACCTAAGAATAGAATTACACTTATTCCTAAAAGCACATAGTTATTTTTTGCTGGTATTTCTATAGTATTTACTAGTGTTTTTGGTACTGTTCCATCATTTTTAGTTTGAATTAAAACCGTAGAAACAGATAGAGGTATTTCCACACTAACTGTTTGAGGTTCAATTTGTAACGCTTTACCATTTACATCGCTAGTGGCATTTACTGTTAGAGTAATTGTTAATACTGCCTCCATCGGTACTGCTGCTTTTAATTTATATTGATTTACTAAATCATTGTAGATTTTATAATCAACTACTACTCTTTCTTCAACATTATATCCAGTTGAATTTGTTTCAGTTAAAGTTTTCGCCGGAACAAAACTATATCTTTTTGTCCATATTTTTCCACCACTACCTTCTTTTCCATTATCACTAGCTGTAGCAGTAATTTCACCGGTAATATTGTAATTATAATTTATGTTCAATTGTTTGTTTGTTGACAAATAACTTGAAAAATCCACTTCAATATTATCAATAAATGTTACTGGGACTAGTTCCCCTTTTCCTAATGTTTGCGTTTCATAGAAATTGTTTTCTATTAGATTAACTCTATAATCCGCCCCGTTAGTAACATTATATGACAATAGCAATTCCTCAGTTTTTTGAGCAGGAACAAAACTTTTAGCCCCTGTAAGAAGTGACAAAACTAAACAGATTCCAGATATTGTCAACCCTATGATTTTTAGAAAATCTTTTGATAAATTATAACTATTGCTTTTCCCTTTTTCATTCTTCATAATCTCATCTTCCTTTACTTTTTTTGGTTCTATGTATTCTATTTTTGTTTGTTCTTTGAAATCATTATTCTGAAAACGATAATTATTAACACTAAAGTTATTAAAGAAATCATTTTCTTCATTTATTTCATCAAATTTTCGCAACAGATATCACCTTACCTTAATACCTCACTTAACCAAACAGATGGGAATCCAATATATTTAACATGGAATCGATATATCCCCTGTATTTGGTCAGGCTTTACTTTTTTACTATCAGGCGCATTGTTATTATCTCCTTTAGTAGTAAATAGTGGTCCATCATCAGTTTGCTCTATTTCATGAACCCTATGTATAACATAGTAATTTTCTGTTAAAAACTTTATGACATCTCCTACTTTAATATTTTCAATGTCTTCTTTATCCAACTTTTCAATAACTATCATATCTCCCCTTGCAAATAACGGCAACATACTGTCGCTGATAATAGCAGCTGGTTGATATTTGAAGAAACCAACTACAAATCCAACCACTAATAACACAATAATTAATGTTGGGACATATGTTATTGGTCTACTTTTTTTCTCGTCTCTCCAAGAAAGTTTTCTTTCTAGTTTTGCTTGAGAATAATTTACAACTATATATAATGCGATCGGAACTAAAATTCCAAACAGTCCAGTATAAAACCAATTTATATTAGGTAATATTGGCAAATATATAGATGCCGCTGTTGTAAGTAATCTATAAACAATTGGTGGTTTACAACTACTTATATATGCTAAATATGTAAAAACAAAATTTCTTGCCACTAAAGGAATTAGGTCAGAACATAAAAACTTGAATCCTGTTTCGGCATTTCTAAAATCACTACTTAAACTATTAAAATTAACACTAATTAATATAAATAGTATTGTTATAAACGCTAACCATTTTGTTTTTCCGTTGCTGTAACTAACTAATACTTGTCTAATATATTCTTGGAAAATTATAATTGGCATAAACATAATTGTGTTATGTAAAAGTCCTCTTGGTGTCATCGAATACGCATTATATTGATACCCCACAAACAATCCAAGCAAAAAATTAAACATTAAATAAGCAATTACAATAATAAATGTTGTTTGAACTTTATCATATGGTTCTAAATACCTGTTATAATCTCCTTTAGTAAAGAATATTCCTAATAGAAAAAGTGCTCCCCAAATACCAACATTCATTTCATTGCTAATAACTAAAGCACTATTATTAATAGATAGTATTCTTATACCTAAATAAGCGATGACAAGCAAATACAAAAATATAATTTTTTTATTTATTGCTCTCATAATATTAACCCCTAATTACCTTATTTTTCTAATCTATGCGTGTTGAATATAACTAAAAACTATTGTTATGCTGCTGTTCATAGCCCCATCAATGTTAATAGTATCTTTTAATGATACTTTTATTTTAACTTCAATAGATTCTCCAGCTTTTAATACATCATTTTCATTTATTCCTATTATTTCATATACAATAGAAGTATTACCACTTTGAGTAGAAGTAATATCATTTAATTTTGCATCTATTTTACCACTGTTTTCTATAGTAATAATATACTCTATACTATCGTTGGGATTTTCTAGTTGCGCATCAAAGTTTGCAGTAGATATAGTATAACTAGGAACACTTGTACTAACTGCGTTTCCAGTTTTAGCTCCTTCTTTTATACTAGTAATGCCTACTTTCCAAGAAGCAATTACACTTGCATTACCATTAATTCTTAAATTTCTATAAAGCAGTGCATATGCTGAACTCATTACAAAAATAGCAATAAATAATATAAAAATTACTATCTTTTTAAGTTTATTATTATCCATAACTTTCACTCGCTATCTTATCTATTATATACACATCCATTTTATCAAAAAAAAGAAGTTATAACAACCTCTTTTTTTAGTTTTTTGTTTAATTTATTTTGATTGACAATTCTTTTAATTGAGATTCATCAACAACATTTGGACTTTCGCTCATAAGACATGAAGCACTGGCTGTTTTTGGGAATGCAACAACATCACGTATATTATCAGTACCCGCTAATATCATTATTAATCTTTCTAGTCCTATTCCTACTCCACAGTGATTTGGTGCACCATATTTAAATGCTTCTAAGAAAAACCCAAACTTATCTTTTGCTTGCTCCATTGAAAGTCCAATTGCTTCAAATACTTTAGCCTGTGTTTTTTCATCATGTATACGAACAGATCCACTAAGTAATTCATATCCATTTAATACTAAGTCATAAGCTCTAGAATAACAATTTGCTTTATCAGAAATAAGTTTATCTATGTCTTCTTTATTGGGTGCAGTAAATGGATGATGTGCTGCAACATATCTTTTCTCTTCTTCGCTATATTCAAACATTGGAAAATTAGTTACCCACAAGAAATTATATTTAGATTCATCAATTAAATCCAAATCATGACCTAATTTTACACGAAGAGCTCCAAGAGACGCATAAACTACTTTTGGTTTATCTGCTACAATTAAAACCAAGTCATTATCCTCAATATTTAATTCTTTAATTAATGCTTCTTTTTCTTTATCACTGATTACTTTAACAATAGAACCAGATAACTCTTTTTCATTATATTTTAAATACGATAAAGCCTTAGCTCCATATATTTTTACAAATTCAGTTAATTTATCTAAATCCTTTCTTGAGAACTTATCACTAGAATTTTTAACAACTAGAGCATTAATAATGCCTTTTTCTTCTAATATTGTTTTAAATATAGAAAACTCTGTATTTGTAAAAACACTAGATATATCATTGAGTTCCATTTCAAAACGAGTATCCGGTTTATCGCTACCAAATCTCTTCATACATTCATTATAAGTAAGTCTTGGAAATTTATCTAAAGTTATATCTTTAATATTTTTAAATATTTCTCCCATTAAGCCTTCAGTAATACCCCAAATATCCTCTTCTTCTGCAAAGCTCATTTCAATATCTATTTGAGTAAACTCTGGTTGTCTATCTGCACGCAAATCTTCGTCTCTAAAGCATCTAGCTATTTGGAAATATTTTTCCATACCACCAATCATTAATAACTGTTTATATATTTGAGGAGATTGTGGTAATGCATAAAATTTACCTTCAAAGATTCTAGAAGGCACAAGATAGTCTCTTGCTCCTTCTGGAGTGCTTTTGCATAAAATTGGTGTTTCTATTTCCATAAATCCTAAATTAGATAGATAGTTTCTAGCAATTAAACACACTTTATGCCTTAACATTAAATTTCCCACAATACTATTTCTTCTTAAATCTAAATAACGATATTTTAGTCTAGTATCTTCAAGTGCTGTAGTATCTTCTGATATTGTAAACGGCAAATCTGCACTTGTATTTATCAATTCTAATTGTTCTACATCTACTTCAATTTCACCTGTTGGTATATTTAAATTTTTGCTTTCTCTTTCTACGATTCTCCCAATTACTTTAATTACATATTCATTTCTTAAAGATTCAGCCAATTCATAACATTTGTTTTCAGGTCTTAAAGCAAGTTGAATAATACCGCTTCTATCTCTTAAATCTATAAATATTAGTCCACCTAAATTTCTTTTTTTAGCAACCCAACCATATAATTCAACTTCATCCCCTACATTATTTATGTTAAATTCTATATTGTTATATTTTTTCATTTATATTACTCTCCTTCATGATGGCATTTACAATCTTCTCCACAATGACATTCGTGTTCATTATGTCCACAGCAACAATCATCATCGCAATCACAACCGTCTAAGCATCCACAATTATCTTCATGAGTGCATTCACAATGTTCACCACAATTGCAGTTGTGTTCTCCCATACAACCGCAGTGTTTTTCTTCAGTACAGTTGCATTCATCTCCACAAGTACATCTTTCCATATATTCTTCCTCCTTATATTCTATTTCATCTTCTAATAAAACTTCATCCAGATAGTATAGTAAATAATCAAGTCCTATAGTTACTTCTTCTTTAGTCTTATTATTTTTAATTTTTAATTCATTACGTCTTAAGTCTTCATCATTTAAGATAATTAAATATTTAGCACCTAATCTATCTGCTTGTTTGAATTGCGCTTTTAGACTTCTTCCAGTATATTCTGTTTCTACTCTAAATCCGCTCATTCTAAGGCTTTGTACTAAAGTAGCTGCATAATTCTTCTCTGTATCAGATACATACATAACAAATACTTCTATATCTTCTTTGATTGGTAATTTAATATTTTCTAGATCAAGAGCCATTATAAGTCTACCTATACCACAAGCAAAACCAACACCTGGTGTAGATGGTCCTCCCAACAGCTCAACAAGACCATTATATCTTCCCCCTGCACCTAGTACATTATTTGAGCCAAATCCTTCTACATGAGCTTCGATTTCAAATACTGTGTGGTTATAGTAATCAAGTCCTCTTACTAACTTAGGATCTATTTCGTAATCTACTTCTAACGCCTCTAAATATTCTCTAACTTTATCGAATCTTTCTTTACTCTCTTCATTTAAATAATCAAGAGTAATTGGAGCATTCTTTAATATTTCATTATCTTTGTCTACTTTACAATCCAAGATTCGTAAAGGATTTTTTTCAAATCTTTCTTTACAATCAGGGCACAATTCGCTTAAATATGGGCGGAAATAATCTTTTAACGCTTCCCTATAATTATTTCTAGACTCATTATCTCCCAACGAATTAATCTTAACTTTAATTTCTCTTAGTCCTAACATTTTATATAGATTCACCGCTACTGATATTACTTCTGAATCACTATATGGATCATCACTACCTAATAATTCAATACCAAATTGAGTAAGTTCTCTATCTCTTCCTGATTGAGGGCGCTCATATCGATACATAGTTCCGTTGTAATATAATTTTACAGGATTAGGCATATTCCCATACATTTTATTCTCTATATAGCTTCTAACAATACCCGCAGTACCTTCTGGACGTAAAGTCATTTTACGATCTCCTCTATCTGTAAAATCATATGTTTCTTTAGTAACTACATCAGTAGTGTTACCCATTCCTCTATGAAACACTTCACTCGATTCAAATATTGGAGTACGAATAAATTCATAATTGTATTTTTCCATTAACGAATCAATAACTTTGTTAACATACTGCCATTTTTTCCCTTCTATACCATATATATCATGGCATCCTTTTGGTTTAATTATCATTTTTTTCACCCTTTCCTTAATATTCTTACACTTTTTCTATTATAAATATCTTGCTTTACTTTTATCATCGCTAAATGTTCTATACTTAATTTTGCTCTTCTTTGAGTTTCAAGTGTAGGTTCAAAGAAGTTTCTTGCTTTTTCTTCATAATTAGAAACATAATAGTTTTCTAAATTAACATCACTTACTCGTCTATCTTCTAGAGTATATACATCTTTATCCATGGTTTCAATCTTATTTCCAGTAACTGGTTCAATTGCAAATATATCATTATCACCACTTGCTAATAGATAACGAGGTAAATTTAAATATCGCAATGCAAAGTGCATCAATTTAACATGTTGCCTATAATCCTCACTATTTTGTTTTATACCCATACGCAAAAGATTTTGTCTTTCTTGTTCTAAATCATATAAAACAGGAAAAGTTTCTTTTACATATTCATAAATATTTGTTCCATAAAATTCTAACTCTTCATTGCCTTTTGATAAAATATCGACAATATAATACTTTGTTTTTGGTTTAAAATAATTCATGTTACCCTCCTAAAATAAAAAGGCGTCACCTATAAGGGCGATAAAATATCGCGGTGCCACCTTAATTCCATAATTAATATGCTTTAAAATCCTTAACGCAGATATACGCTTCTAACTAGTGTAAGTGTCTTCATTATAAATATTATAAGTATTTTCACCAACCATACTTTCTCTAAAAAAACAATTATAACTACTCTTCTTACATAGAAGTTACTTGTATTTTAAATCAAATATATAAAAAAATCAAGAATATCAATATAAATTTATATTGTTTCGGTTAAAAACCAATTTTAAATACATATATTTTTATATGAATAATGAACTTAAAAATATTAAAAACCATATAATAGATGGACAATTATTAAATAGTATTTTATCTATTGTAGGAATTATTTTAGGAATAATTATTATTTTAGATCAAAAAGAAAAAGCTAACGGGAAAGATGGTTTTTTAAATGACAATGATTCCCAAAATTTAGCTCTTCTTACTAAATTAATTTTTATATTTGTAGTCTTCTACTCATTATATTTAAACTATCAAAGTTATAATTTGGCTGAAATAACCAATCAAGATACCTCTTCGCTAAAATTACAAATTGGCGCCTCTTATTTATCTCTTGCTGTTGCAATAATCGGTCTTTATGTTGTGTTAACTAATTACAACGATACTAATTTCCAAACAGCAGAAGTAGAAAACAATTTTTTATAAGGTTTTTTCTATTTAATTTCATTTTTGATATCGTTAAATATTTCATCAAGGAATTCTATCGTTTTTCCTCCTCCTTGAGCAAATGTAGGCGAACCTCCACCATTACCTAATGATTTAATGGATGCATTTTTTACTAACAGTCCAGCTGGTGTAGAAATATTGCTTCGACATACAAAATTAACATTGTTTTCATGTACATTAGCAATAAAAACTAATCCTTTTTCTAATTTAACCATTAAATTATCTATAATTCCTTTTAAAACTTCCATGTCATAATTATCTACTTTAGCAATAATTACTTTCTGATTATTAATATCTTCAACACTATTTAAGAAACTATCAAGATTACTTACTGATTTATTTAGTTTTTCTTCATTATATTTTTTTTCTAATTCTTTAACCTCTTTTTGAATATATTCAAGTTGATTTTTATTAGAAATAATATCTTGGTAAGAAGATAAAGATGTTTGCTCTAGCACTACATCAAAAGCAAGGGCTATTCCTTCTTCTTTTGCTAGCTCTAGAATGTTTTTAGCTTTGTCTAATAATTTTTTGATTTCTTCTACATAATTTTTTATTACTTCTGCAACTTCCCTTGAAATATTATCATTTGTAGCAGCTTCTATTCTGTATACATTACTTCCTTTAGACTCTAGTTTAACTATAGCAAGACGATTAATATCACTAGTATTAGATACATGAGTACCACCACACAATTCAATAGAGTCTCCAATAGTAACAACACGTACTACATCTTTATATTTTTCACTAAATAATGCCATCGCACCTAGTTTTTTGGCTTCGTCAAGGCTCATTTCTTGAACCACAACATCATTATTTTGAAGTATTTTTTCATTACAAACTCTTTCTACTTCAATAATTTCATTTTCCATAATCTTACCAGTAAAAGTAAAATCAAATCTTAATCTTTCATTATCTACATAACTACCTGCTTGGTGAATGTTATTTGATAATACCTCTTGTAGAGATTTTTGTAGAATATGAACACTACTATGATTTCTAGCTGTGGAGTCTCTTTTAACTTTATCTATTGAAACAAAGCATTCATCACCAACAGAAACAATTCCATTATTTAATTCTACTTTGTGTAAGTGTTGCCCATTAGGCGCTTTAATAACATCTATTACATTAGCATCAAAACTACTATTATTAATAGTACCAATATCATTAACTTGTCCACCACTAGTAGCATAAAAACATGTCTTATCTAGTACTATATAACCAGATTTGTCTAAACTATTAACAAAGTTATTTCCATCGAATAATCCGATTACTTTAGAATTTGTTTCATAGGTACCATATAAGAATGTGCTTTCTTCATGAAAATTTAACAAGGCTTCATTTTGAATATTCATATTCGCATTATCTTTTCTATTACTTTTAGCTAGTTGTTTAGCTTCAGTCATATATTTATCAAATTCTTCTCTTGAAGTAGTAAAACCTACTTCTTGTAAATATTCTAATGTTAATTCAAAAGGGAATCCATATGTATCATATAGTTTAAACGCATCATAACCAGAAATTGTTTTATCAACCGACTCTTCTATTAATTCTAATAATCTTCTTTCACCTTGTTCAAGAGTTTTATAAAACAATTCTTCTTCTTGTAATACAAGTGTTTTAACAAAACCTTTGCCATCTTCAACTTCTTTATAACTTTCTCCCATAATTTCTGCTACTGTATCTACTAGCTTATAAATAAATGGTTCATTCATGCCTAGTTTTTTACCCATTCTAACACTTCTACGAAGAAGTCTTCTTAATACGTAACCTCTGCCTGTATTTTCAAATATTGCCCCGTCCGTTAAAGCCATAGTTATAGCTCTTATGTGATCTGCAATAACTTTATAAGGCATTTCTCCATGATACTCTTTTCCAGTAAGTTCTTCTATTCTTTTAATTAATGGTACAAACAAGTCAGTTTCAAAGTTAGAATCAACTCCTTGGAATATACAGCACCATCTCTCTAGTCCTGCTCCCGTATCTATATTTTTATTTGGAAGCTCAGGATATTCGTCACGAGACATTCCACTTTTAGAATTAAACTGACTAAATACATTATTCCAAATTTCTACATAACGCTCTTGGTCTTCATCCATCATAAAATGAGCTAGCGCATTCCCATCATCGTATTCGCTTCCTCTATCAAAGAATATTTCGCTGTCCGGTCCACAAGGTCCTTCTCCTATTTCCCAAAAGTTACCTTCAAGTCTTGCAATATGACTAGGATCAAGACCTAGAGATACCCATTTATTAAATGCCTCATCATCTTTTGAATATACTGTTACATATATTTTTTCTTTTGGAATAGCAAACCATTCTTCTCCTGTTAATAGTTCAAAAGCAAATTCGAGTGCTTCGTTTTTGAAATAGTCACCGATTGAAAAATTTCCCATCATTTCAAAGAATGTTTGGTGTCTTTTAGTAACTCCTACATTATCTATATCATTAGTACGAATACATTTTTGAACACTCGATAATCTTTTGTTATCTGGTACCACACTACCATCAAAATATTTTTTAAGTGGTGCTACTCCAGCATTTATAAATAAAAGACTGTCATCATCTATTGGTACTAGTGGTGCACTTTCTAATATTTTATGTCCTTTCGATTCAAAGAACTTAAACCACATATTTCTTATCTCTGTACTACTCATTTGTCTCATATTACATACCTTCTTTCTTAAGAATATCCATTACATCTTCCTCTAATTTTTCAAGAGTATCATTTATCAAAATATATTTATAATCATTATAATCATTCATCGCATTTTCAATTTTATGTTTTTGCTGTTCCGCGGTCATTTCTTGTTCATAGTTAACTCTTTCTACTTTAATAACAACCACATCATCAAAATTTTCTTTAATCGTTTCAATTTCTAAAGGAACACGTATATCAGTTACTAAGGCCACATCAAAGAAGTGACTTAAAATTTCTAAATCTTCAACAGTTCGATTAGCAAAAAAGTAAGGCTTATTTAATTTTTCTCTAATAATATCTGTCCCTAATTCCTGTAATAATGTTCTAGGCTTAGTCTCTTCACTACCATCCCACCCAAAATAATCTTTAATATACTGCTTTAAATATTTAGATATTTGTGTACGACACACCTTAATATTATTTTTATCACAATACCCTTGTATAAAATTTCCTATAGTATCTTTTCCATTACGAGATGCTCCACTAACTAAAAATATTTTCATAAAAATCTCCTTTCAATATAAAAGACCAAAATATAGGAGCGACTAATTCGCGGTACCATCCTATTTTGGTCTTAATTCTTATAACGGTATTACCGATAGAACTCCAAAGTAGCTTTCTAGTAATGTATATGTTAAATTTCCACCATCATTAACTCTCTTTAAAATACTTTTTACTATACTCTTCTTTTTCATTATTCTTTTATTTCTATATTGTCATTTTCTTCATTTATCATATTTAGTAATTGATATTTCTCATTTAAATAAAGTATTACTACTTTTGCACAAGATATTACTGGCGTTGATAAAATCATACCTAGTATACCAAAGAAGTGTCCAAATATCAATAGTCCAATCATTATTGTTACTGGATGCAACTTCATAGTTTTACTCATAACCACAGGATTTAAGAAATAGCTTTCTAAGAATTGGCAGGTTATAACAGAAACTAAACAAAATACTCCAATTAACGGATCCATAGTAAATCCAACTATAATAGCTGGTATTCCACCTATATACGGACCAAAATATGGAATTATATTAGTTATGGCACAGAATAACCCAAATACTAACGGTGCTCTTAATCCCGCCAAAGTAAATCCCACTGATTGGCAAATAAATAATAAGAACATTATAATTAAAGTTCCTTGAACATAATTTCTTAACATTGAGTTCAATCTATCAGTTAAACCAATTATCTCATCATGCAATCTTTTAGGAACAAATGTTAATAGATGTTTTCTTACATTTCTAAAGTCCAACAACAAATAAAATGCAATAAACAAACCAAATATAAAGTTAATTCCACCATTTATAATTGCTTTTACTATATTAATTAACATCGTCGGTAAATCTACAGTAATAGATAATACTAAGTTATTAAAAATTTCTATTACGTTGGCTCTTACTATATCAAAATCATATCCATATACGTTTGATAAATTATTAATAAAGTTATTAAAAAATCCAGTTAAATTATCTATTACAGAAGGTGCTGTTGTAATTATTTCATTTATCTGTTCTCCTAATGATGGAGCTATTAGTGTTCCTCCTACCGCAACTAGGGCAATAAATAATACAAACACTATAGCAGTAGATAATAATCTATTTAATCCCCTTTTGCTTATAAATGTTACTATCGGATCAAATAGCCATGCAATTACTATTCCTATAAAGAATGGCGATATTATACCTAAAATTGTTCCTATTATGTCAAATATTTTCCACTCTCTTAAAATATATGACCCCAAAACTATTAAAACGAATACTATTAATATTAAAACTATCTTTAATATATCTCTAGTTAGTTTAATGACTTCATTTAATCTAGGATAATCTATACTTTTATCTTCTTTTTTTCTTCCAAACATAGCCTAATCCTCCAATCATACTTATATGTTAAATATAACATATTTTTTTAAATATTAATCTTCAAGATTTACTTGTTTTACTAAACTTTACAAAAAAAACTCCATTTACACGGAGCTTAAAATTTTTATTTTTCAATTGTAATGCTTTCTAAGTAATAATTACCATTTTCATAATTAAATACATAAGTATGAATTGGGTATGCATCTGGGTTTTGCTCTATTTCTTTTTTATAATAATTGTTATACTCACTATAAGGAACATCTTTCATATTTTCAATTGAAAGCACTAAATTTGTTCTATTAAGAGCATCTTCGACAGTTCCATATCTTCCATTTGCTGCACATTCGTCGTTGCATGCATCACCAAAAGATTTTCTAACTTTAACGGTAGCATACGCTATTTGACCATCCTTTTTAGTAATTGTTCCTTCAACAAACTGATTTACAGCATCCGAATGATACTCAACTCCGCCATGATAATGAACATCTTTTTCAATAGTTGGTTTATTATTATGATATGGGTTATGACTGTTATATTCGAAATAATAATGATCACCACATTTTACGGTTTCTGGCACAAAAGTTGCACCTGGGCCTAAATATTTTTGCAAAATTTCTAACAGATCATCGACAGTATAATTGGTTTTCATATCATTCCATTTATTGGTAGGATCTTCCAAATATAATGCAAACATTATTTTATCAAAATTAGACAGTTTGGATATTTCATAATTTGTAGATGTATATGTTTTTTCGTCAAATATCGGCATTAAAGATTCCATAAAATATTTTTTTTCAGTCTCAGTCAAATTTAATGTTAATATATCGTTTTTATTATTTTCTTTTTCTTCTGTTTCGTTGTCATTATTTTTCTTAATATCAAATGATGCTATTCCACTTATAAACATGTATGCAATAGAACCAATTAACACTGCTATTACAATTAATAGTGAAATAACTACTCCTTTATTATTTTTCTTTTCCATTTAATTTCCTCCTTATTCTTATACTTTTATTATACAATGCTGATAATGTCTTTTCAATTAAAAAAGCAATCAACTTTGTTACTTTACATTTTATATACAAAAAAGCAAGAATAATCTTGCTTTTTTATTACATCATATTTTCGATTGATTTAGTAGCGTTTTTACTCATCTTACTTACTGACTTTTTAATGTCATGCATCATTTCGGGACTATATTTTTTATATAATGCCACTGCTCCAGCTCCTACTGCACCTGCTACTAAATATTTCCATGTTCTTTTCATATCATTATCACCTCTTGATCAAAAATATGATAGTATTCTTAGGAATACCACTATTATTATGATCAAAAGATATATTATTTATTCTTCTTTTGCTAATTTTGACATTAACCTAGCTTTTATTGTAGTTCTTCTAATATCTGAATTATTATTTAAGCTAGCTTTTTTTAATGCATTAAGTTCCCCTACTATATACAATTTCTTTTTTGCTCTAGTTACCGCAGTGTAATAAAGTTTTCTATATAACATTTTGCCATAACCATTTACTACTGGAATAACAACATTTTTAAACTCGCTTCCTTGTGATTTGTGAATACTTATTGCATATCCATGTTTAAATTTATTAAAATTACTTGGCGTAAACCTTACTAAATTGCCATCGAAATCAATTACTATCTCTTTTTTGTCTATACAATTAATTATTCCTATATCACCATTAAATATATTTTCATCCGGCATGTTAGTTAATTGTAGAATTTTATCTCCTTCTCTATATATAACATCCCCTAATACATATTCATTTTTTTTATGTGATTTTGGATTAAATATCTCTTGTATACTTTTATTTAAATTATCAATTCCATTAACAGTTTTATACATGGGTACTAAAACTTGAAAATCCTTATATGAATTTTTTTTGTGATGAACACATATCTGTTTTATTTTATCTAATACTAAGGATGAATCTATATCTGAAAAATCCAAGTCATTTTTACTTTCAAACATCTCTTCATTTATGTTGCCATTATTAATATCATAAGCAAGATTAATAATGTTAGAGCCTTCTTTTTGCCTATATAAATAATTTAGTTTTACAACAGGTACAACATCACTTTCAATTATATCTTTTAATACTTGACCAGGACCAACACTAGGAAGTTGGAAATAATCCCCTACTAAAATAATCCTTGCGTCTTTCTTTATACCTTTTAAAAGGCTAAAAAACAAATTAACATCAACCATACTGGCTTCATCTATAATAACTAATTTAGTATCACTTTTATTGTACTCATTTACAGCAAATTTATTATTTTCTTTATTCCATTTTAGAAATCTATGAATAGTAGAAGCTTGAATACTTGTAGATTCACTCATTCTTTTACTTGCTCTTCCCGTTGGCGCTAATAAGGATATTTCTTCCTTCAAACCTGAATAAGATAATTTATTTATTTCTTGATATAGATCTACTATTGTTTTAATAATAGTTGTTTTTCCTGTCCCAGGACCACCAGTAATAACTAAAAAGTGTTTACTTATACTAGACTTAATTGCATCTAATTGTTCATCATTATATTTAATATTATTACTATTTTCTATGGCAAATATTTTTTCATCCAACTTTTTATATTTAATATCAGCTTTATTTACTAAATATTTAATTCTATTTGTAATATAATCTTCCGCATCATACATTTCAAATAAATAATATTTTTCTTCTTCTTTTATAACTTTAGAAGATAAAATTAAATTATTTAAATGATTTATAAATTCTTCTTTTTCTATTCTTGTAGTTAAAACCTTTATCGAGTTTATATAAATATCTTCAATTAATAAATATGTATGACCCCAAATATTACACATTTCATTCATAACATATATAATTACTGCTTCTATTCTTCTCGAATCAGTTAAATTGTTTTCCTTCTTTAAAAATATCATATCTACTTTTTTAAATGTCAAGTCTTGTACATCGTATACTAATTGATATAAATTATTTGTAATTATATCCATAGTTTTAGACTTATATTTATTATAAATCATCATACTCTCTTTAGTAGAAAAACCTAATTCAGTTAAATATAATATAATTTGGTAACTACTTTCATATTCTAATAAAGTATTGTGAAGCATATCTATTTGTTTTTTCGTTATTGTAGGCACAAGAAGTAAGTTATCGGGATTTTCTAAAATGATTTTTAATGTATCGTTACCTAAAACGTCTACAATTTTTTTAGCTTTTTTCTCCCCGATACCTTTAAAAAGTCCACTAGTTAGAAATTCAATTATTGATTCTTTATCTTCTTTATTGCAACGCTCATAATTTTCTGTTTGAAATTGTTCTCCATATTTTGGATGAAATACAAATTTACCATATAAAATATATGTATCCATATCGTTAAATTCATGAAAATAACCGGTGAATGTTATTGTTTGATTTATTAAATCTAAATTTTCATTATCGGCTTCTTTTATTTTAAAAAGTCCAACTAAATATCCATTATCTCCTTGAAACAATATTTTTTTTAAATTTCCTTTAATAAATTCCAATATATTCACCTCTTTCTAGTTGTAAGTAACTTTATTATACATTTAAAAAAGTAAAAATCAAAATGATTTTTACTTAACAACACATAATAACAATATCTTTATTTTGTTATTTCTTGATTGGTATATTGAACCCAATCAAGCCCTACCGTTAATCTTTTTACTCTATCGTAAGGATCAGCTATTTGATTAGAATCATAAGTAGCCGTTACATATAAAGTTTTTACTTCTCCAGCTGCAAGAGTATCGCCATCAACAAGTCCTGTTACTTCATAAATAATCGCACTTGTTCCACTTGTGGTTATATCCATACTATTTAATATTGCTGTTAGGGTTCCTTTGTTTTCTATGGTTACTTTAAATGAAATAGAGTCCCCTGGATTAACTAATGCAACATTAAATTTCGCTGTATTAGCGGTGTATCTTGGTTCCTCAATGTTATAAGCACTTCCTGTTCTAGATGTCTCAGAAATACCAGTTACTCGAATATCCCAAGTAGATGATATACTAGCAGAACCATTTATTTTTAATTCCGTCATAAGAAAAGAGTAACCTACTGCCATGAATAAAACACCTATACAAAGAACTAATGAAATAATTAATTTTTTATTCATCCTCATATAATCACCAATCCCATTTATCATTATAATGATAACATTTTTTTAATCTATCAACAATATAATTAGATTATTTTTTAATTTATTGACAAAAATTTGTAAAACTTATAGTCATATATAGTAGCAAAATTAGTTATTCATAATAAACTATATTAGAAAATGAAAAGGAGGAATGACTATGTACTATGGTGGAAATTCTTGCTGCGGGCAAGGAGGAACTTACCCATTCTATGGTGGATGGGGATGGGGAAACAATTATGGATATAACAATAATTCTTCGTCTTACGCTATTATATTAGTTTTATTTATTTTATTAGTCATCGTAATCGGTTGTAGATTCACAAGATAAGAGATATAATCTCTTTTCTTTTTATTTGCATTTTTTAACAATCCATGATAATATTTTTAACCGTGTAAATAAATTATTATTACTATTAATAATTAAACTATTTTATGTTAAAATAAAGTTATTGAGGTGGTTGTATGCTAAAAACTAAAGATATAGTAGATGAAAAAAATAAAATATTAAGAACAGTTAGTAAAGAAGTAACTTTTCCAATGTCCAAAGAAGATTTAAATACAATTGATTTAATGATTGAATACTTAACAAATAGTCAAATAGAAGAAAAAGCTGAAAAATATGATTTGCGTCCAGGAATGGGACTTGCTGCTATTCAACTGGGTATACCTAAGCGTTATTTAACAATTGTACATGAAGTTGATGATGGTATTTTTGATAATTATGTAATAGTTAATCCCAAAATAGTAAGTTCTTCTTTAGAAAAGATATATGTTGAAGATGGCGAAGGATGTTTAAGTATAAATAGAGAAACATGTGGAATAGTACCAAGATATGCTAGAATTACAGTAGAAGGATATGATACTGAAGGTAGAAAAATTCAAATTAGAGCACGTGAAGAATTAGCAATTGCATTTCAACATGAAATAGATCATTTAAACGGAATACTATTTATTGATCACATAGATAAAAATAATCCTTATAAGGATAAAGACAAATATAGACCAATATAAAAAAGCATTTAATAATGCTTTTTTTATTTTCTTTTTTTCCAAAAATATTTAATTGTATAAACCAAAAATACAGTAAATATTCCTACATAAGCCCACATTAGTATTGTATAAAATATTCCATCCGAATATTTAGCAATAATACTTGGAATAGATTCTGGAAAATATTTCCCAATTAAACTTTTTAATTCTGGTACACTATTATATTTTATAAAAGTCAATATTCTTAAAAATATATCTATTATTGCCACAGAATAAACAAATGAAGAAAACTTTCTAAAACAAAAAATAACTAACGCTAATAAAACTAAAACTATAATTAAATCTATATACATGTTACCACCTCTTTACTATATTTAAATATATCATAAACTTTTTATTTCGTAAATAAATATTGATTATTACTTCTTTCATATAGAAGTGTCGTTTCATCTCCATGTCCAGGATAAATAATAACATCATTGCTATACTTATTTATTTTATTAAGGCTTTTTTTCATCTGATCAATACTTCCTGTTGGTAAATCACATCTACCAATACTCTCTTTAAATAGAAAATCCCCAGTAAACATTATTTTTTCTTGTTCAAAATAAAAACTTATAGAATCAGCCGTATGACCAGGTGTATAAACAACTTCGAAGGTAAAGTTTTTTATTTTAAACGAACCCTCAGATAAATTATCAAAGGCATATACCTGAGTATTATAATCTTCCAATATTTTTTCTACTGCCCCAGTATGATCAAAATGGCTATGAGTTAAAAGTATACCTATAACTTTATTTTTTCCTAACTTTTCTTTTATCAAATGATAATCATCTCCAGGATCTATGATTAATGATTCATTATCAATAGTTAAAATATAACAATTTCCTTCTAAATATCCAGTAACAACTTTATCTATTTTCATAAATAACCCTCTCCTACTATATTTTATCACACTAATTCATATTCTCTTGCAATAATTCTATCGTCTGAACAATATTTAATTACATATTTATTATCTTGTTTACAAATTATTATTCCAATAGTTTTATCTTGATTAATTTTTCTTAAATTCTCATCTATATAATTCATATACACTTGAATTTGTCCGATATGTTCTTTTTTTAATTCTATTACTTTTAATTCAACAACTACATAACAATTATATTCAATATTAAAAAGTAATAAATCTATATAATTAAAATTGTTCCTATTCTAATTTTATATTTGCTTCCAATAAAACTAAATGAATTCCCAAGTTCTTTCATAAACATTTCTATATCTTCAAGAATCAGTTTTTGTAAAACTTTTTCAGATAAATTTTCATAATTGCAACTATTCTTAATCAATATGGGACTTTTAACAAAATCCATTATACTTATTTCTTTATTACTAATTAATTTGTTTTTTGTATTTTCTATGGGCAATATAGCCAAAACATGTGACCAACTTAATTGGTGTGGCACCGCAACACCTTTTTCAATCATATAATAAAATTGTCTCATTCTTTTTAAATTTGAAATTCCATATCCTTGACCAACCTCTAAAGTTAATCTTTCTGAATATTCTTTTATTATTCCTTCGCCATAATGTTTTCCGGCCTCACTTAAAATTTTACCAACATTATAATAAGTATTTAAATCACTTTTATTTATCGAATGACTTTTTATTTTTCTATTTATCTCATTGTTTATTAATTCATTTTTAATCTCATTATAATAATTCACTCCTTACTCCTTTCTTATAAATATCTTTATAAAAGATTATAAGAAAACAATATTTATAACACAAATAGACAAAATTAAAAAATGAATGACATAATTCATTCACTTTTTAATGTTTTTCTAATAGACTTTATTTGATTTTTATTATCTATTCTCTTTTTTATTTTTAATATTGGTATCTTTTTTAAAATGTTTATTTTTTCTTCTAACACTATATTGTAATATTTAATAAATTCTTTAGATTTTTGTTGTAAAAGAATAGGGCCATATTCTAATTCTTTATTACTATATTTTTTATTTCCTTTAACAAATTTAATTATTAAATAGAACTTGTTATTATCCTCTATAATTTGTTCACTAGATATGTAAAATCCTAAATCATTGATAAATTTTCTGGTTTTTTTCCACTCGCTTTGAGGAGATATGACTATAGTTTTGACATTGTTTAACTTATCTTTATCTTCATCTAATATATCAACAATAGTATCTCCACCCATTCCAGCAATAACTATTGTATCAATATCTTCTTCTATAGTAGATATTCCATATCCTAATTTAACTTTTATATTACATCCATACTTTTTTATGTTTTTTTGGGCTTGTTCTAGGGGCCCTTCTTTAATATCAGATGCAATTAATTTTATATTTTTTTTATTATTAAACAAATAGATGTCTAAAAGCGCATGATCGCACCCGACATCTATTACATTACTATTATCTTCTATAAAATTACTAATTGCTTTTAATCTTTTACTTATTTTCATTAGTCAATTAAGAAATCCTTTAATTTTCTAGATCTTGATGGATGTCTTAATTTTCTTAATGCTTTAGCTTCAATCTGACGGATACGTTCACGTGTTACACCAAAGATTTGCCCTACTTCTTCAAGTGTCCTACATTGTCCATCATCAAGACCAAATCTTAATCTTAATACTTTTTCTTCTCTATCAGTTAAAGTTAATAAAACATTAGTTAATTCTTCTTTTAACATTTCTACTGTAGCATATTCTTCAGGAGACATTGTTCTTTCATCTTTTATAAAATCTCCTAAGTGAGAATCATCTTCTTCACCAATTGGTGTTTCAAGTGATACTGGATCTTGAGAAATTTTATATACTTCTCTTACTTTTTCTACAGTAATACCTAATTTCTTTGCAAGTTCTTCTTCACTAGGCTCTCTATTTAATTCTTGTGTTAATTGTCTTTGTGCTCTTGCTAATTTATTAATAGTCTCAACCATATGAACTGGAACTCTTATTGTTCTAGCTTGATCTGCTATAGCACGAGTAATGGCTTGACGTATCCACCATGTAGCATAAGTAGAGAATTTAAATCCTTTATCAGGATCATACTTATCTACTGCTTTCATAAGTCCTATGTTTCCTTCTTGAATTAAATCTAAGAATAACATTCCTCGTCCTACATATCTTTTGGCAATTGATACTACTAAACGAAGGTTAGATTCTGCTAACATTTTCTTAGCATATTCATCTCCTTGTTCAGCAAGACGTGCATATTCAAATTCTTCATCAGTAGTAAGCAAATTAATTCTACCAATTTCTTTTAAATACATACGTACCGGATCATTTATTTTAATATCTTTAGATAAAGTCAAATCTTCTACTACTAAACTAGATGGATCTTCATCATCATTACTATTATCTACAGTATCAGACATTATCTCAATATTGTTTTCAACTAACATATTATAAATGTCATCTAATGTATCGCTATCAACCTCTAACCCTTTTAATTCTTCTGCTAGTTGTTCATATGTTACATATCCATTTTCTTTTCCATATTTTAATAAAGACTGTTTTCTATCTTCTATTGTTTTGATTTCTCCTACCATTAGTATTCACTCCCCTATTCTTAGAGCTTTTATTCGTTCAGCAATTTTTGCTTTTTCCAAGTCATTTGTCTGTTTCTTCATCATTTCCGTTAGGCGATTAATTTCTAGCCTCAAATTATACGACCTAATGACACTCATAAAATCATTTACTGCTTCTTCGCTAATATTATTAATATCAACATAATTAATAATATTATTATATAACTCTAAGAGTTCACCTTTTTCTAGTAAATAAGTATAGAAGTCTGGTATTTCTATATTGCCAAATTTCTTGTAATAATACTCTATTTCCATCAATAAATATCTAGTTTTTTGATCTACAAAATAAAGCGACTCATCTTGGAACTTTTTAAAATACTTATAATCAGTTAATATGGCATAAATCATTCCGTATACTGCTTTTTCATATTTAGATAATTTATTATTTGGTTTTAGTTCTTTAATTACTACATTTTTTGTTTGTCTTTTTTCTAAATACTCATTCAACCTTTTTTCTAGGGTATTATAACTCAAATTAGTCTCTAATGCAAGTTTTTTCAATATTATTTCTCTTCTAATTTCATCTTCTATGCTGCTTGCTTCTCTTATTACTGAATTAACGTAATTAGACAGTTCCAAATCACTAGCAAAATTTACCCCTTTTTTTAATGACTGTAATTTAAAGTCACTAAAGGATATTGCTTTTTCAACTTGGTCTTCAAATCCTTCTTTACCATACTTTAATATATATGTATCAGGATCCTCATTATTTGTAAGAGTTATTATTTTTACATTCAAACCATTCTTTTCTAATTCTTCTCCAATAGATAACATGGCTTTTTGTCCTGGAGCATCCCCATCTAAACATAAATAAACATTGTTAGATAGCTTTTTTATTAAATTAGCTTGTTCTATAGTTAGAGCTGTTCCCATTATTGCAACAACATTTTTAATATCTACAGACGCAGCACGAAATACATCCATGTATCCTTCCATAACAATTACATATTTACTACGTCTCGCTGTTTCTTTACAACGATGATAATTATAAAGAATTGTTCCTTTTCTAAAAATTTCTGTTTCTTTTGTATTTACATATTTATGATCACTTTTTTTATTATAGATTCTCCCAGAGAACGCTACTACCCTACCAGAAATATCATGAATTGGAACCATTATTCTATTTATAAACAAATCATGATTATTACTAGATAGACCAATTTTATCAAGAGTTAATATATCATAGCCTTTTTTAGTTAATACTTTAGTAAGTGAATCCATACTATCAAGTGAAAGTCCAATTTCAAATTCTTTAATCACTTCTTCACTAATTTGTCTATTTTTTAAATATTCTTTAGCAGCCATTCCATCTTTGGTATTTATATTATTTTGATAAAATTTATTAGTTAAATTATATATTTCATAGAACTTGTCATATTTGGTGGTCTTTCTTTGAATATTAGTAGTATTAAGTGTAACGCCTGCGCGAGGAGCAAGAAGTTCTAATACATCTTTCATATCCATATGTTCATAATCTCTTATAAAAGTAAAAATATTACCAGATGCACCACAAGAAAAACATTTATAAATTTGCTTATCACGAGACACACTCATAGAAGGGTTTGTATCATTATGAAAAGGACATACCCCAAAGAAATTACGTCCTTTTTGAACAAGAGGTACATATTCACCAATTAAATCAACTATATCAATTTTTTCTCTTATTTCATTGAAAATACTTTGATTATTCATGACTACCTCCAAACTGATTATTATTATACTACAAAATGCAATATTTTAAATAAAAAAAAGTAAAATTTAAACGATTTCACTTTTAATTTATTACTATTGTGCTTGTCTAAAATCAAAAACTATTGATATTGGTTTATTAAATGTTACAGCCTCTTCTGCATCTAATATATATGATACTTTTACTTGAAAGTTTTTCACTTCCCCTGCTAGAAGTTCGTCTCCTTCTTTAATACCAATGATTTCATACTTAATAGCTTCCTTATTAGGACTTGTTATTATTTCTATATTGTTTAAAACAGAATCAAGATTACCTAAATTAGAAACTTGTAAATCATAAGTAATAGAATCACCCGGCATTACAAGGTCAACATAAAACCATACATTAGTAGATGTATACTCTGGTAGTTTTCTACTAGTAGCATTACCTGTTTTTTCACCTTCAGCAATACTTGTGAATTCAACTTTCCATCTTGCACCATCACCAGGTTTTGGTTTAAATATTTCATTATTGTGCGCTAAAGCAATAGCCCCTGTTATCATAAGGCAAATAGTTACTAATACTATTGCTATTATCCTTTTTATTTGTTTTTGACTCTTATTCATAACAAACACTCCTACTATAATTAATTTTACTATTTTTTTAAATAACATGTCAACTGTTTGTCGGTTTAGTTATATTAATATTATCTATATGATATAATTGTATTAGTAAAAATATTTTTTTGGAGGAGTTATGACAAACGTTGATTTAAGAAATAAATATAATAATATCATTTATAAAAGTTATGAGATATTAGATGATTTAGAAAAGATACAAGTTAAATACACATATGTTTTGGAAGAATATACTTTTACTCCTAGTATTTCGATAGATAAAAGATTTATCACTAATAAAAATATTAATAATGTTTTCTTAGAATATTTATTTTTCAACTATGGTATTGTTAATATTATTAATTATTATAAATTAAGTTGCCCAAAAACAATTACTATAGAAGCAGGATATATCGATGATTACCAAATAAATTTTTTTAAAAAACTTATATATAATGGTTTAGGTGAATATTTTTATCGTAATAAAATAAATTTATCATATGAAGAATTTATTGATTTTAAGATAAATAGTAATAAACAATTTAATTTTAATTTAGAAGAACAATTTAGTGGTAATTTAATACTTGTTGGTGGAGGTAAAGATTCCATCGTATCATTAGAGTTATTAAAAGAAGAGCATGAACAAAATAAATGCTTTCTATTTGAAAGAAATATTTATCCTAAAAATATGCCTTCATATAATTCTATTTATACCGCTAACTATACAGATGATGATATAGTAATATTTGATGCTGAAATAGACAGTCTATTACTAGAATTAAATAAAAAAGGATTTTTAAATGGGCATGTACCGGTATCTTCACTACTTGCTTTTTCCAGTTTTATTATGGCATATCTAAACAATAAAAAATATATTGTTACTTCTAATGAAGCTAGTAGCAACGAAGGTAATGTAAATGGAACAACTGTTAACCATCAATATTCAAAAAGTATAGAATTTGAAAATGACTTTAGAGAATATACAAACAAATATTTCACTAAAGAAATTGAATACTATAGTCTATTAAGACCATTATTAGAAATCCAAATTGCTAAAATTTTTGCTAAGCATGAAAAATATCATAATATATTTAGAAGTTGCAATTTAAGTAGTAAAAATTCTAATACTAATTGGTGTAGCGATTGTCCTAAATGCTTATTTGTATTTACTATACTAAGTCCTTTTATTGAATTAGATAAACTTACTCAGATATTTCAAAAAAACATGTTAGATGATAATAACATGTTAGAAGAATTTAAAGAATTATTAGGATATTCTTCTAACAAACCATTCGAATGTGTTGGTACATATGAAGAAGTAAGATATGCTTGCACAAGAACAATTAAAAGAATATTAAACAAAAACAAAAAATTACCTTATTTATTACAATTTTATTTTGATAACTATCCTTTAACCGATTATGAACTAATAAATTATTTTAACGATGAGCACAATGTTAAAGCACAATATATAGATAAAATCAAAAAGGAGTTGATTTAATTGTTAGAACAATTAATAAATGAATTTAAAAATAAAAATATAGTTATTTTAGGTTTTGGTAAAGAAGGAAGATCAACATATATATTCTTAAGAAAATATTTTAAAGATATTACTATTACTATAAGAGATAATAATGGCGAAATAAAATGTGATCCAGTATTATCAAAAGATAAAAATATCACTTTTATTACAGGTGATGATTATCTGGATAACTTAGAACAGTATGATATCATTATGAAAACTCCTGGTATATCTTTTAAAGATATTAATATCAAAAACATAGAACACAAAATCTTTTCTCAGTTAGAGTTTCTAATAAAATATTTTAAAAATAACATTATAGGAGTTACGGGTACTAAAGGTAAAAGTACAACATCATCACTTATGTATGATATTTTAAAAAATAATAATAAAGATTGTTTTTTATTAGGAAATATTGGAACTCCTATTTTTGACTTTATAGATCAAATTCGAAAAGATACATTACTAGTTGTAGAAATGTCTTCTCATCAACTAGAATTTATTAACTATTCTCCAAGAATATCAATAATTACTAATTTCTATCAAGATCATCTAGATCATACAAATGGAATAGATGCTTATTATCAGTCAAAACTTAATATAACTAGATATCAAGATGAAAATGATTATTTAATATATTTTGAAGGTTGTAATACTATTAACAAATATATTAGTTCTACTAACACTAACACCAAAATACTAACTGTAGATTTTAATAATCAAAACTTACATACTTACTGTGATAATCATTTCATTTATATTAACGGTGAAAAAGTATACGATTTAACTAATAAAAGAAACTTAATTGGTAATCACAACATTATTAATATTATGTTAGTATTAACAGTAAGTAATATCTTAGGACTAAATAATCAAAATACAATTGATGCGATTAATAACTTTAAGCCATTAGAACATAGACTTGAATTAGTTGGAACTTTTAATGATATTACCTATTATAATGACGTTATTGCAACTATCCCTGAAGCAACTATAAATGCAATCAATTCATTAGAAAAAGTCAATACACTTATTTTTGGTGGATTAGATAGAGGTATTAATTATAATTATTTCATAAAGTATTTAAAAAACTCTAATATAGAAAACTTAATATGTATGCCTACTACAGGACATACTATTGCAAAAAAATTAAAAACAGCAAACAAAAATATCTACATAGTAGATACTTTAGAAGAAGCTGTAGAAAAAGCTAAAGAGGTAACTAGAAGTGGACAAATATGTTTGTTGTCCCCCGCGGCAGCTAGTTATGAATATTTTAAAAACTTTCAAGAAAAAGGCGAAGTATTTAAAAAGTTAGTTAAGAATGAATAAAACTATTCATTCTTTTTTATTAGTTGACAAAACTAAAGAAAAATATTATACTTTAGAAGCGCTTAAAAAAGGGGGTGCAATAATGGCTACGCAAAATAACGAAGATTTAGTACTTATGTCAATGGATACACAACACGAAAAATACTTTTTAGATAAAATGAATTATTTAGTTAATAACTTTGGTAGAGATAATGTGATTGCTTATGCTAGAGATTACAATATGTTTTGTTGTATGTTTACAAATGGAATAATTTCAGAAAGAAAATTAGATTTTATTTTATTAAAAAGATATTATCTAACTTCTCAAAATTCACAATACTTAGATATGTTTACTGTTCTTTTAAAAGAAGAATACTTTGATACAGTAGAAAGCAAAATTAAAAACGATCCAGATATTCGAACTGCTTTAATTTCTACTTACATAGATAGTATGGGAATGCCTAACCATCATTTAGCAATAAATAAATCATGGAATATAGGATATAATGAAGTAAACCAAATGCTTACGACGATTAGTGACTTTGGTTCATATCAAACACAAAAAATGAAGAGTCTTTATTCATAAAAAGACTCTTTTTATTTTTGACATTTAGGACAATAATACGTCCCTCTTCCACCAACTCTTGTTTTTAATATCTTACTTCCACATATTAAACAAGACTCATTTTCTCTACAATGAACATATAGTTCATTTTGAAATCTACCAGTAACACCTTCATCAGATGTATAACTTCTAATAGTAGTTCCACCTTCTTTAATAGCTTTTTCTAATACTTTTCTAGTATTATCTATAATATTATCAAGATCTTTGTTACGTAATAAATTTACTTTAGTTAAAGGATTAATTCTACTTAAAAATAATATTTCATCTGCATATATATTACCTATTCCAGTTATAATACTTTGATCTAATATAACTGTTTTTATAGGTAATCTTTTGGTTTTATATTTTAATTTAAGATATTCTTTAGTAAGAAGATTGGACCACGGCTCTAAACCCAATTCTTTTATAGGACGAGCTTCATTTAATTTATCTTTATCAACAAGAAGCATTTTACCAAATTTTCTAGTGTCTTGATATCTTAAATCAGTATTATCAGAAAACTTAAATATCACATGTTCATGCTTGGTGTAATCTTCGTTAGTATTTTTTAAGAAGTATTTGCCTTCCATTCTTAAATGTGATAATAGAAAGTAATCATCCAAATGAAATATCAACCACTTACCTAGTCTAGTAATATCTTTAATAGTTTGCCCTTGTATTTTATTTGCAAAATCTAAAACACTTGGGCTTTCAATAATACCTTCGTATAAAACAGTAACTTCTGTTATTGTTTTATTTAGGACTTTTCTTTTTAATGTTTCTTTGACTGTTTCTACCTCTGGTAATTCAGGCATATTATCACCTACTTTGCATCATATAAATTATTTCCTGTACTTATTTCTACCTTTAAAGGAACCTCTAATTTATATGTATTTTCCATAATATTTTTAACAATACCCTCAACTTCTTCTATTTCTTCTTCTAATGTGTTAATAACAAGTTCATCGTGTACTTGAATTAACATTTTACTTTTCAAATTCCTTTTTTTGAACTCATCATATATTTCAACCATCGCTTTTTTCAAAATATCAGCACTGCTACCTTGAATTGGAGTATTAAGTGCTATTCTTTCACCACTAGTTCTAATCATATAGTTTTTACTACTTAATTCTTCAATTGTTCTTTTTCTATTCATAATAGTTTTAACAAATCCTTTTTCATATGCTTCTTTAATAATATTATCCATATACAGCTTAATTTCTGGATAACTATTTAAATAATTGGTAATAAAGTTCTTAGCAGTTATATAATCAATATTTAAGTCTTCTCCTAAACCAAAACTACTAATACCATATAATATGCCAAAATTAACCGCTTTAGCTTGATGACGCATTTCTTTAGTGACCATATCTTCACTTACACCAAATATATCACTAGCTGTTTTAGTATGTATGTCTTTTCCTTCTTTAAATGCCTCTATTAAATTCTTAGCATTAGCCATATGCGCAAAAATTCTAAGTTCTATTTGTGAATAGTCAGATGATAATAAAAGACTATTTTCCTCTGGAATAAAGGCTTTTCTTAGACACTTACCATATTCTTGACGAATTGGTAAATTTTGTAAATTAGGATTAGATGATGATAGTCTTCCTGTTCTAGTTAAAGTTTGATTAAACATGGTGTGTATTTTACCGTCATCATGGACTTCATTTAATAAACCAATTACATAATTCCCATTTAATTTAGATAACAACCTATATTCCATAATTGCAGGTATTATTGGATGAATATTTACTATTTTATCTAATATTTCTTTACTAGTAGAATAACTATTATCTTTAGTTCTTTTAGGATAAGGAATTCCTAAATCTATAAATAAAACTTCCGCTAATTGTTTAGGAGACGAAATATTAAATTCTTTTCCAGCATATTCATGAATAGTATCTTCTAACATCTCTATTTTAGTATCTAATTCTTTTCCCATATCACGTAAGAATTCTTGATCAATTTTAATACCTGTTAATTCCATATCAGCAAGAACAAACGCTAAAGGAAGTTCAATATTATTATATAATTCGTATGACTCTTCTTTTTTTAAACTATCTAATAACTCTTCCCTAGATTCATATAAGAACTTGGCCTTCTTAATAATATTACTTATATATAAATCATCGTCAGGCATCTTTAATTTATTAGGATTACCAAAATAATCTAAATAAAAATCTACTTTATAACCTTTATTATTCATTAAATATCCAATATCATCTTTTACATTAAGATTTAATAAGTAACCTGCTATCATAGCATCATAACATAAGTTATTAATCTTTATTCCATATCTATCTAATACTACTATTAATTTCTTTACATCATATGTATATTTTTCAAAAGAACTTTCTAAAAAATTAGGACATTTTTCTAATACAGAAAAAGGAACATAATAAGCTTTCTCTCCATCATATATACCTAATCCTATAGGAGCATCTTTATGATAATTGTAGCCAAGAGTTTCTAAATATATTGAATAATTGGAAGTAATATTTAAATTACTTAAATCGTCTACAATAGTATACTCTATATCATTTGTCTCATTTTCTCGCATTAGATCTTTATCTATATTTACTTTTTTTAATAAAGAATAAAACTCTAATTCTTCTAATATTTCAATATATTTTAAAGCATCTATTCCCCTATATTTAATTTTTTCAAAATCAGTATCAATAGGTACTTCTTTATAAATTGTTGCAAGATCATAACTCATAAAAGCATTTTCTTTATCATCAATTAACTTTTCTTTCATTTTACCTTTAACACTATCAATATTATTATATAAATTTTCTAAAGTTCCATATTCTTTTAATAGGTTAATCGCAGTCTTTTCCCCTATACCTTTTACTCCAGGAATATTATCAGAAGCATCCCCCATTAATGCTTTTAAATCTACCATTCTTGCTGGTTCAACACCATATGTATTAATAAATTCATTTCTATCCATGCGAATGAACCCTGTTTGTTTTAATAACTTAACATCTACTTCATCACTAATTAATTGTAATAAATCTTTATCACTACTAATAATAGTAGCAGTATATTCTTTATCTTCATCGACACATCTAGCAAAAGTACCAATAATATCATCGGCTTCATAATTATCAATTTCATAGCAAGCAATTCCCATAGCTTCTACTAATCTTTTAGCAACAGGAAACTGTTCCTTTAATTCACTTGGTGTCTCACGTCTACCATCTTTATATACTTCATATTTATCATGTCTAAATGTTTTACCTTTATCAAACGCAATCATAACATATGAAGGGCGTTCTTCATTAATAATTTTATTTATCATATTAATAAAACCATATAAAGCATTAGTAGGAAATCCTTTAGAATTTCTCATAATTGTTCCTGTATATGCAGTAGCATAATAACTCCTAAATAAAATATTATTACCATCTATCAATATTACTTTTTTCATTATATCACCTATAAATATTATAACATTTCATACCTAAAAAAAGAAGAATTATCATTACATAATTCTTCTTTACAATTATTCATCTAATATAGATTTATTATCATTTGTAGAAGGTACCTCACCACCAGTTGTTGTTTCAACTAACTGTTCAACATTAAGTGTTTGTTGAATTGTGTCTTCTGCTATCATATCCGTGTTAGCTGCAACCTTTCCAACATTACTACTAATTTCACCTAGCTGTTGTTCCACGTTGATTGTTTGTTGAATTGTGTCTTCCGCAATCATATTAGTATTAGTTTTAATTTGACCAACATTATCGTCAATCTTTCCTAATTTTTGATCTACATTTACAATTTGTTGCGCGGTTGTTTCCGTATTTTGCGCGATTGCTTCAATATTTCCACTTACTGTTCCTAATTTTTGATCTACATTTACAATTTGTTGCGCGGTTGTTTCCGTATTTTGCGCGATTGCTTCAATATTTCCACTTACTGTTCCTAATTGTTGATTCATATTAACTGTTTGAGTTGCAGTAACTTCTGTATTTTCTGAAATTTGACTCAATCGTTTATTAGTTGCCACTTGTTGTCCATAAGAAGCTGCGGATGTTGCCATTTGATGTTGACGATATTGAGCAGTATCAGCTTCCGCTTTTTCTGCTTTTGCTTTTTCCTCTTCTGACTTAATATCTGCCAACTTATCTTCTTTAACTTTTAATGCAACAGCAGTGTTGTTGCCATACTCATTAGATCTGTTTTGAACAGAACTAGATGCATTGCTAGAGCTTCCAACAGCACTATTAAGAGGGGTTGAAGATAACGCTGCAGCCATAACACCTGAAGCAAAACCTCCTGCAGTACCAAGAGTATTAGACGCTAATGTCGCGTTATGTAATCTAGACTGTTGTTTTATAGCCTTTGATTTTTGTGCGTAATTAGGATCGCTAGGATCTAATTTAGCTAATTTTGCCTTAGTTTGAGCTTTATTTTGACCGAACTGTTTCAACGCACTAGTCCCAGCTTTCATACTACCAAGAGCTCCACCTACAGCAGCTCCACCCGCAGCAAGAGCTCCCATTCCAACCATTTTTGCAGCTCCACCGACTTTCCCCATCAATCCTTTAACAGATGCATCTTGTTCTAAATCAAGCCCAAACAATTCAGATAATAATTTAGGTAAATCCATTAAGAAAGCTAAAAGGCCTAACGTAATCAAGGCTCTTAATAAATAGTCAGGGGTGGCATTCCCAGCAGAATCCGTCGTAATATACAATAAACTATCCGTACAAACACCATTTACAGTCTTCGTACACTTTTGATTCATAAGGGTTGTTATAAAAGCTACAAACCATATACAAAATACTCTCATAAATAACATTGCATATGCCGCAATCGTGGTTTTAGTCCAAGCTTTAAACATTCCCTCTTTATCACCATCTACCATATAGTCTGCTATGGCAATTGGCCCTAACATTTGTAACACAAATAATTTAAACATTCGGACGACTATGTCTATACAATATTTTATTATCAAATATAATACATAAAATAACATTACAGTAGATAAAATAGGAAAATAATCGATTGCGTAATCATTTCCATATTTTTCATTGATATCACCAAAAGCGGTTGGATCCTTTATACTAATCGCATTATTATATCTATTAATTATAGATTTTTTGGTAATCTGATTTGTATCAAGATTCCAAAATGCTTGATAAATATTAAAACCCAATAATCTCCCCATTTGATCTTTGTTTTTTTCATAAGAACTTAGTTGTCCTTTTGTAAGTAAAACCTTACCAAATATATTATCATTTAAAATAGCCGATTGTAATTTATATCCATAATCAAAAATGGTGTTAAGAAAGAGCATTAAGCTCATTCCTATTACTATTCTTTTTACTAAGGCTCCACCGCCACCTTTTTCATCAGACACCATTTCTGGGTTAGCAACATATTTGATTAATAACATTATTAACTTAAATAATACTATTACAGATACGAACAAATACACGCTATTCATAACGCGTTCTATAACATCTGGTGCAAAAATTTTACCATTCAAAATTTTATCAAAATAGGAATAAAATTTATCAATATATTTAATTACAAGGGTGTCTAGCCAAAACGATATTAAACGAATCAAGTCAAGCCATCCTTTTTCAAAAACCAAATAGTGCAAGATGCCTATTTCTACAGCTGTTTGTCCTATTTGAATAACCAGTTCAATTATTGTCCCAATAGTAGTAAGGTCAATAACAGGAAACATAAATAACATCAATAGTCACCTTCTCTCTAATTCCAAATGCATGAAACATCACCAAAATCTACACCCTGAGTTGCTCCTATAATAGCTTGAACAAATAATGGTAAGAAGAAGAAAATCAATGCTATTACAGCCCTAATTATTATATGTTTTCTTCTCTTTGGTAATTCTTCTTCTAAATTTCCGTTTATTACAATTTTAGATATATCAAAGCCGGTTAAAATGATTAAAAACGCTGGAACAATTATTCTAGCCCACTGTGTAAATTCGGCCAAAATTAATGAAGTCTCTGGTATGATATCACAAATAGAAGTCATAGTTCCCCCGGTTGCTGCCGCTTCATCCCAATCAACCTCTTTATATAAGGTAAACGAATCTTGTTTACAAGTAGGAGTTTTGCCAACAGGACCACTGCCAATTCCACCTCTGTGCCTAATTTCAGAATAATAAAAACTTGATTCATTTATACTTTTTGACGAAGCTTTTAAACATAACCAATTTGTTTTTGTTCCTGTTTTATCAGGTTCTTCCTTTATCGTCGGCACACTGGTCATAATATTATCCTTTTCAATAAAAAACCTATTATCACCATTAGGTAATTTATATTTATATAACCTTGCATACATTGCCTTACTTGCGGCCTGATCACCTTCACTCTTAAATGCCCATTGCCCTAATGGCTTTGTTTCAGTAGCAATTTCAACACGTTCATTTAACAAATTAAACGAAAAAAAGTTACACCAGCCACTACCACCAGAAATACACTTTTTCTCTAACGCTGAGCCCACTTGAACGGTATTCGTGTACCAATAACCGTATTTAGGCTCAAATCCTTGGCTAATTTTTGTCTTATTAAAAAAATTATGATCGAAATCAGAGCTATTATCACTGCAATATTGCAATCCATTTGCCCAACCGGTCGTTACTCCGCAACTAACCTTACTTTTATCATCAGCATGAAAATATAGACTTGCTGTAGCCGTTGTCTCCACATCCTCAGCCCCCTGAATCATTATTCCACCATTAAGCTTGTCCGGGCATTGTGCAGAATCAACAATTTTTTTTGCATAATTGCCCTCATTATAAAATATTTTAATACCACTAGCTGTAGGAGCCTCAATCATGTTGCTAACTTTAATTGAACTACCAAATATACCATATGCACCCTCTGAATAAAATGCTTCTAATTGAAAACCATTTTCATAAACACACGTTACTAATATTTCTTCTGGTTTTAGTGTTCCTTCTTCAGCAGTCACCACATCAAACGATAAACAAATTAGTACTGTTAAAATTAGAATTGCATATTTTTTCATAATATTTTCCTCCTAGTATCGATTAGTAGATATTAAATAATATTTTATTAAATTATTTTTTTGTTCTACTACTCTTTTAAACATCATTTCCACTCTCGCACCATATGTAATGATATCATTTATTTTGGTTGTATCATTACTTAAAAGATTATTTGTCATAGCATCACCATAAATACCTTTTTCGTTTGTATATATAACATAATAGTTTATATATATAGTATCAGCTAAATTGTTAGCAGAAAAAACCTCTAAATGCATCTCTGTTTTTGTTTTTATAGGCTGCTCTATAGGTGTAAATGTATAGATGCCGGCTGACTCATCTAACATAGCATCAAAATAAACAATATTATCTTCACCATAGTTATAATAATATTTAAAATTTTGATAATCAATTGCTATTTCCTCACCAAAAATTTCTTTAACAATACTATTCAATTGTTCAGTAGTAATAGAGACCTCTACGTCATTTTCATTGGTATAATAATCATCAATTGTTGTTTTTTCTGCTATATATTTATTAAATTTATCATTAGATGTTAATAAAAACATTTGTAATTCAAAATCCATATCTTCTACTTCTTGCTTACCATTAAACAGTTTAGCAACGTTTGTTTCATATAAGGGATTATTTATATCAAAATTGAACATTTCGATCATTGTTTGAATTTCTTCATTATCTAATGGGACATCACCCGATGGTAAACTAGGTAATTTTTCTTGTTCTTCCACTTTAACAACTTCTTTTTTTTCAAAAAAATTATTTATTGGATAAATTGTATTGAATATCATTAATCCCCCCATAAATATACAAAACCAAATTAAAAGGACCATTTTTTTTCTAATTTGTCGTTTTTCTTCCTCCGATAATTCAGTATGCTTCTTTACAGGTGTATCACTAAGTCCATATAAAGAATCTATTCTAGATTTTAATTCGTTATGTTGCTCATTAACTTCATTTAATGTTTGTTCTTCTTTTTTTCCCATTTCATCACCAACTATCTTAAATAATTTTAAGTAGAACACAAAAAAATACCCTCTACTATCATCTATTTTAATTTTATCATATATATGTTTTTTTTCAATATAAAAAGAAGAATTTGATAATTCCTCGTAAAAGTTCAGTATTTGACAGGAAAGTATTATTTTTTTGAATGATAAACTCCTTGAGCATCTACTTCTAAACCTACACTTTGTTGATTGTTTATGGCAACCACATTATTTCTTAAACTTTCCATATCCGCTTTATGTTCATGTTGCATTTTAACAATATCAGACCTTAATATTGTATTTTCTGCTTGCAATTCCCTGTTTTGTACTTTTAATCTATTTATTTCTTCATTCGCCACTATTAGTGCTTTTCTTAAACCTTTGTTTTCATGTACAAGTATTTCCTCTTTTGATAATGGCTGTGTTGCAGTAGTATCACGCTGAGCATTATTATTTTTTTATATTTATTATCTACTGATTCAACTATATTTTCTATATAACCGTTAATATAATTATCATATCCTCGCATGTATAATTGTTCTATTTTTTGTTTCCAATCAGGGCCCAACCTTTTTATCATTTCATTTTTAACCCTCGAAGATACTAGATATTGAACAAAAGCCGCACAAGAATTGTTTTTATAATTTAAAACAACTGGATCTTGGCATGAAACTATTTCTCCAGTATGTTCGTATATTGTTCTTATCTTTTCAGACATATTCATATATTTAATACCAATTTTTTCATCTGTTTTATTAGAAACAACAAATTCTGAAGATAGGTTATATCTATTTTCTTCTTTTTCAGCTCCTTTTTTAACAACATTCGTTTTGAGGCTAAAGTTGCAGAAGCCTGTATCACCTCTTCTGTTATTTCCCCATTTTTGATTTTTCTTTGCAAACCTAACTCTCCTATTTGCAATAAACATTCCTGTTTTTTATTTTCCAATTCAAACTTTTCTTGTTCGCTCGAAGAAGAAGCAATTGGCTTGTCTATTTTATCTATACTTGATAACAATAATTTTAATTGTTCTATTTCTATTAAAAGTTCTTCCATACTATCACTTTCTTTCATCTTATCACACTTACAATAAATTATTCAATATAAATAAGAAAAAACAATGTATATGCTTTTTTGTTTTTAATAGTCAATTATCACTTACAAAGACAATATAAATATAAACCACAATCAATTTTAATTAGTTAATAAAATCTAGAGTCAGCATCTATTATCGATCGTAATTATGGTATCATACACCCATTAATTAATCCATAAAAAAAGAAGAATTATATAATGTAAATTCTTCTTTTTTGTATTAATACTCTAATAATTATCAACATCTATACTTCCTGGTATTATTAATCCTGATTTTGTTGTCCTTTCTCCTGTGTTAGAATCTGGCTCGCTAACAGCTACTCCACCTATAGTATCATTATTTTCAACAGATTCTACATCTGTATGAAATGTATTATCTTCTATTTGATTAAGAGTATGACTGATAGTAGCATTTTGTTCAACAACTGTATTTACGTTTTGTGATATTGTATTTGTTGTATCAGATATAGATGATACATCCCCACTAATTTTTCCTATCTTTTGATCAATATTAACTGTTTGTGTGGCTGTAACTTCTGTATTATCAACAATACTATCTAATTTATGGTTAGCCGCAGTCTGTTGACCATAGGATGCTTGTGTAGTAACATCAATATTTTCCATAACAGAGATTGTTTTTTCTCGATAAGCTTGTTCTCTTTCTTTTTGTTCTTTACCGGAAACTTTTGAATCAACAGCACCGGAAGTTTGTTGATATCCGCTTTGAGCAGACTTAGTTACTGCATTAGAAGCTAATACAGCTGCACCCATTGCTAATCCACCAGATTTTAAGATAGTTCCTAAATTGCTTGCTTTAGCGCTTGCAACAAATTCTACACCAAGTTCTGCCATAGTTTTTCCAACTTTACCACTTCCTGCTTTTTGAACTGCTCTGTCAAGTGCCGACCTATTCATCTTATAATTAGCTCTAACACTTCCACCTTCTCTAGCAGTTTGGCTAAGCGCGTTAGCACCAGCTATTCCAAATGCGCCTAAAGCCCCTGCCTGTGCTAAAGCTGTCTTACCAGGGTTATTAAGACCAGCTGCAAACGAAGCTCTTCTATCAGCTTTTTTCGCTTGTTTATCGGAAAGGTCTTGCAATCTATTACCAAAACGACTCATACCATTAGCCTTAGCCGTAGCTGCTCTTTTAGCATTAGCGTCAGCAAAGTTTTTAAATTTGTCAGCGGATTTATTAGCTAAAGCACTTATGCCTCCTTTTGCAGTATTTTTTAAGCCGCCGGCAGCCTTAAGTCCAAAACCAGCAGCAGCGCCACCTATCGCTAAACCAGCAGTAGCAACTCCCATTGCTTTACCAAGAACACCTTTTACTGATCCACTTTGATCTAAATCTAAACCAAAAATATCAGACATCATTTTTGGAAAATCCATCATAAACGCTAATAAACCAAGCACTATTATAGCTTTTAAAAGGTTATCACTAGTTTGTAGTAAACTAGAACTATCAATCATTCCAGGTTGCATTAGCATCGTTACATATGCTACAAACCAAATAGATGCTACCCTCATAAGTAGCATTGCAAAAGTTGAAATTACAGCCTTTCTCCAACTTTTAAATACCTCGTTTCTATCATTGTTGATCATATATTCTACAATACATATTGGCGCAATAACTTGTAATACCGATAGTTTTAAACTTCTAACAACTGCATCTAGACAATATTGAACTAACATATATAAAACATATATTAGAACCGCACAAGAAAATATTGGAAAATAATCGTGAGCATACTCGTCACCAACTTCATGAAGTATCCCCGAATTTAGTCCACTTCCTAAAGAATTAATAACTGTCAAGTCATATGTTTTATCAATGTCGGTAGCCTTCTCATAATTTTTCTTTACACTGCCATTTGACTTGGCGCTTTCTGATAAACTGAAAAATCCCTGAAAAACAGTCATTCCTATAATTTTACCCATACCATGTTTCTTTTTATATTCGTCTGCTTTTTTCATTTCATCATCCGACATTATAACCCGTTCTATAACTTGATCGTCCAAAATAGCATCCTGTAACCTAAAAGCATATTTAAATATAGTAGGCATAAATATTATCAGTATAAGACCTATTATAATTCGTTTTACAAGAGCACTGACTCCTACTTTTTCATCCATTACTTCGCTGGGATTTATTATATAGCTTATAAGTAACACTCCTAACCTAAATACTACAAAAACTCCTACTAGTAAATATACTCTGTTCATCATATCTGATACAGCTTTGTCGGTTAATAAAGTTCCATTTATAATAGTTTCAAAGTAACTGTAAAATTTTCCAATAAAACTAACCAATAACGTATCAAAGGTCCAACTTACAGTCCTTATTAATATACCACCTATAGAATATAGAATGGCAGCTATACCAGCATATGTTAATATACTTAATGCTAAATCGGCTAGTATTCCCCCAATTGCAGGAAGATCTATTGTTGGCATCTACATCACTCTCCTTATTTAAGCTTTTTTATTCCTCTTCAGTTTTAACCGCTTCTTCACAATCTTCTTCAGAAAGCTCTCCTGGATCTTTTGAAATTCCAAATAAGCAGTTAACTTCTAATATAGACACACCCTCAGCTAAAGAAATGATTAATTGTGTTATATATGGTAAGAAGAAAAACGAAACCATGACAATACCTCTTATAATCATACTTTGTTTCCTTTTTGGCAATTCTTCTTCTATATTACCTGCTACAACAATTCTACCTATTTCTATTCCTGTAAGCACTATAACCAAGGCTGGAATTAGAACCTGTAACACTTGTATGATATCAATCAAAACAAAAGCCACATTTGGATATTTATCACAAAACGATCCGGCCGAAGGTGTTACTTGAGGTTTACATATTTTTGTTGTTCTAACATATTTAGTAAATCCCTCGTCACAGTTAGCTTTAGCAGAGCTTGATTCTACTATATGTCTTGAACTTGAAAAAGATTGGCTACCATCACCACGTGAAGCGTTTTCACTGGCAATAGACTCTTTAAGACAGATATACTCGTTATTAAATAATTCCGCCTCATCTGAAGATAATGATGTTATTGCATCTCCAAGATGCAAGTAATAGGAACCACCATCACCCTTATATAATTGCGCATACTTGTTTGCCCCTACTGCTTGAGCATCATCCTCTTTACCATCTTTATTAGCGTCACCCCTATATACTCTAAATGCAGGAGAATAAGAATCATCTCCTATATCTTCCACAATATATAATCGCTCTGCTACCAAAGGAATAGCTATCCAGTTATAACCTTTATTATAAGCATTGCCTTTATCAACAATATTAGTTGCATTTATGGGCGTCAAGTGAGTCATTTTATTAAGGTTTGAGTACCATTTCCACCACAAATTGTATCCAAAACCATCAAATCTACCATTTCCATCCGTCCCCTTATAATAATCGGTAACATAAGAATTAAAAGAGCTACCAAAATCAGAAGCCAAAAAAGAATAAGTGTATCTAAACGCATATACACCCTTTGTTTTGCTTATCCACTCTGAACTATCAGCTTGCCTTTCGTATATAACTGCATTCCATAATTTGATATTACTGGGGCATCTCAAAGTTTTTAGATCATTAAAATTTTCTTTTTGCATTTGAGGAACACATCCACCATCACAATCAAATAAACCTGGATTAGTAATTTCGTCTCCATATATTACAGTGGAATTAGTTGGATAATCAGCCAAAGTAATAGATATATGGTCTAAATCTGTCTTTGAATTAATTGTTCTATCATATTTCATATTTACTTGAACACCATTACCATAAATACATTGTAATTCCGTATTTTTATAGTTCATAGTAGCAAAAACGTCAGAATCCACAAAAAACAATATCGTACTAAAGACAAATAAAAAAAGCAATTTCTTCTTCATTTCCTCGCCTACTTTCTATTCTAGCTTTATTATACATGTAAATCTTTAATCATTCAATACATAAAATTTAAAAATCACAAAAAGTGCAAATCTCTTTACACTCTTTCATATAATATGGTTCTTTTAATTAATTCTTATTATTTTTTCTAACTTATAGTTATTATTATCTAATATATATATATATTCATATTCGCTTGCGTCAGATATATAATTCAACATATCTTCACTTGGATTATCTGAAATTTTGTTTGTTAAACCGTAATCGCTATAAATACTTTCTTCTGTTTGAAAATAAGCTTTTGCTTTTATTTTAATATAATCTTTTTCTTTTATAACTGATTTTGCTACACTTTCATATTTATTTTGAGGTTCAACATCACAGAACAAAACGTAATAATTATCGCTATAAACAAATCTAATGTATGTACTAAACTCATAATCAATATAATGCGTATAAATAAAATCCTGGTGTTCAAAATTATCTTTTAGGTATTGATTATAAATCATAGTTTCAATATCTTCTTTTGGTATTTTTATATTTCCCTCTTTAGAACAGATCTCTGCACTAGTAATCATTTCAAGCCTTTCAAAATATATTTACAGCAAAAAAATAACCCTTACGGATTATTTTTCTTCATATTTACAACTACTACATTTTGTTATGTTATTTTTATTAATTAATAACTCTCCACATTCTGGGCAAACATTACCTGTTGGTATATCCCAAAGTGCTACTTTACATTTTGGATAGTTATTACATCCGTAGAACACTTTACCTTTTCTAGTATTTTTTTCTATAATTGTTCCTCCACATTTTGGACAAGAGCAAACTTCTTTTATTTCTTTTTCTTCTTTCTTTATATATTTACACTCTGGATAATTACTACATGCCGTAAATTCTCCATATCTACCTTTTCTAATTACTAGTGGATTACCACAATTAGGACATATCTCTCCCGTTTCCTCTGCTTTTTTCTTTTCCATATTTTTAAAAGCAGATTCTACTTCTGGTTCAAATTTATCATAAAATGCTCTTAATATATTTAATGATTCTTTATTTCCTTCTGCAATTTTATCCAAGTCTTCTTCCATTTCCGCAGTGTATTCTACATTTATTAAATCACTAAAGAATTCTTGTAATTTATCAGTAGTTTCAATACCAATAACAGTAGGTTTAAACTTCTTATCTTCTAAAACAACATATTCTCGTTCTTTAATTGTATCCATAGTTTTAGCATAAGTAGAAGGTCTACCAATACCTAAATCTTCCATCTCTTTAATTAACTTAGCTTCAGTATATCTTGATGGAGGCGCAGTAAAGTGTTGATTTTTTTCTATAGAATTAGATATTAATATATCATTTTCTTTTAACACTGGTAAAACTCTATCTTCACTTTTCTCATAATCTTTATATACTTTTAAATATCCATCATATATTAATATTTGACCAGTAGCTTTAAATTGATAATTATTATTATCAAGAATTATAGTAGTAGCATCTACTTTAGCATCTGCCATAAGACTTGCTAGTGCTCTATAGTATATAAGGGAATATAATTTATATTCGTCATTAGTTAAATACTTTTTAATTGTTAGTGGCTCTCTATTAATACTTGTAGGTCTAATAGCTTCATGAGCATCTTGAACATTATCTTTTTTCTTAGCTGTCTTTACATATCCAACATATTCTTTACCATAAGTTTTATCAATATATGCATATCCACTTTTTATAAACTCATCACTTAAGCGAATAGAATCCGTTCTCATGTAAGTAATAAGACCTGTTGTTTCATTTTCTAAGTCAATTCCTTCATATAACTTTTGCGCTATAGACATAGTCTTTTTAGCGGTAAAACCTAATTTAGTTGATGCTTCTTGTTGTAATGTACTAGTAATAAATGGAGGTCTAGCCTTTTTATTTTTCTTTTTGGATTCGATACTTTCTACAACAAACTCTTTTGATAATTTGTTTAATATTTCATCAGCTTCACTTTCTGACTTTATTTCTATATCTTTATGATCATAATTAAATAAATCAGCTTCTAGTTCGTCAAATATTCCCGTAATAGTCCAATATTCTTCTTTAATAAAGTTTTCTATTTCACGTTCTCTATCAACGATTAGTTTAAGTGCAACACTTTGTACACGACCTGCACTTTTACCTCCCGTTTTAGATTGCATTAATCTAGATAATCTAAATCCTATTATTCTATCTAATATTCTTCTAGTTTCTTGACTATGTACTAAATTATCATCTATTTTTCTTGGACTTTTAAAAGCTTCTATAACTTTATCTTTTGTAATCTCATGAAATAATACTCTTTCATAATCTTTATCTTTTATACCTAATGCATCTTTTAAATGCCATGATATAGCTTCCCCTTCACGGTCTGGGTCGGTTGCAAGATATACTTTAGAACTCTCTTTTATATCTTTTTTTAATTCACTAATAACTTTTTTCTTACCTGCTATAGGAATATAATTAGGTTCAAAATTATTATCAACATCTACTCCTAATCCAAACTTACCAGTAGTAGCTAAATCTCTAATATGTCCTTTGGAAGATACCACTTTATAGTCTTTACCTAAATATTTTTCTATCGTCTTACTTTTACTTGGAGACTCTACAATTACTAAATTTTTAGTCATAGAAACACCTCTTTCACTTTTATACTTATACTAGTTAAAAAGAATTTTGTCAACATCATTACTTTTTTATATGTATGTTTATATAATATTATTTATTCAATATTAATATGTAAATTTTAACTCTAAAATAATATAAGAAAGGTAAATTACCTTTCTTATATTATTATCTTTATGACAAACTATTCCCTAACATATTTTGTATTAAATCTATAATAATTATTTTTTCTTTAGGATCAGACTCTGCAATTAAAAGGGTTATTGCTGCTAATGTATTGTTGTCAATAACATTTTTTCCTTCTATAGTTAATATATTATAGAAATGTAAAAAGTAAATAAATAGTGTTGCAGCAATTCTTTTATTCCCATCTATAAACGCATGATTCTTTACAATTAAATATAAAAAATTAGCAGCTTTCTCAATAGTAGTTTCATATACATCTTTTCCATCAAATGATTGATATATATTATTAATAATTGATTCTAATCCGTTATTTCTTTCTAGCGCAAATAAATTAGAATCACTACTATACTTTAGTAGGTTTATTATCTCTAAACAATTATCATATGATACTTTCTTATCTGATGAGGCTCCTTTTATCTTTTTAAAACTTCTGTGATCATAATTATCTAGTATATCTAATCCTTCCGAAAAGCTATTAATAACCTCTAATACTTCTTTAATATCGTTAGAATCTTTATTAATTCTTGTTGCTATATCAATTAATTTTACTTTCTTTTCTAAAAATTCTAATCTTTTTTCATTGACTGTATATCCTTTTAATAAATGCTCTTTTAATACTTTATTAGACCATTTTCTAAATAAAATATCATTCTTAGACTTAACACGATAACCAACAGATATAATAACATCTAAATTGTAATGTTCAACATTATATGTTTTACCATCATTAGCAGTTGTTGCAAATTTTGCAACAACTGCAGTTTCATTTAACTCTTCCTCACTAAACACATTTTTTAAATGTCTTGATATAACTGATTTATCCCTTCCAAATAATGTGCTTATTTGTTCTAATGACAACCACACCGTCTCATCCTTCATATTTACTTCTAATTTTACATTTTGATTTTCAAATATTATAATTTCGTTTTTCATATATAACCCCCTATTTTATTTTAAAGTTAAAATATAAGTATATTGGTGGTTATATAAACATATCTATAACTTCAAGCTTAACTTTAACATATGTTCGATGCAAAAACAATCGAACAAGCATGTTTATTTACTACCAATTTTTAGCATTTATATAATAAAAAAAGAATTCCCTTTTGTGGAATTCTAAACAATATCAAATTGTGAATTATAAAGTTTAGCATAAAAACCATTTTTCTTTAATAATTCTTCATGATTTCCCTGTTCTACAATATCACCATTATCCATAACTAATATTAGATCAGCATTTTTTATTGTTGATAACCTATGCGCGATTATGAAACTAGTTCTACCTTCCATAAGTTTATCCATCGCTTTCTGAATTAGCTCTTCAGTTCTAGTATCAACACTACTAGTAGCTTCATCTAAAATAAGTATTTTAGGATCAGATAATATTACTCTAGCAATGGTTAATAATTGTTTTTGACCTAAAGAGATATTGTCACTTTCTTCATTTAAAACCATATTGTAATTATCAGGCAGAGTTTTTATGAAGTGGTGAACACTAGCGCTTCTTGCGGCGTCTTTTACTTCTTCAATATCTGCATCTAGTTTACCATACCTAATATTATCTGCTATAGTACCATTAAATAGCCATGTATCTTGTAAAACCATTCCAAATAAGCTTCTTAAATCGCTTCGTTTAAACTTTCTAATATCTACTCCATCAATTAAAATATTACCTTTATTAATATCATAGAATCTCATTAAAAGTTTTACCATAGTGGTTTTTCCAGCACCGGTTGGTCCTACTATAGCGATTTTTTGTCCTTTTTTAACTTTAGCATTAAATCCATGAATAACCGTTTTTTCTTCAGTATAACCAAATTCAACATTTTTAAACTCTACATTACCTTCTATGCCTTCAATAGAATGTGATTCTTTAATATCCTTTACTTCTTCTTGTTCTTCTAAGAAATCAAAGATTCTTTCAGCTGCTGCTACAGTTGGTTGCAACATGCTAAATATTTGAGCAATATCACTTACTGAACGATTTAAGTTTTTTATATATTGTGAAAAAGATAATATATCCCCTACTTGAATTTTGTTTTTTATTGTTAAATATCCCCCATAAATAGATACAAAAACATAATTTATATTACCTACAAAATTCATTAAAGGATGCATTGATGTTGAAGCAAATTGGCTCTTCCAACCCGAGTCATATAACTTTTTATTTACTTCTTCGAATCTTTCAATTTCTTTTTCTTCTGAATTAAACACTTGAACTACATCATGTCCCCCATATACTTCTTCAACAATACCATTCATATCTCCCAAATTCTTTTGTTGCCTCGTGAAAAATTTTTGAGAATGTTTCATAATAAATCCCATCCCAAATACCGATATAGGAAGTAACAAAATTGACGCAATAGTCATTCTAGAAGAAATACTTATCATCATAACAATAGTTCCAATTAAAACAGCAATAGAGTGTACTATTTGGCTTAATGTTTGACTTAAATTAGATGAAAATGTATCAACATCATTAGTAATTCTTGATAAAGTTTCACCATGCGTTCTAGTCTCGAAATATGAAAGTGGTAATTTATGTAATTTTGAACTTATTTCTTTTCTTAGGCTATATGATATTTTACATGTAATAGTATTCATTATAAAGTTTTGAATAAATGTACAAAAGGCACTAAAAGCATATAATCCTAATAACAATAATAATGTATTTCTGATAAAATCAAAATTTATTTCTCCACTACCCGTAATTTTATTTACTAGACCATTAAATATTTCTGTTGTTACATCTCCCAAAATATTGGGTCCAACTATTGAAAAGATAGTACTTAATACTGAGAAAATTACAACAGCAAATATTGCTAGTCTATATTTCTTTATATAGCTTAATAATTTTTTAAATGTACCTTTAAAGTCTTTGGCCTTATCAATAGACTTTACCATAGGTCCTCTTGCCATTATATTTCCTCCTTACTTAATTGCGATAACGCAATTTCTTTATATACATTACACTTTTCAATTAATTCCTCATGAGTTCCGATACCTGCTACTTTTCCCTCATCTAATACTATTATTTTATCAGCGTGCATTATTGTTGAAATTCTTTGAGCTACAATAAACACTGTACTATTTTTAGTTACTTTTTTTAATTCTTTTCTTAGTTTTGCATCTGTTTTAAAATCAAGTGCTGAAAAACTATCATCAAATATGTATATTTCAGGATCTGTAGCGATTGCCCTTGCAATTGATAGTCTTTGTCTTTGACCACCAGATACATTAGTACCACCTTGTGAAATATTAGATGCGTAATTATTATCTAGTTTATTAATGAATTCACTAGCTTGAGCTATACTTGCAGCTTCAATCATTTTTTCTTTACTAATCTTTTCGTTTCCATATTTAATATTAGATTCTATTGTTCCACTAAACAAGATTCCCTTTTGAGGAACGTAACCTATTTTATCTCTTAGCGTTTTTAGTTTAATATTTCTTATGTCTACTCCATCAACTAAAATAGCACCTTCAGTAACATCATAAAATCTTGGTATTAGGTTAATTAAAGTAGATTTACCACTACCAGTAGAACCGATAAATGCTACAGTTTCACCCGGATTAGCAATAAAATTAACATCTGTTATAACATCTTCTTTAGCATCAGGATATCTAAAACATACATTTCTAAATTCTACTACTCCTTTTTTTTGAATATCTCCTTTTTTAGTTGTCTCAGAATCGTTAATAGTTGATTCAGTCTCTATTACTTCAATAATTCTTCTAGCAGAAATACTTGCTCTTGGTAGCATAATAGAAATCATAGATATCATTAGGAAAGACATAATTATGTGCATTGTATATTGAATATATGCCATAATGTCCCCCACTTGAATAGTACCAGCATCTACTCCTTTTGCACCATACCATACTATTGCAATACAAACAACGTTCATAAGTAACATCATTAAGGGCATCATTAAAGCCATTGTTCTATTTACAAACAAATTAACTTTAGTAAGTCTTGTGTTTGCTTCATCAAACCTTTTTTCCTCATGACGTTCATTACTGAATGCACGAATAACCGGAATTCCCGTTAAGATTTCTCTTGACACTAAATTTAGCTTATCTATCAAAGATTGGAAGATTTTAAACTTAGGCATTACAGTTATAAATAATGTTCCTACAATAATAAATAATGCTGCTACCGCAATTACAATAATCCATAACATTGAATTATCTGCGCGTGTAGTCTTAATTATTCCACCTATGGCAATTATTGGTGCATAAAAAACAACTCTCATAAGCATAACAACAACTTGTTGAATTTGTTGAATATCGTTTGTTGTTCTAGTAATTAATGATGATGTACCAAACTTCTTCATTTCATTCTTAGAAAATTTTACAACTTTTTCAAACACCTTAGATCTTAGTGTTCTAGCAAGTCGCGCTGCAAGTCGTGAACCAAAGAAGATTATTGATATTGATACTGCCATAATTAATAGTGCAATGCCAATCATCTTAGCTCCACTTATTAAAATATAATTGGTCTGCATCTTACCTAAATCTATACCAATATGCTCATATTCTAACTTTATATTTTCTATCGCCGTACTTTTTAAAATGGATTCGGGCATTTCGCTTACTTTCTCATCTATATTAGAAATGATACTTTCTCTAGTATCTATATCCATCATTTTTAACATATCGATAAAAGATAATCCTTCTGGAATAACAATACCTGAACTATCAGGATTATTAGATATCATATTACTAACATAAGATAGTGCAAAAGCATGTTCTAATACTTTATTTACTTCTTCTCTTTCTTTTCCATTATAAATAAATAAATTTTCTTTCTTTAATAATGGATATTCTCTTATATTAGATTCTGTTTTTTCTAATAAGATATAATTATTGTTAATAACGGATTCTTCTTCATCAGTTAAAAACACACTTAAATTATCAAGTGTTTCTTCTGTAATAACTTTTGCTACTGAATCCTCTATCCCATATTGTCCTATACCTACATTAATGATTTTAGAAGTATAATCTGGTAAAGATAAATCTAATCCAGCTTGACACATTAATAAAACAATAATTATTAAAATCGATAATATTGAACTTTTTAAATATTTAAATAATTTTAACATTTTCTACACCCCACACAATCTATTATATTAATAACTGTACTTATTCAGTATATATAAAAGGAAAATACAAGTCAATAAATAGCTTGAAATAAGCTCAAAGTTTAACGAAAAAAGACACTTAATATTAAGTGTCTCAATTATTACCCTGTTACTGAACTAGGTATTGCAACTTCTCCTGCTTGATTAAAATCAAGAAGCTCAATTACCATAGTAAATTTTTCTACATCAGTGATCAACCCAGAAAAGTCATACTCTAGTTTTGTAATATATTTATTACTTACATAAACAGTAATATAAATGTCTTTTGTTACTTCAACTGAACCAAGACTTTCTTCGGAACCTACCAATTCATTAACCTCTTCTTTTGTTAATTTTATTTGATATTTACTATCATTAACTTTAATTACATGTTCGTTTTTATCCAATTGTTCCATAATTGATTTTAAATCTATAAACATACTAGCGCCTTCGGTTTTTTGCCATTGTTTTGAAAGCGTATCAGAAGAATAAGTATAACCAGTTTGAAAATCTGTATAGGTTTCCATAACAACGCCTACGCCAGAAGTGGATATCGTTGTTTTCAAATATTCTTTTTGATTTTTTTCATCTAATATACCATCAATTAATGTTATATATTCAACTCCTTGCATTTTCATTGTAGAAGTTGCTTTAATTTTATAATTATTTATATTGTTAGTATAATTATCTGAATAACTTCCAGTATTAGCATTAGATAGTTCTTGCTTTTGTTGTTCTTTTACTTTTTGATTACTTTCTTCTGTTAAATTGATTGCTTCTATTTTAATATCAACAAGCTCAACACCATAATCTTCAAAGTTTTCATTAATATTTTTCAACATTTCCTCTTTATCATCATTAAAGGATTGAAGAAGCGTAGTATAACTATTGTTATTATAACGTGATAATCTACTACTAAATGCAGAAATAGTTGATCTTCTCACAATATCTTCAATGGTGCTATTAAATTCAACACCTTCCTTTGTTTCATAATATGCGATTCCGTAAGCCGTGACTTCTATCTGACCATATTTTTCATCTATATAAGGAACAGGTACATAAGTCCCCCATTTAAATTCTTTTGATTCGTCTTCGATATTATCTTTTTCTTCTTTCTTTTCTTCTTCATTATTGGATGATTCCTTATTGTCGATGTTTGTATTCATAAACGACATTGCAGAACCTATTAATATTATTCCTAGTGCAATCAATAATATTATTCCCCATTTTTTCTTCATACTCATATCGTAACACCTCTATTGTAATTATAATAAAATTAAAGACTAAAGAAAAGATTCTTTAGTCTAATGTTTGTAAATACTTTGTAAATTAATTAACTTAATCTTGTTTTACGATACGCTATAAATGCAACACAAGAAGTAACAATTAGTAGTCCTCCAATCAATAATACATTATCTCCTGTTTGAGGATTTCCATTAGTACTTTCACTTCCACTTCCAACTTTTATATCACTAAATTGAGCAATAATAGTGGCTTCAATATCACTACCATAATCAACTTCATACATAACTTCAGTACCATTTTCTGTTACACCAATAATGTTATTACCATAAAAAACAACTTTTTTTACACTTCCATCTGCGTATGATAGTTCCAAATTTGTTAATTTTTCTTTTTCCCCTACTGTTTTATCAGTTTCCTTCTTATCGCTAATAACTTTCAAAACATTTTCCATTCTAGAATAATTTTCAACATATCTACGTGTTGTGTATATACCATCATAAGTATATAATGTTACCCTTTTAATATTTTCTTGATATGGTAATGCAGCATAAGCAACTACCCCACTAAACATAATGGATACTACTAATAATAAATAAACTAATTTTTTCATTTTTAACTCCTTATCATTAACTTATTATCTTAAATTAAGAATAACAAAATTAAAAAACAAAGTAAAGTTACTTTGCTTTGTTATTAATAAAGTTAATGTAAATTTACACATTGTTATACTTATCAACCAAAACCATAAATTCATCCTGCATTTCTTTTAATTTTTCTTTGTTGTCGGCTTCAAATTTCATAGTTATATGAGGGCCTGTGTTACTACACCTAATAAGTGCCCATCCGAAAGAAAAATTCACTTTAACACCATCAATACTGATAATATTATATCCTTTTTCTATACAATAATCTTTTATTTTATTAACTACATCAAATTTCACTTCGTCTTTTGATATAATTTTTATTTCTGGAGTTTCCTCATAATAGTTAATTCCATCTAATAATTCACTTAAGCTTTTATCATTTTTTGATAAAATTTCAATTAATCTTAGTCCAGCGTATATTCCTGAATCAAAACCTGGCCAAGTATCATTGAAATAAACATGTCCTGATAGTTCTCCTCCAAAAGGAATATTATCCTCTTTAATTTTTGCTTTAACATATGAATTACCTGTTCTATAACAAACCGGAATGCCACCAAGTTTTATTATTTCATCTTCTAAAGATTTTGAACATTTTACATCATATAGAAACTTTTTATTATTAACTTTATTAATAATATCTCTAATTATTACAATCATTAATTTATCAGTTGAAACATAGTTACCTTTCTCATCAATAACGCCAAGTCTATCACCATCACCATCAAATGCAATACCTATATCAGCATCTAGTTCTAATACTTTTCTTTTTAGTGATTTTAGATTTTCTTCTATACTTGGATCTGGATGATGATTAGGAAAATTAGGATCACTCTCACCATAAATTACTTCTACATCAACAGGAAAACGATAAAATATATCCTTAGCTATAAACGAAGTTGTACCATTTCCTAAATCCAATACTACTTTTAATTCTTTTTTTCCAAAATTAATAGATGATAACATCAGTTTTATATAATCATCTCTAACATCAAATTTAGTTAATCTTCCAACTCCTGTGTCAAACTCTCCCTTTAGAGTAAAAGCTCTAAAGTCTTCAATCATTTCACCTCTTGCATTTCCTCTTTCATCAAAAGCAAACTTAAATCCATTATCATCTTTTGGATTATGACTAGCAGTGATCATAATTCCTGTCGGATTGTTTTTTAAAATACAAGCATAATAATACATCGGCGTGGTAACAAGACCTATGTCGATGACATTAATACCTGTTGATAAAATACCCTCTATTAAAGAAGTAGATAACTCTAAAGAAGAATATCTGTTATCTCTTCCTACAATACAAGTATCTTTACCAAGTCTTTTTACATATGTACCAAAACTTCTACCAATAATATTAGCAACATCACTATTTAAATCAGTAGGATACTTTCCTCTTATATCATACCCTCTAAAGATATGCTTATTAATTTTCATAAAACCTCCTGTTAACTTTGGGTAGTTTTACATTCAAAGTGTTCTTCTTCTGTATAAAAACGCATTTGATCACTTATATTTTTTCTGTGTTCATCTAACAATGGTTCGTCATTATAACCAAATTTTTTATAGTCAATCTTTAATGTATATAAATTTTCCTCTTCTTCAAAATCAACATTATTTATCCTTTTCAACGTTTCATATTCTTCTATCTCAATATCATCATTCTCCATAAATTCTTCAACTATTTCTATTTCATATTTAAATACTGAGTCATTAATTACACCATCTACATAATTAGTATTAATAGTTGTTTTTACCTTATATTCTACAAAATCTTCTGTTTTTTCACATGTTAAGTTCATTATAACCTGTTTCTTTTCCTCCTCTATTTCCTCTTCTACAGGGAATAAAACCCTAAACAATGGAGGCAGTATTATAAATAATAACAAAATAAAAATCCCCAAATAACATAAAAGTTTTGTTGCCCCTGAATCATTACTATTATTTTTCATATCATCACCCTATTCTATGTATATGTTAACATAATTTTAAATAAAAAAAAAGCCTTACGACTTTTTATTATTTAAATTAATTAAAATAATTGTATAAATTATACCTGTTGCCCTCAGAATCTATTGCATAAGTGTATATTCCACCACCTAATACAACACCATCAGGACCACCTTGATCTTCATGAACCTCATTAACAACATTAACGATATTTTTTAAATCAGAAATCTTAGTTGGTGTTAAATTCAAGTCAAAAATATCCTGATAAGAAATCATTTCAACTGAGCCATCATTTTTTACTAATACAAAACCTTGACTACGAGGTGCGTTTGCTTGACCTTGTTCAACAGAATATATTGCTTTAACATCATCAACATTCAATTTTAACCCTACAAATTCTGTATCTTCTAGTGGATAATTAAAGACCATATTGTATTCAAAATGCTCAAAATTATATTTTTGATATGCTGTTGTTATATTACTAACCGGATCACAAATATATGCAAGAATATTCTCTTTTGGAAAACATTCTTCCATTCGAATATATACCGCTCCATCATATAATATAATATTTGTTGGACTATCACCATAGCGTCCAAATAAGACTTTTACCGGTATTTGTTTTAGATAATTAATTTCATCATCTTCAACTACTTCTACATCACATTTGTCTTTTTCGTTACTATTTAATGATATTGTTCCACTTATAAACATGTATGTAATAGAAACTATTAATACTGCTATTACTACCAATAATGAAATTACTACCCCTTTATTATTTTTCTTTTCCATCCTTTCACTCCTTCTTTCTTTATATACACATTATACCGCCCAACCACTAGGAATTTGCAAGTACAGAATTATAATTAGTTATAAAATTTTTTCCTTTGACAAAAAGTGTAAATTAAAACTATATCCTGATATTAGAATATAGTTTCTTATTTTTATTATTTATTTAATTCTTTTAATAGATCAATTACTCTGCGCATTTCTAAATCGTATTTAATCATATCTAATCCACCAAACATCTTTAAGAACTCTTCTTTTTCCATTTGGTATTTGCTAGATAAGTTATCAGCTTCTTTTTCTGCTTCTTCATCAGTAATTTCTATCTTTTCTAAGATAGCTACTTCTTCTAGCATTAGACGATATAATACATGATTATAAGCTTCTTTCTCTAATTGATTTCTTAAGTCTTCTTCTTTAGAGTTAGTAAATTGATAATACAATTCTAAAGAGATTCCTTGCATTTTAATTTGTTCTTCAAATCTATGTAGTAATCTATCTACTTCTTCTTCAACCATTTCTTCTGGAATATCTACTTCTGTATTTTTTCCAACTGCTTCTAATAATGCATCAACATATTTGTTTTCAGAATCAACTTCTTTATGTGCCTTAATATTAGCTTCAATTTCTTTTTCTAAAGATTCTTTTGAATCTACGCCTTCCATACCAAGGTCTTCAAATAATTCTTCATCAAAATCTCTTGCCACTTTTTCTTTAATTTCATTAACTTTAACTTTAAAAGTCGCTTTAGCACCTTTTAATTCTTCAGCAGGATATTCTTCTGGGAATGTAACTTCGATTTCTTTTTCTTCGTTAGTATTCATTCCTACTAATTGTTCTTCAAATCCTGGAATAAACGTGTGACTTCCGATTTCAAGCTCATAGTTTTCACCTTTTCCACCTTCGAATGCAACACCATCTTTAAACCCTTCAAAATCGATTATAGCAATATTACCTTCCTCAACAGAACCTTCTTTTACTTTTAATTCGCTATATCTTTCTAATATGTGTCCTAGTTCATGTTCTATTTCTTCTTTAGTAACTTTAACTTTTTCTGGTTTAATTCCTAATCCCTTATATTTTTTAATTTTAACTTCAGGTTTAGTAGTTATAATAAATTTAATTTCTACTCCACTTTCGTTAACACTAACAATTTCTAATTTTGGTTGTACTACTGGAATTAGTTTAGAATCTTCTATTGCTTTAACATATGCTTCTTCAATAACATAGTCAACTGCAGGAATATATAAACGTTCCTTACCATATCTTTTTTCAAAAACGTCTCTTGGAACTTTACCTTTTCTAAAACCATCTACATTTACTTTTTTTACTTCTTCTTTAAATGCTTTATCAAGGGCACTCTCCCAAGATTCACCTTCTATTTTTACTATAATTTCATGTTTATTATCTTTTTTTGCCATAATATTTCCTCCAATACTCCTATATTATATATGAAATATGCTTTTTATTCAAGATTTTTTGAAATACGTTTAAATTATTATTTTATTTGTTGTATTTTTTTTAATATTAGGATAAAATACTATTATAGTATAGCAGATAGTTAACTTAGTGGATTGAGGTAGTACCATGATAAGTAGTGATTTTATAAATTTATTTATTATATTATTAGTTTGTATAATTGTGATTTTGTTAACTGAATTATTATTTTTCAAACAAAAATAAAGGTAGCTAAGCTACCTTTTATTATGCATTTGATTTTTTATAACTTACAACCATTATACCAGCAAGTACTACTGCACTTAATGCAATCCACATAACACCGTCACCAGTACTAGCATTTTCTTCTTTTAATTCACTATCTACTACTTGTCTTTCTGCCTCAACAACAATATCATTATAAACTGGTTCTTTACCTTCATCTGTTGGTACAACTTTTATCCATAATGAGTAAGGTTGAAATCCTAAAGAGTTTTCTGGTACCTCTGTTAAGTCTAGTTTTGTTGTACCATCTGTAGATTTTACCCAGTTATCTTCCACATATGCTGGTAAAATTGTTTCTGCTTCTTCAATAAACCCTTCCATTGCTGCTATATAATCCTCTTTTAATTCATTGCTAGCATCATTTATATCTTCTAGATTATTATCTTTTAGAAAGTTTTTTATGTATTCATTTTGTTCTTCTAATTTTTCCATATATAATTTATATACTTGATTTTCAATTACAACATATTGATAATACACTTCATAATCACTAATGCCTAGTTTCTCCTTATTAACAACAATCTCACTTCCACTGTAAATAGTTCCCTCCACAGATTGAATTGTAATGTTATCTTTATCTACTTCAACCTCATGAGCATGAGCCACAGGAATAGTAAAAATCATCATTAATATTAGTAAAATGTTTACAAATTTAAATTTTTTCATAATATCCTCCTCTATCTTTAAATAAATAATAACACATTTTAATATATTTATAAATAGAACAAATAAAAAAAAGTGACAAAATGCACTTTTTTACACTATTTTATTTCAGTTATTTCTATTTTATAAACACCATTTGGGCTTTCTACTTCTACAACATCTCCAACTCTTTTATTCATAATTGCTTTAGCAATTGGACTTTCGTTTGAAATTTTACTCATAAATGGGTCTGCTTCTTGACTACCTACGATTTGATATTCATCTTCTTCATCATCGTCATCACAATATTTGATACATACAGTAGAACCAAGTGACACTACATCACTAATCTTTTTTTCAATTATTTCTACATTGTCTAACATTTTTTCTATTCTTTTAATACGCCCTTCAATCTCAGCCTGATCATTTTTAGCTGCATCATAGTCAGCGTTTTCAGATAAGTCCCCTAATGCCCTAGCTTCTTTAATTGCTTGAATGTTTTCAGGACGTTTTACATTTATTAATTCATCTAACTCTTTTTTTAATTCTTCTAGACCTTCCTGGGTCAAATATATTTTCTTTTCACGCATATCTGGTCACCTCATACAATTCAACATAATACTACATTTATATTTTTTTGTCAAGTTAATTTTGTTAACAGCAATTTCTACTTAATATTATTATATGATTTAATAAAAAAATCATCGGTCATACCAGATATAAAATCTAGCACGATTCTTTGTTTTACTGTTTTTTCAACATAATCTTTACTCATATTATTAATATAAAGTGTATATATTTCGCTATCTTTTCTATTATATTCTAAATCTTCTAAATATTTACTAAATAATTTATTAAATGCATCTTTATAATAGTTTACTTCTTCTTTACTATTTGCTTTAGCATAAATATTTTTTCTATTGAAGCTTTTTAGTTCAAATACGGCATCATATACTTCTTTACTCATTTTTATATATGGTTTATTATAACTGTTTTTTACTATATCCATAATAATAGTATTTACTATGCTTTTGTTATTATCCCCCAGTACATCTGTTATATGACTAGGTATATCACTTCTTTCTAATTCTCCTAGTCTAATAGCGTCTTCTATATCTCTACCAATGTATGCGATTATATCAGATATTCTTACTATACAGCCTTCTAAAGTCATTGGTCTAAGTTTTCTCGCGACTTCCAAGTTTGTATAACAATTCTTGTATTCTTCTAAAAACATTTCTTTTGTTTTAGTAAAATTAGGTTCATAGATATTCTCTAGAATTTCTCCGTTATGACATAAAATTCCATCTAATACTTGTACTGACAAATTATTTCCCTTACCAAAGTTATCTATATCGAGATAAGTTCTAACGCTTTGAACATTATGCATAAAATATTCATTTAGTTCTCTTTGTGATATTTCATTTAATATAGCTTCTCCAACATGCCCAATAGGAGTATGACCAATATCATGTCCTAATGCTATAGCTTCTATTAAATCTTCATTTAAATTTAAACATCTTCCTATGGTTCTTGCCACTTTACTAACTAGTTGAACATGTACAATTCTTTTAGATATATGATCATTATCTTTAAAGGAAAACACTTGTGTCTTATCCATATATCTAGTGTAAGAAATACTATGAAGAATTCTATCTACATCCCTAAAAAACGCCGGTCTAAGATCGCTGGTTTCTTCTTTCAATCTAATTGAACTAGTACTTTTAGTCGCATGGATTGATAAAGAGTTTTCTCTTTCAATTAAGTTTTTCTTAATGTCATCAAAATTCATATTATTTCACTTTCTTTCTTAACATAGAATATTCTACAATATTTCCATCTAATTTTAATTTAATAATTTCTTCAGGATGTCTTGCAACACTTATAGATTCCATATCATCATTATACATTTCATTAATAGTAAACGAATATATTTCACCACTAGGAGTAAATAGTTCAACTTCATCTCCTACTTCAAAATAATTTCTCTCAACTAGAGTTACAATTTTTTCTTGTTCATCATAAGAAATAACTAGTCCTAAAAAATCTTGATTAGACAGTTCTTGTCTACCTGTATAATATTGATCTTTATAATCAGCTTCATGTTCTAAATAATGGGCAGAAGTTTCTCTATTTGCAACACGAGATAAGACCTTTTCTTGATATTCTAAATATTCTTCAGTTAGTTTATTATCATAATATGCATCAATTATTTTTCTATAACACCCAATAACTGTAGCCAAATAGTATAAAGAGCGCATCCTTCCTTCAACTTTTAATGACGTAACACCTATACCTATCAAAGAACTAATATAACGAGATGCATTTAAATCTTTAGTAGCCATAGTAAATTTTTGCCCTTCATTTTCTATATTAAAAGCGAAACGACATACCTGACTACATCCACCACGATTAGAGTCTCTATTAGTTAAATAGTTTGATAAAGTACATCTACCACTATAGAAAGTGCACATAGCACCATGAATAAATATTTCAACATCTACTTCTGTATTATCTATTACTTCTTTTATTTCACATAAAGATAATTCGCGCGCAAGTACTACTCTATCGATACCTTCTTCTTTAAAAAAGTTAACCGATTCAATATTAGCAGTGGAATTTTGAGTACTCAAATGCACTTCAACATTAGGATAATTATTTTTTATATGTCTAATAATAAAGGGATCACTAACAATAAACGCATCTATACCACATTCTGCTACAGATTTGATATAGTCTTCTACACCACTAATATCTTCATTATGAAAAACAATATTAAGTGTTAAATATACTTTTTTATTTAATTTGTGTGCAAAATCACAAGCTTCTTTTATTTCTTCAATAGAAAAATTATTCGCATTAGCTCTTAAACTATAATCTTTACCACCTATATATACTGCATCAGCACCATATAATAAAGTTACTTTTAATCTTTCTAAATCCCCCGCAGGAGATAATAACTCAATTCTTTTTTTCATCTTTCTTCACCTTAAATATCGTCTTCTTATCAAAAAAACTTGTATTATTACAAATTAATAATTTAATCTCATTAATAGCTGTATTACTGTTATTAGTAATTATCTCTTTTGTTAAAGAAACTAATTTAACTATCAAATTATCTTCTATATTAAACCCATGTATTATTCCATATTCTATAAGAGAATCTTTTAATTCGCCTAAATAATCTATTCCTGATATTATATCTCCTTCATATATACATGTCCCATCACTATTATCAGAAATTAAATATTCTTTATCTCGTTCATATATGCTTTTTAAACTACCATCATACTCTTTATTTTGACTTCTATAATAATTAGTTAATAACCTTCTTTTAGAATGCGCCATAATAGGATGACCAATAATAAAACTAAATAGTTTCATATTAGTATTCCTTTTTATTTCTATCATTTCATCTTTTGTAATTTCACTAGCTAATACACCGTATTCTACACCATTATCATAATAGAAATTGCAAGTATTATAATTAGTAACCATGTGAGTTTGATGCCATCCTAATGAATATGAAAAATTGTGTTTTTTATAAATTGATAAAACTCCTAAGTCATAAAATAAAACTCCTTTAATAGGAATAGAATCTAATTCTATAAGTTTTTCTTCTAATTCTTTAAGTTCTTTATTAAATATAGTTTTATTAATACTTATAAATATATCTAAATCTTTATATTTTTCTACAATATTTTTTATTTCCTCTATAGTAATTCCAAAATAATTAACTGAATAATCTTTTAACCCCAAAATAAATCCTTCTGCTCCAGAAGAAACATATTTATCTAAATCTTTAATATCATTTGGTACAACAACTATTTTCATACTTCACCTCAATAACATCTGTATTGTATCATAAAAGTTGAAAAAACTCTATCTTGCTTTTAATTATATAAAAAAAGAAATATAATTATATATTTCTATATTCTAGTACTTACTGCAATACCATCCCCAGTTTCATAGAACTCTGTTTTGAATTCTTCATTTTCTTTAAGAAAAGAAATGTAATCTTTTATTTTTCTAACAAGCCCTCTTAAATTTCTGGATTTTATCTTGCTTTCATCTTTATTCACATATCCATGAAAATTTATATTGTCAGTTATAATAAATCCGTTCTGGTTTAGGTTTTTAGAGAATTTTTCGAAAAACATCATATTTTTTCCTTTTGCTGCGTCTATAAAAACTAAATCAAATTTTTCTTTTAATTCTACTTCTTCAGCATCCCTATATATTAAAGTAATTCTATCCTCTAATTTAAATTTTTTTATGTTTTTTACTGCTTCTAAGTATCTTTCTTCATCTCTTTCAATTGATGTAATTTTTAAATTAGGACTAGCTAACGCCATCATTATTGCTGAATATCCTATAGCTGTACCAATTTCTAAAACAGTTTTTGTCTGATGTTTTATTACAAATGTTGTTAGAAAATTAATTCCATCTTCCATCATAATAGGAACATTGTTTTCTTTGGCATATTCTTTTAATTCTTTTATATCATGGTGTAATTCTACCATTCTATCCATACTCCTTTATCCTTAAGTTCTTTTATTTTTGCATTATGTTCTTTTAATGTTTTTGTAAAATAAACTTTTCTATTTTTATCAGCTACAAAATACAAATAATCATTACCTGTGTAATTAATACTTGCATCAATGCTATCTATTGATGGCATGCAAACAGGTCCTACAGGTATTTTACCTTCCATTTTAGGCCCTCTAGTATTATATGGATTATATGTGTTTATTTCACTCGCTTTTAAATCTCTTTCATTCATATCAATGCCAAATGCATAATATGTTGTAACATCACTACCTAAACTCATATTTTTATTTAATCTATTATAGAATACTCCTGCAATGTTAGCTCTATCTTCTTTTAATACTCCTTCTAACTCAGTTATTGATGCAATAGTTAAATAGTTGTGAACTGTATAATTACTAGACTCTATCTTTTGTTGATATGGAGTCAATCTTTTATTCATTTCATCCAACATAATTTTAAATATTTGTTCTACATTAACATCTTTATTTTCTAAAAAATAAGTATCTGGATATAAATAACCTTCTAATGGGTAATAAATGTTTTCGTTTCTAACTTTATCTGTTAAAAACCAATATTCTGCAATAATTCTATCTAAATAATCTTTATCTTTTAATTTATTATAAACATCATCAGCTGTATTATTAGTGTTTTTCTCTATAATGGAAGCTATTTTTTTCATATTAATTCCTTCCATAAAAGTAATACTAATCATATCAGGATTGTAATTATTCCCTTCTTTTAATATTTCTACTATTTTTTCTAAACTCATATTAGGAGATAATTCATAAGTAGATGCCTTTAAATCGTTTATATTATAGATTCTACAATAAATATAAAAGAACTGTCCGGAACGTACCAAACCCTCTTTTTCTAAAATCTCCCCTATTTTTTTAGTACTAGTCTTAGGTGGAATTATTACCATTTTAAACTCATCATTATTTTTATCTATAGGTGATAAATTAATATTAAAATATACACCAATAAAAATAATAATAGAGGATAATGCAATTAATAATGCTAATGCAATATTTCTAAATATCTTCATTTTACTACCTCGAATAAATAACGAGCATTACTGCTCGTTATCTCCAGTTTGTCCACTTGTTTTCTTTTTTATTTCATCTTGTAATGTATTTAATATAGTTTCAATTATTTTCCATTCTTGTTCAGTTTCGATTGGTTCTAATCTAGGATTATCTTGTTTTGGATCATATATTGAAGCATAAACTTGAATATTTCCTTCAGCATCTCTGCTATTGTCTGTATATACAATATAACTTTTCTTTGTTTCTTCTGAATCAAAAGTAAATAATATATCGCATACTATTTCTTGTCCTTCATCATTTATTACTTTAAAAGTATTATTATTTTCCATAATTATCTCTCCTTTTTATCTAAGTATGATTGTAAAATAATTGTAGCAGCAACACTATCAATTACTTTTTTTCTTTTTTTTCTACTAGTATCATTACTAATTAACAAATCAGTAGCTTGCTTAGTAGTTAATCTTTCATCAACTAAATGAACTGGTATATTTAATTGATGTTCTAATTTTTCTTTAAATTGAAATGATAATTCTCCCTTAGGACCTATGGTATTATTCATATTCTTTGGAAGTCCTAAGACTATTTCGTCTATTCTTTTATCTAGAACGATTTCTTTAACATCAGAAATTAACCTGTCATATTCTTCATTATGTCTTATTATGGTATAACTAGAAGCTATTAATCCAGTAGGATCAGAAATTGCTACACCGAGTGTCCTACTACCAAGGTCAAGACCTAAATATCTCATTATATATTTTTTATATAATCCTTTAATAAAACTTCTAATATTTTACTACGATCAATTTTAGTTATTTTGTTTCTTGATTCTTTATGAGAAGATATATAACCAGGATCTCCACTCATTAAATAACCTACTAATTGATTTACAGGATTATATCCCCTTTCCTCTAACGCATGATATACTTCTTTTACAGTTTCACTTACTAATTTTTCTTCAAATTCTTCAATTGAATATAAGTGAGTAGTATCGTTCATATTATCACCTCTTATTTATCATTTCTAATTATATTTTAACACCAATAAATAAAGTTATCAACCAATATATTTTGACGACATAAATATCAAAAACGCGATTAATAATAGTAATACAATAAGTCCATTAACCATTTCAAATTTTGTACTTTTATATTTTACTCCAACTGCTACTGTAGATAATGCTCCACCTATAAGACCACCTATATGTGCGAAATTATCTATTCCACTGCTTGAAAAACCTATTAATAAATTTATAACTATTAAAGGAATTATTTGACTTTTTAACACAGTACCTAGATAAACTCTATAATGGTAACCAAAATATAAAAGGCTTCCCATTAATCCAAATACAGCACCGCTAGCCCCTACGCTAACACCGTTAGTTAAAAGTATAGAGAACAGGCTTCCTACAACTGCACTAGCAAAATAAACTATTAAATATTTTATTCGTCCCATATAATTTTCTATTTGACTACCAATTATATGTAAAGCATAACAGTTGAACAATAAATGAAATATATTTGCATGTAAAAATGCACTAGTGATTAATCTATAGTATTGATTTAATTTTATTACATAAGGCCCATATAAAGCAAATTCATTAATCATATAATCATATTGACCAAAAAGTAGCATAAATAAATAAATAACAACATTAATCGTAATCAAAGACATGGTTACAACATTTTTCTTAGGTTTAAATATTTCTTCTACCTTCTCTGCATCTCTCTTGTTTTTATGATTTATATCATTTGTTATTTTTATAAATAGTTGCAACCCTTCTTCGGAAAACTTTAGTTTTTTATTTATATCTGGAAAATATTGATATAAAAAGTCATATTTTTTAATATCTTTTTCATCATATAAATAAATACAATCAATATTAGGCTGTTCTTTAAGTTCTACATTATCACCTAGATCAGTAAAAATACTTAATGCATTCATTTTTAAAGAAAAGGTTTTCTTCTTTATTTTTTTTATAATATGTCTTGCTTTATATAAATCAAAATCCAATTGTTCTTCATTGTGAATATGATTAGATACAATTCTAATAATTTTATAATCACTTTCTAAGTTTTCTAACCAAATTTCATCCTCTGCACCTTGCAAAATAATTGGGTTATAATTTTTTTCTGTAATGAAATAATGAAGTAATTTCATAACCACCAAGTTTTTTCTATCTAATGACTCATCCATATTCATTCTCCTTCAATGTATTATTATATACCATTTTTATTAATAAATAAAGTAGTTCATTAATAACATTTAAAACAATATCAAAGCGTTTATCAATTGATAATTTGACATACTTTAAATTATATATTATAATAGCCACTATCGTGGAAAGGGGAAGATTTATATGAATAAATATGCTTTACATTATTTCAAAAAGCTTTTAGTAAAAAAACAAAAAATAGATAGTCTAGAACAACAATTACTAAATACATTAATGTATAGAGCTGAAAACAATCTATCATCTATAAACCAAGACAATAATGGAGTACTTACAACTAAATTTTATTTATCACCATTTGATGGAGCTGTTGATGAGGGTTATGTACAAATACAAGAATTAATAAAATTACAAGCGTTTGATTCCTTTGCTCAAAAATATCATTTATCTTTAGTTGATAGTAGAGACATCGAAGGGGCACGCGATAGATATTACGAAATATCATGGGATTATCAAAAAACTATGGGCATTTCACCAAGAGTTTCTAATCAAAAAACAAAAGTTTATTGTTATAGCAACTAAATAATATTAAAAAACTCTAGATTAATTCTAGAGTTTTTGTTTACTTTGAATTTTTTGGCCACAAAATAACTGTTGAATTATTATCAAAAGATAATGATTTTCTTATTTCATTTAAACGTTCTAATGTCATTTCTCTTATTATAGGAACCTTATTTGGAATAATTTCACCATATTCAATAATATCGTTTATTAAATTGTCTACAGTTATTTCTATATTATCTGTCATTACAACTTCAGAAGATATCCATACTTTCTTACATCTTTCTACCTCTTCTTTTGTTATATCTGTATTTTCAAAATGAGACTTAATTCTTTCAATTAATTGTTTAGGATTATTGCTTTCGATCCAAAAAGTAATAGTTAAATAATCATCAACAATCATCCTTTCTAATATTAAGGAATTTAACAAGTTTTGTTTCATCATTTCTTCCCTAAAACCAGAAGAAGTACCATATAAAATATTTAAAATCATTCCTATATAAATGTTGTACTCATGTACATCTTTTTTCTTTATATCTATTAATGGTAATTTAACTGTAAATCCTGCTTTAGGGTTAGTAACATTGTGAATACTTTTTTCAACTAATTCGTTATTTACTTTTAGTGGTTCATCTATATTTTTAGTTTTTGGTAAAGGAGTTTTCTTTTTATCAATTAGGTATTGATTGTTTTTTATAAGCGTTAAAATTTCTTCAGTATTAAAATCCCCACCAACAATAAGCCCCATATTACTTGGTTGATAAAAAGTGTTGTAACACCTATATAAATCTTCACTTGTTATTTTTTCTATAGTATCGATATATCCTGCTATATCATTTCTGATTGGGTGATTTTTGAAGGTTGCTTTTTCCACTTCTTCTGTTAAAATCCATTCTGGATTATCATCATACATTTTAATTTCTTCGGCAATTATTCCTTTTTCTTTTTCTACGTTTTCTTTTGTGAAATATGGATTGTTTAAATATTTAATTAAATATTCTAAATTTTCTTTTAAATTATTTGTTCCATATACAATATATCTAGTTGCCTTAAATCCTGTTGAAGCATTACAACCAGTACCACTTTTGGCATAGAATTCAAAAGGCGTTATACCATCTTCTTGTTCAAACATTTTATGCTCCAAGAAATGTGCTATACCTTCTGGAACAGTTGTCATTTTCTTTTCACCACAAGGAATAAACTCTAAATTAACTGAACCAAACTTAGTAAAATAACTAATAAAGTAATTGTTCTTATTTTTATATGGAAGTAAGTAAACATTTAATCCATTAGGAAGAACTTCGTGAAATATTTCTGTATCAGTTCCAATTAGTTCTAATTTATTCATTAGTCTTTCCCTCCTAACAAATAGATTGTATCTATTTTGATTTTTTTACTTATCTTCATTATGTCTTCTTTCGTTACTTCCATTATTTTCTTTTTACGTATATCAGGGAAATCGACGCCTAAGATTTCTGATGCATAATATGACGAAATTATTTGATTTGGATAATCATAAATCTCATCAATTACACTTTTATATCTAATTTTAGCCTGCTCTATTATCTCGTCACTAAAATTTCCCTTCTCTATATTACTTATTTCTTTTTTAATTAGGGAAACAGTCTTTTTAAAATTTTTCTTAGTTATTCCAGATGAAATTATTATTAAATTATCAACCTTATTAGAAGAGGAATTAACATAATAACACAATGAATTTTTCTCTCTCACATTTTGGAATAAAAGTGATTCACTACCACCACCTAAAATTATATTATAAAGAGTCAAAACATAGTGTTTTTCGAAATCTGTTAATCCATTTACTTTACAGCCAATAGTAAGTTTAGATTGATTGATATCATCTTCTTCAATAATTGTTTTGGCACGACTTCTAATGTTTTCATGAATTATAGTAGGATTTTCTTTTTTCTTTTTATAAACATTAAATTTAAATTTTTCTCTTATTATTTTTTCAATAAAATCAAAGTCAATATTTCCTATTACAAAAATCTCCACACTACTACTTTTTATAAATTCTTTATAATATTCATATAAGTTTTCTTCTGTTATTTTTTCTAAATCATCTAAATAACCAAACCCATGATAACTATAAGGTTGGTCTTTCCCCATATTCTCAAGCATTTTAATCATACTATATTTTCTAGTATCTTCTTTAACGCTTTCTATTTGAATACGCATGTTATTTTTAATTACATTAAAAGAGCTACTATCAAACTTATTGTTAGTAACATTTGGATTAAATATTATTTCAGACAAAAACTCTATACTTTTTTCCGTCATCCCTTCTTCACTATATTTTTCATTTAAGAAATATAAATTAATATCAGTATTATAATAATTACCTAATCTATAACTGGTAGAATATATATTGGCAGCATATAAATCTTGACTTGCCATAGAAATATCCTTTTTTGTAGGATATTTTAGCGAAGAATAAGTTAACATATCTGATAAAAAATTTCTTTTAGTAATATCTTCTTTTTTTATTTTATCACTTAATATTATTTGCACATTAACAGTTTTAAAACGATCTGTTTTTATCATGTGTAAGTTATATGAACCTAATTCTATTTTTTTATATTGCATAATCCACCTCGCCTTATTCATTATTATACTCAAATATTTTTGTTTTATTAAATGTCAGATAATAGAAGACATCATTTTTCATCTTCTAATAGAATTATAGCACAATTATATTTCTTTTCAAATTGACTTTTAAAATAAACTCCAGTACAATATCTATTCAAATGAGGGGATGTTATGACAAAATATAGTTGGGATATAAAAAAGTTAATTGAAAAAAGAGATTTTTTTGAAGAAAAATTCAAGATGTACGGAGAATTGTATGATTTATATGCAGAAATGGTTGAGAACTACAGTAAAAAATATCAACCAGTAAAAGAAGAAATAAAAAAAGTTCCTTATCTTATACGACTTAGAGATGAATTTTATGAATTTGGTAAAGAGAAAATATCCCTTGTGTCAAATGCAATCTATGTTACTAGTGCCTATGAATTTAAATTTGATAGAACTGTACACCCTAAAATGGATTTAAGCGATGATGATTTAGTCCTATTAACACGCTCTTTATTTGAACAAATACCAAATAGATATTTTTTAGATAAATTTGATGAATTAACAAACAAAGATAATCACTTACTACATATCAGGAGCAACAGAACTTTACCGACAAACTATTATGGTCTTACATTTACAGATCCAATTGAACATAAACCTTATGGATTAATCTCTAGATATCATTCTATACAGGATGTTATTTCTTTAGGCCATGAAGCATTTCATGCGATTATTAGAGAACTTGAATTACCTTTCTATATAAATCCATATCAAGGTACATATGGTGAAGTTGAAGGATATTTTGCTAATATGCTTTTCGCTTCATTACTAATAAAAATGGGATATAATAAAGAAAATATTCTTTTATTTGAAAAAATCGATTTAATTACAACAATAGATATAATTAGAAACTGCTTTATTTTAGAGCAATCTTTTTCTACCCTTAATAAAAAAGGACAAATTGATTTTGAAAGTGTTTCCCCTATCTTACGTAGCAAGGGGATTAATTTTTCTTTAACTAGAGATACCTTACCAGAATTAGTGCGACAAGAAAACCGTGATGAAATTAACGGTGCACTATCATACTTAGTTAGTTTGGATTTATTTGATTCTTATCAAAATGACCCAGAACAAGTGCTTAACAATTTATTAAATTTGGTAACTATTCATGGAAAATCTCCAAGAAGCGAACTACCAACTATTGGTGTATCTTTCTTTGAGGATGGATATCAAAATTTAGATAAAAAATGCAAACAATTATTGAAAACAAAAACTACTTCAAAATAAGAAGTAGTTTTTATTTATTCTTCATTATCTATTCCATCATCTAGTTTTACCAAAACTTCTCTTGGTTTAGAACCGTTCTGTGGACCGATAATACCCCTTTCTTCGAGCAAGTCAATAATTCTTGCTGCTCTATTATATCCTAATTTAAATCTTCTTTGTAATAATGACGCGCTAGCTTTACCACTAGTTACAACAAATTCTACTATATCATTATATAGCGGATCATCATATTCTTCTTCTACTGTCTTAACCTCTCCTCCAGCGTTACCTTGATCCTTAGCAGAAGATAAATTCATAAATCTTTCATCATATTGAGCCTTTTGTTGAGACACTGTATAATCAACTAATTTTTGTAATTCTTCATCAGATACATATGCACCTTGCACACGTTGAGGTGCATTTTCACCCATAGGCAAGAATAACATATCTCCTTTACCAAGAAGTTTTTCTGCTCCCATCATATCCAAAATAGTGCGTGAGTCAATGCTAGAAGAAACTGCAAAAGATATACGTGAAGGAATGTTTGCTTTAACTACACCTGTAATAACATCAGTAGATGGTCTTTGTGTCGCTATAATCAAATGAATTCCTGCGGCACGAGCCATTTGAGTAATACGCATAATAGAGTCTTCCACTTCTTTACTAGCTACCAACATCAAGTCTGCAAGTTCATCCACAATAACTACTATGTATGGCATTTTCTTAATTTTATCATCACCATGTCGATTAGCATTTTGCTTATCCACCCATTCGTTATATGTTGCTATATTTTTTACATTCTTCTCACTAAATAAATCATAGCGAGATTCCATTTCACTAACTACTTTTTGTAAAGCAACACTTGCTTTTTTTGGATCTGTTACTACAGGCATCATTAAATGAGGTATTCCATTATACATACTAAGCTCTACCTTTTTAGGGTCAACCATCATAAGTTTTACTTCATCTGGTTTAGTCCTCATAAGAATAGATGCAATAATACAATTTATACAAACGGACTTACCACTACCAGTAGCACCCGCTACTAATAAGTGAGGAGTCTTATCAACTTCACAATAAATACTATTACCCATAATATTTTTACCTAATGCAACCAATAATTTGCTATTAGATTTATTACTAGGTATTGTCTCTAATATTTCTCTTAAAGATACAGGTGACGTTGTATCATTAGCTATTTCTATACCTATTGTACTTTTACCAGGAATAGGCGCTTGTATACGAACATCTTTTTTAGCAAGCGCTAAAGATATTTCGCGGTTAATACTAAGTATTCTACTTAATTTAGTACCTGATTGTATTTCCATTTCATATTGAGTAACAGAAGGCCCTGAGTTTACTTCTACTACTTTTCCAATAATTCCAAAGTCTTTTAAAACTCTTTCCAAAATTACAATATTGTTTTCTATTGCAGTTTGATTATTATTATTTTTTGATTTCTTAGGTGGATTTAAAATTGATAAACTAGGCAATTTATAATTAGAATTTTGAATAACTTCTTGAGAATTTTTCTCTTCAGTTTTTACTTCCTCTTTAATGTTTGTTAACTCTTCGATACTAGATACAACCATTTTATTAGATGTATTGTCGTTTATAATAACTGAAGGAAGAGATTCTTCTTCATCAGAGTCAGATACACTTTTGTCTTTCTTCTTAGGAAGCATTTCCTTTCCTTTTTTAAGACTATTCTTAACAATATCTATAATAGATATACCGGTAAATAAGCATCCACCTGTAATCATAAACACAAATGCTACCATCATTGTACCCGAATGGTCAAATAATTTATTAAACAAGACAGAAAGGGAGCACCCCAGCATTCCACCACCACTAGGGATGAAATTTCTGTTTCCCATTATACTATTAAAATTATTCATTAAATTATTTAAAGTAGCTCTGAAAATTTCAATAGATTGACCATCGTTTAATTCTACATAACTTAAATGCGAAAATACAAGCACTCCTATAGATAAAATGTAAATTCCAATTAGTCTACTAGTAAGAAATTTAGGCCATTCTCTTTTTAGTAGTAAATAACCTCCAATTAATATACACCCTATTAAGAATACTAAATCCCAGGTTCCCACTAAAAAAACAGCAAATGCTCTAACTATTTTCCCAGCGATTCCCCAAGGAGTTCCCATCCCTATTCCTAAAATAGGTAATAAAACAAATGCAAGACCATATAGTTCATTTGTATATTGAAACTTCTTTTTGTGGTTATCTTTTCTTTTTTTTCTTTTTGCCATATTATCACTCCATATTATCTAAGATAATTATATCACTAATAAAACGATAAACAAACATTTAATTTGTTATTTGACATAATAAAAGAATATATTTCTATATCCTTTATTAAGTTAATTTTTTGAGTTTTTGAACAATAATTTGATATTTATCTAACCTTTTTTCTACTCTTCCCCTAACAAGAACAACATCACCTCTTGCTAAATCGCTATTTTCTTTGTATACATTAGGAAACATTGTATAATCCATAACCGAAGAATGATCGCTACCATATATAAAAGCCATTTTATCTCCATTTTTAGTTTCTATAATCTTTATTTTATCTATTAATGCCACTGTATCGATTGTTTTATCAAAATATTTTTTTATATCACATAATTCAATAGTACTATACTGTTCCTTATAATTAGTTGTAGGATATTCACTCAAATAAAATCCGAATAATTTTTTCTCATTCAACATTAATGTTTCTTTGGTGAATTCTAGAGTCTGTTCTATTTCTGGTTTAATTACTAAGGAAGGATCTAAATCTTTAGTAAGAGAAGCATAATTAAGCAAATTATCTAAATTGTTTAATAATGTCTTTTTATTATATCCAAAAGAGTCAAAACATGATGCAAGAATTAATGATTCAATTGTCTTTTCATTAACATTTCTTGTTACAATTTTAGAAAAGCAATCAAATATATCAGTGAAGCATTTTTCTCTTTTATCAATTATATCCCTGCACGTTACTATGCCTATGTTCTTTATATTAGAAAGAGGAAATCTGATTCCTTCTTGTTCTACTGTATAGTAACCATAACTTTTATTAATGTCTGGCAATAATATTTTGATACCCCTTTGTTTTGCTTCGTTAATATATTCCTTAGTTTTAATTTCACTGCCTATTACAGATGTTAGTAAATTGCTAAAGAAATATTTTGGATATTTTGCTTTTAAATATGCCATCTTATACGCAATTAAAGAATAAGCAACAGAATGTGCTCTATTAAATCCATAATTAGCAAAGTTAAGAATTAAATCGAATACTTTTTTAGCTGTTTCTTTATTATATCCTCTATTTATAGCGCCATTTATAAACTTATCTTCCTCATTTTTTAAAATGTCCATTTTCTTTTTACTCATAGCACGTCTTAAGATATCTGCTTCTCCTAAAGTGTATCCAGCCATAAGACTCGCAATCTGCATTATTTGCTCTTGATAAATAATAATTCCATATGTTGGCTTTAAGATGTTTTCTAAACTCGGATCAATATAGTCAATTTCTTCCTTACCATGTTTTCTTCTAATATATGAATCAATATTAACAGCAGGACCCGGTCTAAATAACGCTATGGCAGCAAAAATATCTTCAAACGTAGTTGGGCGTAAGTTTTGTAAGAAGTTTTTCATACCTAATGATTCAAATTGAAATATTCCGGATGTATCGGCTTTAGTAAATATATTTAAAGCTTCGCTATCATCTAGAGGTATTTTAGAAAAATCTATTTTTATTCCCTCTTTTTCTTCAATATCCCTAATAATATTCATAATAGTAGTAAGGTTTTTAAGACCCAAGAAGTCCATTTTTAATAATCCTAATTCTTCTAAATATTCCATTGAATATCCTGTTAAATATAAATCTTCATTATTTTTAACTAATGGTATTACTTCATCAAGTTCTAACCTACTCATAACTATTCCTGCCGCATGCATAGAAGTGTGTCTTGGAAAACCCTCTATTACCGAAGCAATTTCTAACATTTTTTTCAATTTTTCGTCGTTATCTATTATATTTCTAAACTCATTATCTTTTTTATAAAAATCATTTAATTTCCATTTTGTGACTAGAGGAATATGTTTACATAATATATCTACATCGTTTGATTTAATATTTAATACTCTTGATACATCACGAATTGCAAGACGTGATGCAAAAGTACCAAAAGTTATTATTCCGGATACATTTTTAATTCCATACTTGTTTTTAACATAATCAATTACTTGGTCCCTATAAACATCGGGGAAATCTGTATCTATATCAGGCATAGTAACACGTTCAGGATTTAGGAATCTCTCAAACAACAAATCATATTTAATAGGGTCTATATCAGTAATACCTAATGAAAAAGCAACAAGTGACCCTCCGGCACTACCACGTCCAGGACCCACTAATATATTTTCTTTTTTAGCATATCTTATAAAATCATAAACAACCAGAAAATAATTAGAAAATCCCATATTATTAATAACTTCTAATTCATATAGTAGTCTAGTTTTATATTCTTCACTAACATTATTATTTAATCTTTTATTTAAACCTTTAATACTTAAATTCTTTAAATATTCATCACTATCGTTATTATCTGTTTTATATATTGGTAGTAAATTGCCATTCTTAGGAAATTCTAAATTACATAAATCTGCAATAATATTTGAATTAGATAGTCCCTCACTACTACTTAATGAAATTACTTCGTCTCCAAGTAAATAATTATAATTATCAATAAAGTCAATATTATCTGCTATTGTTTTGTTCTCTTTAATCATGAATAAATACTTTAAATATTCACTTTCTTTCTTATTTATATATAAAGTTTTGTTTATAAAAACTTTTTTGTATTTAGATATATCAATTTCTTTTTCTTCTTTTATGTTACTATATCCAATATAAAGATTTGGATAAATTGGTTCAATTTCATCTATAATATTTAAATGGGCATATGGTAATATAGCAATAATATCATTATTGTATTTTTCCAACTCTTCAACAGTTATTTCTCTTTCACTAGAGATTGTAGATAACTTAATTAAGCATTTATATCCTTCATAATTCTGAGCATATAATAATATATGTTCACCATTATATGTTACATCTAACCCTATAATTGGCTTTATATTATTCTTTTTACATGACTTATAAAAATGCATTACTCCAGTCATATTATTATCACATATAGCAACAGATTTAATTTTTCTTTTAACACATGTATCAATTAATTTATCTATTGATATTAAACTAGATAATAAGGAGTAATTGGTTTTAACATATAAACTTGTGAACATATTACCACCCACCTTAATGTTATTCTATCACAAAACGAATTTTTTAAAAATATTATTTGACTATTATTCAATAATATGATAAAGTTATTAAGCAAGTATTATTTACTGAAGGAGGGAATATCATGGCAATTAATGTATCAAATAGAAAACCAAATTGTAAAGCTAGAGATAGATCTCACGCTTTAAATACTCACAATCGTAAACAGAAGTTAAATCTTCAAGTAGTAAGATTAGCTGACGGAACAAGAGTTAGAGTATCTGCTAAAGAAAAAAGAACTCTATATAAAGATTTTAATGTTGAAGCATAAAAAGATTATATTTATAATCTTTTTTTATTTATGTTTAATTAAGTGTTTCATTTGATTTGACAAATTATCTTATAAAAAAAGACTTAGTCTTCTAAGTCTAATATTTCTATTTCTTCAACAACTGCTAACTGTTGCTCTATCACAGATTTTAATTTTCTTTTAAAGATTCTGACATTTCTTTCCAAAACATCGGCTTTTAACTCAATTCTTTCAGCCCTTAATAATGCATCATTAACTATACGTGATGCATTTTTTCTTGCTTCTTCAACAATAATCTTACCCTCATCCATAGCTTGTTTCTTGATGTTAGTACTAGCTTCTTCTGCTTTATACATTGAGCCTTTAAGAGTTTCTTCCATTCTTTTATATCGAACAAGTTCTTCTTTTAAATTATTTATTTCAACTTGTTGAGTTTTAACTCTTTTTATCATAGACTCAGTATTAGCAATAACATCATCAATAAACTTATTAACTTCACTACGGCTATAACCATTAGTTTCTAAATGGAATTTATCCATGTCATCACCTCATTGTTTAGCAACTTACCAATTAAATTCTTCGTCCTCTTCTTCTTGTAATTGTTTCTTACCTTTTCCTTTTGCTGCTGGAGCATTATCATCAGATATTTTTCCTTCAACATTTATGTTATTTGGAGTACATAAGAATATTCCCCCACCTAACTTTTGTAAATCTCCTCCAATAGCATACAATGTACCACTTAAGAAATCTACTATTCTTTTTGCTTGATCAGGAGTAACTCTTTTCAAATTAACTACTACTGCACTTCTGTTTTTTAAATAATCTGCAATTTGTTGACTTTCTGAATATGCTCTTGGTTCTAGAAGCATCATTTTGTTAGATGCATCAACTATTTGCTCACTATAATATTCTGTTGTAGGAACTTCTTCTTGTTCTACAACTTCACCACCTGAAAAGAAACTTTTAAATTTATCTAAAGCCATATTAATCCTCCACCTATTTTTATACTCTTATAAATGTATTGTAACATATCTATCTTTATTTTTAAAGTATTATTTTTATCCAAACCATATTTTCGAAATATTACTGTTGCTACTTAGCGGTTCTGGATTCGGTTTATCTATTTGTACATCAACCGGAACCTTAAAAGCTGAACCAAACGCTATTGCATTTCCTGGTTGCAAAGTTTTTAAGTGTGCAACAATTTCTTCACTAACATTTGGAACCATCTCTTTAATATATGCTAAGTCTTTAGGATGTAGTGTTCTTAGTATAATAAAGTTTGAACATTGAGAAATACTTGTATCACTAAGCTCACTTGGTCTTTGTGTAATAAGTCCTAATATTACACCATATTTTCTTCCTTCTTTGGTAATTCTATCAAATATATTATAACCAAGCAGTTGTTGGTCTCTATCCATTTGAACATATCTATGAGCTTCCTCTATTAAAATATGAAATGGAATTGTTCCTCTTTCCCCCATCTCTGTTGCAAAGTCAAACAACATCTTAGAAATTATTTTAGTAAGTGTCTTAGCCATTCTATCATTAACATAGTTTATATTGAAATTGACTATTTGCGCTTTTCTTCCATTAGCCGCCGTCAACAATTTTGCTATATAACTTTTTCTATCTATCATTTCGTTATAATCAAAGAAAATTGCATAATCACTATTAATTAAAGTATGAAGTCTAACACTTAGTACATTAGCATAGTCAAATACTTTATCACTTTTTAATACCCCTTCAGATATTAAAGCGAAATCAAGCGCTAGTTCTAAATCTTTTAAAGTATATGGAATTTGTCCATTAGGACTTGGAATTTCTAAACCTTCTACAATAAATGTAGAAATAAAATCTACTACAAGTTCCATTTCTTGCATTTTCCCCGACTTATCAACATATAAACATTGTCTTAATGTTCTTACATACCCAGGCTGCACTATTCTACTTTCAAGGTTTAAATCTCTTGTTTGATAAGTTGTTAAAATTGCTATAATTTGATCTCTTATTTTACTGGAATCTTTTCCACTGCGCAATATATCTAATAAGGCACGCGCTACTATATCATTACGATATCTTATAACTTCTGGATTATCTCCTTGTATATATGAAGTTTTTCTTAGAATTGGAACTAATTTTAATGCTTTTTCTATTATTGATAATTGTGCTGGATCACTAGCGTCCAATAGAAGTGCAATATCATCTATACCTAGTAACCATAAAGGTATTCTAAGCAATTCTCCATCAGGCTTTAATGAATTAGTCGTATACGTTTTATAATTTAACGCAGGAGATATCTCACTAACTTTAGAGAAAGCGTTAGTATACTCTCCGTATGCATCAAATATAAATATATTAGCATTTACTGGTAAATAGCTATTACTAGTAAACATATTTTGTAAAAGTCTTGATACAGTACAACTTTTACCAGAACCAGTGTTACCTAAAATTGCAAAATGATTACTAAAAAAGCTATTAACTCCAACATTTATGCGATAATTTTTATAAATGCTAGATTTACCTAGATAAATCTGATCATTATTAGTTATTTGCTGTTCACCTAACAATAATGCAAGTTCATCCATAGTTATAATTCTAATACTTGATTTAAATGCCGGTTTTTTCGTAACTCCAGGAATAAAATTATTGTTGTCTATTTCTCCCACGATCGAAATTTTAGCAGTATCAATACCTATATTAACTATTTCTCCAACTATTTTCTTTTCGCCATCTTCAAAAACCACATGAACATTTATTAAATTAGCTTGAGTACTAACATCAATAGCCAATTTAATAATTACACTGTTTTCTTCTATACTTATAATATTTCCTAGCATCTCTATCAACCCTATTCTAGTAAGATTATAACACACTATAATATAATTTAAAACAAAAATAAAAAAGTTTAGTAACATTTTCTAAACTTTTTACACATCTTTATTTATATTTATCTTTCCATTCTTTAGAATAAATACATCCGCAATAATCTTGTCTATACAAATCATATATTTTAGATAGTTCAATACTTCTTTTATAACCATCTTTTTTCTTAAAATCTGCATATAGGTAATTGATATTATATTTACTTTCTAATTCTTTACCTATTTCATTTAAAACTTTAGAGTTTTTATAAGGACTAATTGATAGTGTTGTAGTAAAATAATCAAATCTTTCTTTACTAGCTAATTTTGCAGTTTCTTCTAGGCGAAGGTTATAACATAGATGACACCTACTTCCACCTTCTTTTTCTTCTTCTCTACCTTTTATCAATTGCTCAAATTTTTCATTTTCATATTTTCCTTCAATAAAATATATTTGATTTTTTGTAGGCAACTTGCTAATCAATCTTTTTTGTTCTGCTATTCTTTTATTAAATTCATCTACAGGTGAGATATTTGGATTGTAATAGTAAATTGTAATTTCAAAAAATTCTGATAAGTATTCTAGCACGTAACTAGAACAAGGTGCACAACAGCTATGCAATAAAAGTTTAGGTACTTTATCCTTGTCTATAGCTCTGATTTGTTTTTCCAGTTCCTTTTGATAATTCATTCTTTTCCCTCTTTACTTTTTTTAATACAAATTCATTTGGATTTTCTACTGTTGCCGGTGACAACAACAATTCTCTTCTATATGGTTCTGTAGTACTAATTCTACTAACCACTGGTAAAAATACTTTATCTACTATAGTCTTTAAACCTCTAGCACCAGCATGTAGTGCATCAGCTTCTAAAGCAACCTTAGAGATAAATTTTCCTTTATCTTCATAAACAACTGTTACTTTATCTGTAGATAACAATGCAGTTTCATACAAAGTCAAGCAACTTATCGATGATGTTGTTAATACTTTTTCTAAATCTTTAGGTCCTAGTTGTCTAATAGGAATTTTAATTGGAACTCTTCCTACCATTTCTGGGATAATTCCATATTTTACAAAATCTTCATTTGTTAGTTCTACTACATCTTGGTCGTTCGTTTGTTCTTGCTCACAAGATGTAAATCCAATAACACTTGTTTTTTTCTTTTTTTCTTCTAATAATTCTGTAAATGCTCCACCCAATATAAAAGTAATATTAGATGTGTCCATCATTAATTGTTCGGTAGTCTTATTAGTATCATTTAAGTTTATTTTAACACCTTCAACAATTTTTAACAACTCTTCCTGCACTTCTGTTTTATTAACCGTTTTACCAGAACTAGGACTAGCTAATTTATCAAATTCATCTAAAAATATTATTCCACGTTCTGCCAAGCCCATATCATTATTACTTACAACATACAATCTTCTTAATATGCTTTTTACAGAGTCCCCCACATAACCATTAGCGGTATAATTAGTTACATCTTCTATTACTAATGGTAAATCCATTTCTTTTGCTAAGCTTCTTACCAACTCTGTTTTTCCACAACCGGTTGGTCCATATAACAATACATTTGTTTTCATTCCTTCAATACGGCTGTATTTTAAATTTTTACACACAGTGCTAATCAATTGAAAAGCTGCTTCATCTTGCCCAACAACTCTTTTCTTAACTTTTTTTAATAGTTCTTTGGGATCGTATGGATTAGTATTACTATCTAATACCGCTAAGTTTGAATTTGGGGAAATATTATCTCTTGATGCTAAAAGTTCATCAATTAGTTGTCTCATTATATTCTTATCTAACTCTACCTCTTTACAATTTTTTGTATATAAGTTAACCGAATAACACAAATCATAATTTCCGTTTGATCCTTTTTCTAAAATGAATACATATCTTCTTGCAAATTCAAAGTAAAAATTAGCACAAACTTCAGGCTTTAATGCTTGAGACTGTGGATATCCTTTCTCTTTAAAAAATCCTTGTAAATCACTTTGGCTAACACCGAATCCAAAATATTCTTCATTTGAATCTAAATCTGATGATGAAGAAATACTTTTATAAATTTTCTCATATTTATCAACAATATCACCATTGCTATTTACTGTTCCTTCTACTAGATATGACGCTCTTAACCAAACATTTTTATCATCTATTTTAGAAACTCTAAATACAATTCCATATGTTTTCATACTATCCATACAAATCCCCCGTCTTTCTTGTTGTATTATTATAGTCATTTTACAAAATAAATCAAGAAAAAAAGATGCTATTCAGCATCTTTAGTTTCAACAACTTTTTTTCCTTTATAACTTCCACATTCTTTACAAACACGATGTGGTTTAATTACTGCTCCACATTCTTTACAAGTAGTAGTACCTACAACTTCTAAAGCATTATGACTTCTTCTCATTCTTTTTCTTGTTTTTGAAACTTTTCTAAATGGTACAGCCATGTTATCACTCCTCTTTCATATTTTCAGCTAAGATGCTAAAAGGATTATCCCTTTTAACGTCATCTTCACTAATTACTTTCCATCCATCCCCTTGATATTTGCTCAAATCTTCCACTACAGTGTATTTAAGCGGGATCTCTAAGACAATATTTTGCCATAAAATTTCAAGAATATCAATAGTATTTTGATTATTTTCTAGAATTTCATCTAAATTTTCATCTATTTCACACGAAAAATCATATTTAACATCTTCCAAACTAATTGAATCTTCTATAACCATAGTCCCATTTAATATTCCTTCTAATTTAATAGTAGTATCGCTAGATTCTTTTATATTCCCATTAAAATGTACATTTTCAAGAGATTTTATATCATTAGAAGAATATTCACTAGTAAAATTAATTTCACTATCTATAATTATTTTATCAGTATTATGACAAAACAACTCATCAAGTTCTATATTCATATTCATCACCGGCAACATTATATCTTAAATATCAAAAAGATGCAAGAAAGGAAATTAATTTTATCTATCATTATTTAATATAATATTTGACATTTGATTTATGTGTATTTTTTAGTATAATAATAGCAATCGGAGGTACTTATGAAAAAAGTTGGTATCATTTGCGAATATAACCCATTTCATAATGGTCATAAATATCATATAGAAAAAATTAAAGAAATGTATCCAGATTCTTTAATTATTTTAGTAATGTCTTCCTCTTTTACACAACGAGGAGATATAAGTATCTTAAACAAATGGGAAAAAACAGAGATAGCATTAAATCATAATGTGGATTTAGTAGTTGAACTTCCTTTTGAATTTTCTACTCAAGGAGCAGATATATTTGCTAAAGGAGCTATTTCACTATTAAAAGAATTACAAACAGATTTAATTGTATTTGGAAGTGAATCAAATAATCCAGGAGAACTAATAGATATTGCTAAGATTCAATTAAATAATAAAGAATATAATATTTTAGTAAAAAAATACTTAGATAAGGGAGAAAATTATCCAACTGCCTTATCCAAAGCATTGAAAGATATATGTGGTAATACAATAAGTCTTCCTAATGATTTGTTGGGGTTATCTTATGTAAAAGAAATTATTAAACAAAACGCTAATATAGAAGTAAAAACAATTAAAAGAACTAACGATTTTCATAACAACCAACTAGATAACGAAATAGTAAGTGCAAGTGCTATTAGAAATAATTTAAACAATCAAAATTTACAAAAATATGTACCAGACCTTACTTATAAATATTTAAAAAGCAAAGAAAGAAATAATAATTATTTCTTATTTCTAAAATATAAAATTATAACAGAACAAGAACAAATTAAAATTTATCAAACAGTAGATGAAGGAATACATAATCGTATTTTAAAATATATTGAACAAGTAAACTCTTTAGATGAATTAATAAAGAAAATAAAAACTAAAAGATATACTTATAATAAACTAAATAGGATGTTTACACATATATTATGTAATTTTACTAAAGAGGATGCTAAAAATATCGATATAAAATATATAAGAGTCTTAGGCTTTAATAAAAGTGGAATTAAACATCTAAATAAAATCAAAAAATCATTATCAATACCCATTATTACTAATATTAAAAAAGAATATAACCAATTATTAAAAAGAGAAATAGCAATCGATAAAATATATTCATTAATTACTAATGATAAAAATAATAATTATAAAAACAACCCTATAAAATTAGACTAGAAATAGTCTTTTTTATTTTGTATATTTTTTAAATTTAAACAAACAATATATTTGGTGATAACTATGATCGAACATTACGAAATTAGAAAAATCAACAAGGAACAAATATTAATTTTATATTTAAGTTATGATTATGAATTTGCAAGTGATTTTAAAGGAAATTCATTATTAGATAGAATAAACAACTTTATACGTGTCAGCAAATTAAAATGGAAAGGAAATAAAATTATATTTGTTGTTGGAGGAATTGTTTTAGGTTCCTTAATTTTGGGAAAAACAGCTACTCCTTTTCAAAAAAGCAATCAAAAATTCGATTATGTAAGTGCTATAATTTTAAACCATCACGATGAAAACAATAATGAATTAGGCTATTCAAAAATAGAAATTGATGAACCTATAATATTAGAAGAAGAAATAGAAAAAAATGAAAATTCGGAAACAGATAAAATCCAGAATGAAAATACAGTAGTTAACAATAATAGCATAAATCAAAACAATAATAATAATTTTGTTACCAAAGAAGAAATAGAGTCCCCTTCTCCTATTATTCCCGAAGAAAAGTTAAGTTATGTAACTATTTATAGGACAAATGGAACAATAGAAATTATCGAATTAGAACAATATTTAATTGGAGTAGTAGCAGCAGAAATGCCTGCAGCATTTAATATAGAGGCATTAAAAGCTCAAAGTATAGCGGCAAGAACTTATGCTTTAAAATCAATTCAAGACGGAAAATTATTAACTGACAACGAGAAAACTCAAAGTTATAAAGATATTGGTCAATTAAAAGTTATGTGGGGAGCAAACTTCGATAATTATTATAATAAAATTAAAAAGGCAGTAGAAGCAACAAAAGGACAAGTTATTTTATATAACAACAATTACATAGAAGCGCTCTACCATTCCACTAGTAATGGTTATACTGAAAATTCGTATGAAGTTTTTGGTTATAGTTTTCCATATCTTATGGGTGTAAATTCAAGTTGGGATATTAATGCTAGTAGTTTTTTAAGGGAAACAACATTTTCCTTTGAACAAATAGAAAAAATACTAGGTATTAGCTTTAATCAAGATACATTGATAGAAATCTTAGAAAGAAACGACAGCGGCAGAATATCTAGAATAAAAATAGACGAAAACTATTATACCGGAATCGAATTAAGAAATTTACTTGGACTAAGATCGGCAGACTTTGATATTAATGTAGATACCGATAAAGTGGTAATTACTACAAGAGGTTATGGGCACGGTGTTGGAATGAGTCAATATGGAGCTAATGGTATGGGTAATATCGGTAAAACTTATACTGAAATATTAAAACATTACTATCCTGGAACCACAATAAAAACAGTTTAAATTTAAACTGCTTTTTTCACATAATCACATACTGGTTTAAAAGTTTTCCTATGCTCTTTTATTATTCCATATTCTCTTATAGCATCTACATGTTTTTTTGTTGGGTATCCTTTATTACTCTTAAAGTCATACATTGGATATTTTTCATCCAACTCATCCATCATCCTATCACGAGTAACTTTAGCAATTACACTAGCTGCTGCTATTGACAAACTTTTTAAGTCGCCTTTTATAATAGATGTAAAAGGAACCTCTAAATTATCTAATTTCATTGCATCTATTAATACATGTTCTATTTTTACCGGACATTTTTCTATTGCTTCATACATTGCAAGCTTTGTTGCCTCATAAATATTAACTTTATCTATTACATCCTCGTCTTTTATTCCTATCCCCACTCCTAGTGCCTTTTCCATAATTATGTCATAAAACAAATCTCTTTTTTTAGGCGTCAGTTTTTTAGAATCAGTTAATCCTTCTAACTTAAAATCTTTTGGTAAAACAACGCAAGCTGTTACTACAGGTCCAACTAATGGACCTCTACCTACTTCATCAACACCAGCAATATAAGTTATTCCGTTACTATATAGTTCTTTTTCATATTTAGTATTATCTATTTCATCTAATTTGATTGTATGCTTTACCATATTTATTTACAAACTCCACATTTTCTTTATATTTTTCATTTACATAAACCCTAACTTTTGGATATCCTAGCAAACTATAATTATATATAGTTTTATTTCTCAATGTTTCAAGACCAAGTTTATATAAACTATCGATACTATTAAAATCAAGTATTAATTCACTTTCAATATCCAGATTAATAACTTTCTCATTCTTACGATACCTAGTATCATAATCAGTGTTAATCATTAATAAGTCACTATATTCAACAACTATTCTTACTTCATTAGTTAAATTGTTATTAATATAAAGATTCATATTTTTATCTATTTCATTATTAGTAATTTTAAATATTTCACTATCGCTAATTTCATATTCTAATATTTTTTGTTTCATATTAAAATTTGAAGCAAGGTCCATAGAAATGTCATAATTTACAGTCTCTGTATAAAAATAAGCTACACCTACAAGAATTAATAAAAAACCTATAGTTAAAGGGACTAAATATTTTTTCATTATTTATTCCCCCTTTCATTAGAAAATACGATATCGTATATATATGATAAGGTAGTAAGTATAACTATTATTAATCCTATTACAATAATTATAGGTCCGATAATCATCATGTTATGAGTCATCAAGCATATTAACATACCTAAAATCAAAAATAATAAAACGATCATCAATATTAAAGGAATTAAAGATAAGCTTATTAAAACCTTTAAAACTGTACAAATTATTTCATACAAGTTATTATCTTTTATTTCTAATTTATATTCCTTGTTTTGTGACATGTCTAGCAAAACTTTAAAGAATGTAATAAGGGAAAATAATAAATAAGAATAATCTATAATTGATATTAATGTTACAGATATCTCTTCTTTAAAAGGCGGAGATATTAAATATACAGCTATTTCTCCTATTTTACCTAACAAGAAAAATGGCACTTCTAAAACACCTAATATTAATACACAAAGAACAATCCTTATAATAGCTCTTATCGTTGTACTTTTCTTTTTATCTGTTAAAACCTTATTAATCTTTTTTATTACTATTACAATTTTATTAGTCAAAAAATCAAGTATAGAGCTTAAATTATATTTATTTTGATTATCCTTTTTTTTCACTATAACCAACTCCTTATTAATTATAATTACTTTTTTCCCTTAATATCCTCGATTTTTTCTGTAATATCCCCTCTGTAAAATTTATATGTTGATATAACTATAATAGCTAAAGGTAGGGATATTATAATTCCTAAAACGCCAAACAATGCACCACCTGCAAATACTGCAAAAATTACCGCTAGTGGATGAATTTCATTTGTTTTGCCATATACAAATGGATTTATTACATACCCATCTAACGTTGACAATACAAAGAAACATATAATTGTTCTTATAAATAAACCAGGACTTATAACAAATGCTGTAATAGCTGCAATCACATTAGTAATCATTCCTCCAAAATAAGGAATTAGCGTTGCTATTGCTGCTAAAAATCCTAAAAGTATAGCATTCGGATGTCCTATAATTAAAAATGCAACCGTATATTCTACTAAAGTAATACCCACTATTTTAATAAAACCAGTTAAATAATTTTTCATTTCAGTATCTAATATTTTAAAGTAATTAAATGATTTTTCGTTTTTACTTAACAAGAAGCTTTTAAACTCAGATCTAATTTTATCCATATCCACTAACAAGTAAATTGCTGCTGCGAATGCTATTACAAATATAGAAAGAACATTCATTGAGTTATTTATTACACTCACGGCTCCATCAGATACATATTTACCTAGACCTGAAATAATATCATTAAAACTTGATGTTAATGTTTGTTGTAATGGTCCTAAATTAATATCATAATTAGTAGTAATTTCTTTAACGAAAGCTAATATACCATTAAATAAACTAGATAATTGCCCAAACAATAGTGGAAAAATCAAAGCTACCATAAATGCAAAAACCCCAAATATTATTGCTAAAATAATAAACACAGCAATAGCCTTAGGTATTTTTTTACTTATCATAAATTGTAAAAACGGATATAGTGCATATGCAACTACAAACGCTATAAAAAATGGAAAAATAATCTCCCAAACTTTTCCTACTATTCCCATCCATAATGGTCCAGTATGGTATAGTATTAAAAATAGTATTGCAAATATTGCAAAATTTAATAACCTATAATTCAACTTATCTTTAAACATACATTATCACCTAACTTTAGTATATCACAATTAATAGAAATACAACAAAAAAATACTGTAAAAACAGTATTTAAAATTTTATTTTTTGATTTATATAGTTCTCTACCTCATCAAGTGAAATAATTACTTGTTCCATAGTATCTCTATCTCTAACAGTTACTGTATTATTGTTTAGAGTCTCATCGTCTATAGTAATAGCAAATGGTGTTCCTACTACATCACTTCTTCTATATCTTTTACCAATATTACCAGCATCATCATAACAACACATAAAGCTTTTAGATAAATTTTGGTATACTTCCATTGCCTTCTCACTATGATATTTTTTGATTAATGGTAATATAGTTACTTTATATGGTGCTAAGTAAGGATGAAATTTCATTACTTCTCTTGAATCTCCACCTTCTAACTCTTCTGTATGATAAGAATTACATAAAACTGTTAATACTAATCTCTCGACACCTAATGATGGTTCAATTACATATGGAATATACTTTTCATTTGTTTCCGGATCTAAATATTCCATACTTGTATTAGAAAATTTTTGATGTTGAGATAAGTCATAATCAGTACGACTTGCTATACCCCATAGTTCTCCCCAACCAAATGGAAATTTATATTCTATATCGGTAGTCGCATTACTATAGAAAGATAATTCTTCTTCTGAATGATCTCTTAATCTAAGGTTTTCTTCTTTAATTCCTAGAGAAATTAAGAAATTTTTACAGTATTCTTTATAGTGTTTAAACCACTCTAATTCAGTACCTGGTTTACAAAAGAATTCTAATTCCATTTGCTCAAATTCTCTTACTCTAAATATGAAGTTTCCTGGCGTAATCTCATTTCTAAAACTTTTACCTACCTGACCTATTCCAAAAGGAACCTTAAGCCTTAAACTCCTTTGAACATTTAAAAAGTCTGCAAAAATTCCTTGAGCTGTTTCTGGTCGTAAATAAATTGTATTTTTAGAATCTTCAGTAACTCCTTGAAAAGTTTTAAACATTAAATTAAATTGTCTAATATCAGTAAAATCATTTTTTCCACATTTTGGACAAGTAATGTTATGTTCCTTAATATAATTAACTAATTCTTCATTACTCATTCCACCTGCATCTTCTACTCCATCATCTTCAACTAATTTGTCTGCTCTATGTCTTGACTTACACGCCTTACAATCAATCAGCGGATCTGAGAAAGTAGATATGTGTCCGCTTGCTTCCCAAGTTTTAGGGTTCATGAGAATTGCACTATCAAGTCCTACATTGTTAGGATCCTCTTGTACAAACTTCTTTAACCATGCTTTTTTTACGTTACTTTTTAACTCTGCTCCTAGCGGACCAAAGTCCCAAGTATTAGCAAGTCCACCATATATCTCACTTCCCTGAAATATAAAACCATATTGTTTACAAAAACTTACTAACTTTTCCATCGTTAACTTTTCCATATTAAAATCCCTCCATTCTTAATTGCATTTTTTTAGCTTGTTTTCTTTCATCATTATATCTATTCATAACTTCTCTTACTGGTCCATTTAATTCATGACCATATAATCGCATTCTAAAATCTCCACACACTAGATATTTCCCTAAATCAACATATGTTCCTAATTCTTTATAAAATACACATGGGTGTATTATTTTAGCTTCTTCCCCAATATTAGTTAATCGGTCATAGATAAATTCTTGTAGAAATCTCTTTTCAAAATTAGCTAACCCATCTCCGTTAGTCTTTAGCGTCATGCTTACAAAGTCACCATCATTTCCTCTACTTTTAACATATGATGTTTGATCTGCAGAAACTGATGCCTCATAGAAAGGTATGTCTTTGCATTCTTCAAAAAAAGCAGCCCTATCCATTAAGTATTTTCCCATTACCATTTTAGGAATACCACTTAATTTTTTATCAGAAACCTGCATATATAATTTTCTTTTGCCTGAGACAATACCAAATTTACCATCATAACGCTGAAGTATCTTTTTATCGCCAATATAATCAATTTTATTATTCCTTAAAAAATATTCTACAATATTAATAATTGCTTGATGAGCATCAAGATTTTGTAATTCATCTGATATATAATGATTATTTTTGGTAGTATCTAGAGAGTTTTTGCTCGCTTTAACATCTACACGAAATCCTTCTTTTCCCTCCCTAATTATTATTGCACTATAATCATCAGCATTTAACTGTTTTAATCCTCTTATTGTTATACTCATTTGTACCTCCTATTAAAAAACTTCTAGAAAATATAAGGACGAAATATTTTCGCGGTTCCACCTTACTTATTCTAGAAGAATCACTTTTATATATTGCTGATAGGATTCCAACCCCGTCATCGCATCAATAAACAATTTAGTATTATAGCACAAACTTATATTTTGTAAACTAGTTTTCTAAATCTTTAATATGTTTTTGTGAGAAAGCTTGTAATGCCATGTCAAATTCTGCTTTATTATCAAGCCCTACTATCATTTCTTTTCCATCAATAACCGCTGTTTTCCTGATACAAAATTTTTGAGGATTTTCTATTTCTGCAAAATGAATATATTCAATTCCATTTATTTGCAATTCGCCCACAACCATGTATTCTTTACCTTCAAGAACAATTGTTTTAACATCTTTCATATATTATTTTCTCCTATCTACTAATACCATGCTTACTACTAGTGTCTTGTATTGTTTTTTCTGCTAACACTCTTTCTGTCATAACATCTTCGTATACTTTAAAGGAAGGATTACCGTCTTTATCAACAAAACCTCTCGCAGCAAAATATTCATCAGTATTTTCGTGTCTAACGCCATCAAATGATACCATTGATACTATTTGGTCCATATTTTCTTTCTTATTTGTATCTATAGCATTATAAAAACCAAACAATACTATATCAGGGTTTTCACTACTCATTATATGATCAGATATTGTATAAAGGTTGTACCCGTGTACAAGTCCATTGCCATTATTAGTACTCCAATATGCATCTTTTAGCACATCATTTAGCCCTTCTTCTTTAAAATACTGAGCTACAGCAATATCATTTTGACGCTGTTCTATAAGATTTGAAATCCCTATTCCTCCAATTGCACTAACCGCTATCATCCCAACACAAGCTATAGCCATCAATGTAGTCTTTGCCTTTGTTAACGTCATATTTTCCTTTGGAGTTGGTTGTGCTACTCCACTGCTTGCTACACTTGAGTTATAAGCATCTTCATACTCAGCATGTAACCTAGGTTTTCTATTGCCAAAATGTTCATAGAATTCATATTCATCGTTCATGTTCTCACCATTCCTATTCTACTAATAGTATAATATACTCAAAAATCAGTGTCAATCTATTGTCATATATTTACACTTGCTGTTTGTAAAATTTTACACTTGTGGTATACTAACAATATAGGAGGATATTATGAAAAATAAAGTTGTAATAATTGGTTGCGGAAATGTAGGGATGAGCTATGCCTATGCACTTTTAAACCAGAGAACATATGTTAATGAATTAGTCCTTATTGATTTAAACCACGAAAAAACTGTTGGAGAAGCAATGGACTTAAACCACGGACTAGCTTTTGCTCCATCTAATTTAATTACTCGTGCTGGAACTTACGATGATTGCAAAGATGCTAAAATCGTTGTAATAGCAGCTGGAGCTAATCAAGAAGTTGGAGAAACAAGAATGGATTTAATACATAAAAATAATAAAATATTTAAATCTATCATAGAAAGTGTCAATAAAAGCGGATTTGATGGTATTTACATAATTGCTACTAATCCAGTTGATGTAATGACATATATTACATGGAAGCATTCAGGATTTGATACAAATAAGGTAATAGGAAGTGGTACTACCCTTGATACTGCAAGATTAAGATACGAAGTAGCTAATAAAATCAATATAAATCCAAAAAATGTTCATGCGTATGTAATTGGAGAACACGGAGACAGCGAATTTGTTCCTTGGAGCAATGCAAATATTGGAATCCAAAATATAAGAGACTTCTTAACGGATGATGAATTAGATGAAATTTGTACAAATGTTAGAGACGCAGCATATGAAATAATCGAGAAAAAAGGAAATACAAGTTATGGTATTGGTATGAGCTTAGTAAGAATAACTAACGCTATTCTAGGAGATGAAAATCTAGTACTAACTGTATCATCATACTCAAAAGGTGACGATGTCTTTGTTGGAGGACCAACAGTTGTTAATAAAAATGGTGCTGATAGAAGAATCTTCGTAAAATTAACAGATGATGAACAAAATAAATTGCAAAACTCTATTGATATATTAAAAAATGCTATTGATAGTATTACAGAATAAAAGCAAAAAACAATCGATAAATTCGATTGTTTTTATTTGTTTAAAACCTTCTAGTGCTTCCTCCTCCAGAAGATCTTCCCCCACCAGAACTTCTAAATGAACTACTTCTTGAGGAACTGCTTCGTGATGAACTACTTCTTGAGGAACTGCGTCTAGAAGAACTACTACTATATCTTCTACTACTACTATTTTTTAAACTCATTAAAAATAATATAAATCCAAATACTAAAAGATTAAAAAATAACAGCGTAATCCCTATGGAAAAGAAAATAGTTGATACTATAAATAAAAGTATCCATGCAATAAAATATATTTTTACAATTTTACTTCTTATATTCTTTTTAGATACGCCCGCAATAACACCTAAAACAAAACCTAAAGCTCCAGCAAATATGATCAAAATAGAATACAATTCATCTAAATTTTCTTGTTCAATAGGATTTGTGTACTCTAAGTCCAAGTTATTCATTTTTACTATCTCAGAATAAAATGCATCATAACCATTTTTAATACCTTTATCCCATTCATTATTTTTGAAATATGGGACTATATATTCATCTTGAAATCTGCCTGTTTTACCATCTGGTAATATTCCACCTAATCCATCTCCTACTTCTACTCTAAATTCTCTTTCTTCGATCGCTAACAAAAGTAAAAGGCCATTGTTTTTATCACTATCACCAATTTCCCAATAATTAAACAATGTATTAGCATATTCTTCTATACTATAACCATTCAAATTAGGAACTGTTACTACTACTATTTCTGTACCGTCTACTTTACTTAAATCAGCACTCTTATTTATAATATAATCTTCTGTATCAGTTGATAATACATTAGCAGTATCATTTACATAAAATTTCATCGTCTCCGGTGGAAAAAAAGAAATCAAAGGATCTGCTATAGGATTTAAAGCAAGAACACTAGATGGAACAACTAATAAAAGAGCAATTATTAAATAACCAATATATTTTTTCATATTAGAACTCTACTTCTGGAACTTCTGTTTTTTCAGGAGCAACTTCAAAGTATTCTTTCTCTTCAAAACCAAACATTCCAGCTAAAATATTAGTTGGGAATTTTTTTACTTTAGAATTGTATGCTTCAACTGCATCATTATAATCTCGTCTTACATTTGCTATTCTGTTTTCTGTACCAGCAAGTTCATCACTTAATTGAATAAAATTTTCGTTTGCTTTTAAATCGGGATAATTTTCAACAACAACCATTAATGCATTTAACGCTGAAGTTAATTCATTATTAGCTTGTCCTTTTTCTTCAAGTGTTTTTGCATTTAATAAGTTATCCCTAGCATCAGTTATACTATTTATTATTTCTTGCTCATGTTCCATATATCCTTTTACTGTACTAACTAAGTTAGGAATCAAATCAGCACGACGCTCTAACATCACTGATACATTAGAATATTCTTTCTCAACATTCTGTTCTAATTCAACTAATGAATTATAACTTCCTCCAACCATCATAACCCCTAATAATATGATAGCAGCTATTACACCAACTGTAATTAAACCTTTTTTCATATTTCATCTTCCTTTCTAATCTAATATTAGTTTATCTAATTACTATTGTCTACACCTATTAGATAAATTTTATTTTGAAACCCACCTCGTTTACTTTTTTTTACATTAGCAATTTCAACAACTTTATCTAAAGAAGCACCTTCTACACCGGCAAGATGTGAAATAACTTCTATCATATCAGCTAGTTCCTCTAACCTGGAATCTCCATTCGAATCTAAGACTTCGTTATATTCTTCTAAAAGTTTTTTTTCGAGTTCCAGTTTATACTCAAAGTCATCTAATATTCTGATTATTGGTTTTTCTCCGTTTTCCTTAATAATATCTGGTATTTTATCTCTTACTAATTTGTTATAACTCATATTATCACTCCTTTTTATTCTTTCTAAAAACGCCTTGAGCTTCCGCCACCCGACGATCTTCCACCACCTCCAGATGAACCACCACCAGATGAACTACCACTAGAATATGAGCTTCCTCCTCCAAACGAGCCACCTGCACTATTGCCTGATGTCCAATTTTTAGTTTCATGCAGATAACCATAACGTGCAGTTAAAAAAATCATCAAATTTATTGCATCAAGTATAATTAATGCTTTTGCGAATACTGTACTAATTAAAAATAATATAAACCAAGTAATTAAGTATATCTGGGTTGGCAATTTCCTTTTTTCCTCTTTTAAAAGTGCTATAATTAAACCGATAACGCCTCCACTAAGTGGTAATACAAGCCAAATAAAATAACTGTCTAATAGATGGTCAGAAACATCACGATTATGGTTTTTTTGATTTTCGAATGGTTTATTATATTCTAAATCTAAATTATTGAGTTTTACTATTTCAGCATAAAATGCATTATATCCATTTTTAACACCTTTATCCCACTCGTTATTTTTCAAGTGTGGAATTATGTATTCGTCCTGAAATCTACCCGTTTTGGCGTCGGGCAAAATTCCTCCCAATCCATCCCCCACCTCTACTCTGAATTCTCTTTCTTGAAGAGCTAGCAAAAGTAATAGTCCATTATTTTTTTCACTATCTCCTATTCCCCAATAATTAAATAGTGTATTAGCATACTCTTCTATACTATATCCACCAAGATTAGGTACTGTTACAACAACTATTTGTGTCCCATCAACTTTGTTTAATTCAGTACTTTTCTCTATTATATAATTTTCTGTTTCAGTAGATAAAATATTTGCTGCATCATTTACATAAAACTTCAATGTCTGCGGTGGAAAAAAAGCCACTAAAGGATCAACTACAGGGTTTAAAGCAAAAATATTAACTGGAAAAACTAGTAATATGATAGTAACTATTACGGTAATTGCAATTGAATCTTTTTTCATATTTCATCTCCCCTTCTAATCTAATATTAGTCTATCTAATTACTATTGTTTACTTCAACTATATAAAGTTTATTTTTTAAACACAAATAACTTACTAAATATATAATTAAGTATAATGACTATTATTTGAACTAATATTGTCCAAATAAGAACAACCATATCTCCTTCAAATTGTAATAATGTAAATAAAAACCACATTATTCCCATTTCTACTAATAAAGTTAATATTCTTGAACTTAAAAACGAAATAATTTCTTTAAATACTTTTTTATTTTTACTTTTAAATACAATTATTCTATTTGCAATATAAGCAAAGACCACTGCACCAATCCAAGATAAAACTACCGATGTTTGAAGTTGAAAAGAATTATTTGCATCAAATATAGTAAATAATAAAGACCATTTTATTATCAAATTAATTATTACTGTTAAAATACCAACAATAATATAATTAATAATTTCTTGATTATCATTGTACATATTAATTATCTTCTTCTTTTTTAAAGTTTTTCTAATGGATGATCCATAGGGATAAATATCCTCTTTTATCACGATATACCCTTTATCAGCTAATTCTAAAAGAGGTCCATCTTTTAAAGAATCGCTATACATCTCTTTTATTTTTATTTTCGGGTATTTTTTAAAGAGAAACTCTACTTTCTTTTTTCCTAAACAATTCTCTTCTAAAAATTTCCCAGTATTTTTATCAACATTTGATGCAATTAAATCTTTTACATTATATTTCTTTGAAATTGGAGATAATAAAAAATATGGTGAAGCTGATATAATTATATCCTTATTTCTTTTTCTTTGCAGGAAGAATTTTTTTATCTTGTGATCATTCTGATTCCAAAATTCTTCTACTAATATATCAATGTCTTTGATTTTTTTTAGAAAAGAAAAATATACTTCTTTCATTTTTGTTTTATTAATTATCTTAATTTTATATAACACTATGGCTAGTATTATTTTTGGTATATTTAACATTATTTTTTTATTTTTCTTTAAACAAAAAAGAAAAAAATCAATTGATGAATCACCATCATAAATAGTTCCATCAAAATCGAATAAATATGTTATCAAAGCAACCTCCTCCTAACAAAAGACTTTGAAAAGTTCGCTACCATAAAATATCCATGTCATAATTAATATATAAATAAAAACCATTGATAAAAGAATTTTATCTTTAGTTACTACATCTACAGGGTCCCCAAAAGAAGATCCTTCTACATCTAAACTATACTTCATGCAAATAAGTAAAACAATTGGCACTGTCCAAACCATTCCAGAATGGATTGTTGCAATAGATGGATCAATTGTCCACAATGCATAAAAAACAATGGTTAGCGTCATACACAAATACATATTTTTATCTAAAAACTCATGATTATATTTAGATAATACTTTTCTAGAAACATCACTATTTTTTTCAAGCTCTTTTTTTCTTTTACCCAGTCCCAAATAAAATGCCATAGACATAACCGTTAAATATAACCAATTAGATATAGATATATCAGCAACAGACGAACCATAAAGAATTCTTATTAAAAACCCTGAAACTAATATCGCAATGTCCAATAACACTATATTTTTCAGACCACAACTATACAGAATATTTAAAACTAAATATCCCAATAATAGCAACAATGAATAGTAGTTGTTGGTAGATATCAATACATTAATTAAAATCGATAGAACAAATAAAACTATCATTATAAATATTGCCTCTTTTTTACTAATCTCACCCGAAGCTAGTGGTCTTTTCTTTTTTATGGGATGCTTTCTATCTTTTTCTATATCGTTTAAATCGTTGATAATATATACAACTGAACACATAAAACTAAATGATAAAAAGGATAATAGTACGTTTCTTAATAAATTAAATTTCAAAAAACTTTGACTAAAGAAAAGTGGCAAAAATATAAGCCCATTTTTTATATAATGTTTTACTCTAATCAATTTTAAATATTTTTTCATTTACATCACCTATTTTAATAATTTTTTAAATATAGAAACATCTCTGAAGCGTGCCACATATGTGAAATGTATAATTGTTGATTACAATAATATTCAGAAATAAAGCATTCTCCTTCTACTTTACCTGGTGTTGAAGTATCTCCACCTTCATAACTTAATGGATATATTTCATCTAAAACAAACAAACTACCCCATCCAGCATAATTATAAAATGCCCAGTTTAAATATGGATAAAATCTAGTATCAACGGAAGCTCCTGTTACAAAATTTTTGTTATAATACCAAGTTAGTTTGGCATAGCCATCATCATATTGTGGAATAGTTAAATCCACTGTAATTCCTAATTTATTAGCAGCATTTAACATTAAAGCGGTTGGATAATATGTTTGATAATATCCATCAACATTACCACCTATAGAACCATCTTCTCTTTTTATATTATTAACTTCTTGTAATATTTCGTTCACTAAGTCTTCTCTATCCACTCCTACTGCAGCAATAATATATAATAATTCTCCGAGATTATCCGTTTCTTGTATATCTTTACTTCTAGAATAATCATAAATACTATTGACTGTATATAACCAATTTTCTAACAATGACAAATTATCAGTTTCTTCAAAAACCATAGTTGCTAACATTGTATCTCTATACCACGCCTCGTCATAACCAATTAAATTAGGTTTAGGAATATCTCCATCTACATTAAATAAAATTTCTTGATGTAAAACTTTTAAAACTTCTGAATATTTATAAGAATCAAATTCAGGTAAATTTATTTTTTTGTTTCCTACAGATAGTACTTCAACATCACCATTTTCATCTAAGAACACACCGTTTTCATCTTCATAAATTTTATAAAAATTATCACCATTTTCTAGAATAACAGTATATTCATTAGGAACAATTAACTCTTTTTCATATTTAAATTCTTTTAAAACTTCTTTTGTTTTAATATCAATTAATTTACCATCTTTATATAGAATTTTCCTTCTATCTGCCATACCAAAATAATAAATTCCAATAGGTTCATCCCTATTACTATAATTTCCTACGCTAAAAACATTTTTCATATCAGTAAGTTGATATTTATATGTATGAAAACTTTCTTCATATATTTCTATCACACTACAATCATCAATACATATAGGTTTTTCTCTATTAATGAAGCACCAAAACAAACAAGAAATAACAATAGATAATATAACCAAAATACATTTAATATATTTCTTCATGATAATTATTAGAATTAATAATATTAATGTAATACAAATTATTAATATTGGTAAAATTTTAAAATACTCTATCTTATTATACAAAGGGAATAATTCAACAAACATTATAATAATGTTTTTGAAAGATAATAATACTAAGATTGTGGTAGCAGTATAAATTAATGCTTTGTTATTCAACAATTTAAAATCAAAATACTTCCATAAATAAGCTAGAATCAAAATAAATATAAAATTAAAGTGGCATACATAAATAAACGAAATTACATTACCATAAAATAAGTGCAATCCCATATTAAACAAATAAGTTAATACTAATGCATAATATAATTTGTGTCTTTTTATATCAAATTTTGTTTTGACCATAAATACAATATTAAATATTGCAAATAGTATTCCTAAAAATATAGATATTATATTTACGAACACACTTACATTAAATGCTAAATAAATTCCACTCTCAGGAATACCAAAAGTAGCTATATTAAACGAATATGCAAATGAAGCATTAAAAACATTTATAAAATTTATAACCCCTAAATTCTTAGATAAATATAATGACTCTTCGCTTGTTCCATACAAAAAGTCCGTAATATTTTTTGAAAAGAAATTAGGTGCGGTTGGCCAAATTATATTTTGTACTTCCGCAAAAAATACAGATAATGCGCCTGCACAAAAGATAATAATGAATCCTGTTAACCATCTTTTTTCAATGTTTTTATTTAAAAAAACTAAGAAAAACATTATTATTAAAAATTGCATAAAATTAGTTATAGTAACAGCAACACTTCCAATACCTAGAATTGTTAATATAATATAGTCCCAATAATTAAATTTTTTATCCATTTTAAATGCCGCAAAAACCCATAATAACATTAAAAAAAACTGAGCAAAAATGTATGTTTCTATTGATGCAGTGAAAATTACTTGTCCAAAACTAACACCAAATATTATCGACAAACAAATACTAATAACTCTTTTTAATCCTATTTTCTTAAATATAGTGTATATTGCAACTAAACTTATTGATGATATAATACTTTGAATTAAAACAATAGTAATTATTGGATCGTGAATTACTTTATTTAATATCCAAACAATTGGTTGAAAACAAATTACAAAAAGTGGATGAACTGAAGTTCGATAATGATTAAAATCTCTTAACGATAAATCCCCTACTACTCTTGGAGTATCTAAATCAAATAATACATTCCAAAAATTAGCAGTCCCCAAATAATATGATAATATTGTCCCTAATATGAAATAGAATAAAAAACTTAATAAAAAGATTATAATTTCTGTCTTATATTTCTTTAACATGTCATCATCCCCTAACTATATAATTATAACATAAATATTTGAAATTAAAAAACGAAAAAAATCAAGTTAACACTTGATTTCTAGCTAATTTGTATTTATAAGGTCAATTACTAGCAATTATTTTTGTGTTATAAATCTATATTTTTTCTATATATCTTTTTTGTTAAGTAGCGCTCCTTGAAATATTTAAAAGTATTCCAATGCTTATCATACTTATTAAAAGTGAACTTCCTCCATAAGAAAGGAATGGAAGTGTTACCCCTGTAACTGGAATTAATCCAACTACCACCATCAAATTCATAACTGCTTGAATTAGTATTTGAAATATCATTCCAAAAGCCAAATATTTACCAAACAAATCATGACAGTTAAGCGCTATTTCAATTCCTCTATACAAAATAAAAACAAAAAGACTTGCAACAATTATAATTCCTAAAATACCAAACTCTTCACTTATTATTGAAAAAATAAAATCGGTTTGAGGTTCTGGTAAATAAAAATGTTTTTGTCTCGAATTTAAAAACCCCATTCCTAAGAGTCCTCCTGGACCTATTGCATATAAAGATTGAATTATTTGAAATCCAGTCCCTAACGGATCACTCCAAGGATCAATAAACGATGTTATTCTATCCATTCTATATGGTGCAATTAGAATCAACACAATAATCCCTACTACCCCTATTGCTCCAAGGCCAAAAAAGAATTTCATATTAACTCCTGCAACAAACATCATTGCAATAATAGATACAACAATAATCATTCCTGTTCCAAAATCAGGTTGTAACATAATTAGTCCAAAAACTAGAAATAAAACACCTAAAATTGGAAAAACTCCTGTTGTTAGTTTCTTTATAAATTTATTAGATTTACTAAGGTATTTACTTGTTAAAATAATTAAACCTAATTTTGCAAACTCACTTGGCTGTACACCAAACGAACCTATACCAAACCAACTTCTACTACCATTTCGTATTTTCCCTATTCCAGGAATTAAAACTAAAATAAGAAGTATAATGCATAAAACAAAAATTGGTACAGATTTCTTTTCATAAATTTTATAGTCTATTTTACTAATTAACAGCATTAAAAAGGTTCCTATTACAGCAAATAACCCTTGTTGTTTGGCATACTTAAAAGGATCATCAAATTTATATTCAGCCCAAATATAAGATGATGAATATATCATTACTATTCCAAAGATAGTTAATAAAATTACTGCAAAAAAAAGATATATATCGATGTTTTTTTTCAATAAAATCACCTTTATATATCTTATAGCCAAACTCCAAAGAATATTCCAGACATAGCAAGAATTAATCCTACTACCCAAAATAATTTAACAATATCTTGTTCTTTCCATCCTAATTTTTCAAAATGATGGTGAATTGGTGTCATTAAGAATAATTTTTTCTTAAATACTAATAACCAAAATACTTGTAAGATTACACTTAATGTTTCTATTACAAAGACACTTGCAACTACTAATAAAGTTACTTCTCTATGTGTCAGTATTGCAACAGCACCCATAACTGCACCTAATGCAAGAGACCCAGTATCTCCCATAAATACTTTTGCGGGATGTGTGTTATATATTAAGAAACCAAATATCGCACCAGTTAATACGAAGGAGAAAATACCTATTTCTTCAAATCCTACCATTAAAGAAATTAAACTAAATGCAATAAATGCAATTGCAGAAAGGCCACCTGCTAATCCATCTAATCCATCTGTTAAATTAACCGCATTACTACTTCCTACCAAGATAAATAATAAGAACACACCATAAAACCATGACATTTCTATATTTATTCCTAAAGTAGATACTATTAATGCGGTTTGACCTCCATTCTTCATATATAAATAGAAGAATCCTAAAGCAATCAATACTTGTAATAGCAATTTCTGAATAGTTGTTAATCCCTCATTATTTTTCTTCTTTAAACTTAAATAATCGTCCATAAAACCGATAATTGAATAACCTGTAAATACCAGTAATATGATCCCTAAATTAGTAGAAAATTCTATTTTATTAGTTAGAACTAAAAATAATGTTGCTAAAAGGGTCGGAATTATAAATATTAATCCTCCCATCGTAGGTGTACCTTCTTTACTTTTATGGCTATCACCTACAAATATGCTTATACGTTGACCAACTTTCAATTTCTTTAACATTGGAATTAATACTAAACCTAATAACACTGATGATAAAAAACCTATCATAACTGCAAAAACGGATTTTGTTAATAATAACATTCCTGACATTTATCTCACTCCAAACCTGTACTAAGATTATACTATAATTATATAATAAATTGCTTATAAAATTAAGTATTAGACATTTATTTACACTTTGTTCTCTCTTTATAATATATTCGAAAACATAATAATAATATTCTTATTTAAACAAAAAAGAGCATAAGCTCTTTTAATTTTTATTATTTGGAAAAACAGTTAACTTTTTAACGGGTGGTTTCCCTAAATTACTCTTATCATCTTCTTGTTCTTCATGTTTATCGGTTTCTAAATGCATATCTAAACTAATAATAGAATCACATATTTTATAGTAATAGAATCCTTTTATTTTACTTAAATCATTATCTGCAAGTGCAGCATTCATCGCTTCACCGTATTTTACTCTTTCTTTGTTTTCAATATATACTGGTGGGATGTTAGCTAACCTAAATAATAAGTTAGTAAATGCTCTAACACTTCTACCGTTACCATCAAAGAATGGATGAATTTTTATAAACTTACATTTTAATTCGATACACCTATCAACGTAATCAAGTATTTTTTCTGGTTCAATATTTCGACCTAATTCATTTCCCATTGCAACTAGTTCATCTATTTCTGGTTTTAATGCATTCATCTCATGAACAATTAAATATGGAGGGGTTAAATCTACTCCACTATTTGGTAAAAACCTCATGTCAGTACGATATTTACCACCGTATTCAGGATAAGGTGTGTGTGAATATAGTATTTCGTGGATATCTGATAAAGTATATAAGTTTATATTATCCAAATCTTCTTTTGCTTGGATATAGTCATAAACTTTTCTTAACCCCAGTTTTTCTTCTCGTGTATGAACATCTTCTAATTTGTTTTCATTATAAATATATCTTTCCCTAAATTTTTTAATCTCATCTTCGGAAATATACTTATTTTTAAACAACTCATATATTTTATTAAATTGTGGTTTTTTTACACATGTATAGTAAGTTAATATTATTAACTGCGGTGTTCTGTTGGTTTCTTCAAACAATCTTTTTTCTTTTTTTCGTGTCATATAACCATCAAAAAGCAATTGCATATATAATTTAGCTTCTTCTTCATCAAATTCTCTTAATGAATCTAAAATCTCCATCATACTATTACCCCCTCTAGTTGCGCATATTGTATCACAAACCTTATAAAATGTCAATTTACACAAAATTAATCCCCCAATAACAACCTTATTTTTGAAGTGGATACAACTCTTTCACCTACTGAAGGTGATTGTTCTACCACTTTATCTCCATTTCCAGAATATTCTACTTCTAATGGATATAAAGTCTTTGTAGCTTCTTTTACTGTCATTCCTATTACATTGGGAACTGTATAGTATATTGGATCGTCCCATTGTTTTACTTTTTCTATTGCGCCTTCTTGCCTTTCTATATCTAATGCATCAATAATATCTAATAGTATTCTTCTTGCAATAGGTGCCGTTGTATAGCTTGATAAAAGAGCTGTATTTTTAGGATTATCTATTGCTACATATAGAACCGCTTTTGGATCATTTGCAGGTACTACTGCCATAAAAGACATAATATAATTGTTTACTAAATACTTCCCATTCTCCACCTTTTGAGCTGTACCTGTTTTACCACCTATTCTATATCCATCAATATATGCATATTTACCACCACCACGAGCTACGACACTTTCTAAAGCATATCTCATAATATCACTTGTTTCTTTACTTATAGTTTTTCGCACCTTAACTTTTTCATTACTTTTAATAATACTTCCTGTTTCTGGTTCTAAGAAATTTTTAACAATGTATGGTTTGTATAGATGACCACCATTAACTACTGCGGATACTGCTGTTACTTGTTGTATTGGAGTTACACTTACTCCTTGACCAAATGCAGTTGTAGCAAGTTCAAGTTCTCCTACTCTATCAAGCGGAAATATTATTCCCTTACCTTCCCCATTCAAATCTATACCTGTTTTAGAACCAAAACCAAATAGATCTATATAGGAAAATAAAGTTTCTTTTCCAAGTAACTGCCCCATCTTTACAAATCCTGGGTTACAAGAATTTTCTAATACTTGTAGAAATGTTTGATGACCATGTCCACCTGCTTTCCAACATCCAATTCTGGCACCACTAATAGTAACTGAACCGGAGTCATGAAAAGTGTCTGTTTCTAAATTTATTACATTTTCTTCTACTGCCGCTGCAGTAGTAATTATTTTAAAAGTACTTCCTGGTTCATATGAAGCCCAAATAGGTAAATTTCTACTTAATACCTCCATAGAATAATCACTATAATTATTAGAATCATATGTCGGCCTACTACTCATTGCTAATATTTCTCCTGTATTAGGATCCATTACCATAGCAAGAGCCATATCAGGAGAAAACATATCAACTACATTATCAAGCTCTCTTTCAACCGACTTTTGAATGTTATAATCTATTGTTAACTGTATATCTATTCCAGACTGTGGTGACTCATATACTTCAGATATATCTAAAGTATTACCCTTGGCATCAGAAAAGTATTTAATCGCACCATTTTCTCCAGTTAAATACTCATCGTATTCTAACTCTAATCCAGATAACCCTTGATTATCTATTCCTACATAACCTAAAACGTGCGATAAATCATCGCCATATGGATAATATCTTTTTGATTCTTTTACAAGATAAATTCCATCTAAATTTAGTGAATCTATTTTATCAGCAATTTCATACGACAACTGTCTACCTTCTGGGTGGACTCTTTCAATGGAAGTCTCTTTATACACATGCTTATCCATTTCTTCTTTATTTACTCCAAGTATTTCTGACAACTTAATTGATGCTTGTTCTTTATCAGTTATTTGATTAGGAATAAGTACTAAACTAGTAGTAGTAATATTGTCTGCAAGTACCACTCCATTTCTATCTAAGATTTTTCCTCTATCTGCTGCAATAGGTAGTTCTCTACTCCATAGATCTTTTGCTAATTCATTTAGTTTTGAATAATTAACCAGTTGTACATATGCTACCTTTAATATAACTACAACAAACATATAAACAACTATTAATAATACAATTTTTATTCTTTTATCAATGCTTTTAAAAAACATATCCTTCACCTATTAATTTATATGTGAAAAATATGTTTTTATTTAATTTTCTTATATTGTTAACTTATTAACATAAACATTATTACTATCTATGATTGTTCCACTTGATAAATGTAAATTATACTTATTAGCTAATCTAGTTATTATTTGAACATTTTTCTTCTTTAAAATTAAATTATCAGATAAAGGCTTTTTACTGTCAACAAATAATAAACCTTTATTTAAATTATTATAGTAATCTATAGTACCAGTTATATAATTTCCCATCAATTTTTCAATATAACTTTTGAAACCATTATCTGATAAATACTCACTATAATCACAATCTATTGATGTTAGATAACTAGTCATAATTTTTTGATACATTGGTTCATTTTCATTATTAATATTTGAATATATTTCATATATGCTTTTTAAAGAACCATCTCTTTCAAATAAATGTGATAATATCTGATATTGATCATATACTTTAGGATTTTTTCTTATATATGCGCCGGTATTAGTAACAAATATCATAAAACGGTTAATTGGTTCACCAAACTCATTATAATATACTTCCATATTATCATTTAAAAAATTTAATGATGAAATTATAGATGAAAAATTGTCTTCAGTTTCCTTTGAAAAACCACCTTCAAATTTTTCATATAATTGTATATAGCTATTAAGGTTAGCAATTATTTCTCCGGGAGATAAATCATAGTTTTTATTTAGTTGTGCTTTTATTAAAAATGAAGAAATAATATCAAATGAAATATTTTCAAAATCAACATTGTATCTATTCGCATAATATAAATATTCCATAAGAGCAAGTAAATGTTCATAGCTATAAAAATCTTTACTTTTTGTACAATGAATTGTTTTTACGTGTTCCTTTTCGTGTGAAATAATTTGATATGCTTGATATATCATATTAACACTAGTGGTTTTAGCTTTAGAAACTTTATTTTTATTAACCCGTATAGTAACCTTGTCAGCATTTTTTTTAATAACAACTGAACCTGCTGGTCTAAATTTAGAATTAATTATTTTAAGAACAGCTACATCTTGTAAATCGTGTTCTTCCACAACATCATTAAATATTGTGGTTATAATTTCTTCTACTGTTTTTTTGTTAGTTTTTTCCATATCTTTTACTCATTACTTTGGAATCTTCTTGTGATGAGATTATGCTTTCTAAAACCCTTAAATTTGTTAATATTTCTTCTTTAGAACTAGCACCTGATATTATATCATTAACTAAAGTAGTAACAGCAGGATCTGTTGTAACTAATGAAACACCCTCATCTTTTGCTGGTTCATGGTTTCTATCATAGCGATCATATATGTTTTTTGCTTTATTTTCTACCACACTATAAGGTTTTGTGTTATGCGTGAAAACTTCTATAATAGCATCGGGAGCTTCAGAAGAAGAACCAGAAAAAACACTAAGTAATCCACCTACCGTAGTTAATGCTGGTAAATTGCCATCAGCGATCTCAGTCATACCCTCTCCAGATTCGGTAGTACTTGCACCAAAATCCCCTACACCAGCACCACTACTCAATTGTTGTGACAATGTATCTGCTGATAAATATCCAAAAAAACCACTAAATCCTAATGTTGCTGTTCCACCTAAAGCGCCTAAAATTGATCCTACTTTATCTCCTTTTGACATACTATCTACCTCCTATCTTCTTTACATGTGCACCTTTATCTTCATTAAAATTATTATGAGGCTGTTGGTGTTGCATAAAATCCCTTAGCAACCTCAGTGTTTCAACAGATGACGCATCTAAATAAGCATCTTCCTTTCCTTCTAAAAATTTTCTTAATGTTTGAATTTGATTTAATGTATTATCATTAGTTTTTGCTTTTTCAATTGCTTCTTTATTTTCTTCGATAAAATCTTCTTTCTTTTTTTCTGCCTTTTTTAATATTCTTGACTGCTTTTGTTCAATCACCCTATCAATTCTTAAATAATTGTATCTTTGAAGCATAACACAATAAAGATTCTTAGTTAGAGAAGGAACAATATAAAGTAGTAACCAATTGCTCAAGAAAAGTTGCTGAAACGCTAAGAATCCAACTAATCCAATACTGTTTCTAACGTGTATGACGCCATTATAATATAAATATTTTTTAAATGCCTTTAACTCATCAACACTGCTATTTTTAATATGATAATTAATATTCTTTTTCTTATCTTTAAAATGAATCACTTTTTCAAGTTTAAAAACTAATTTTTGAAAGCCTTTAACACCTAATTTTTCATATAGTTTCATTTCAAAACGTTCACTTTTTCTCATAATTCTACCCCTGTTAAAACTTGTCATATATGCTAACAATAAAAAATAGTTTTGTCAACAAATAAAGTTAATCATTATTATATATTTTCGCAAATTTCAGGGCCATTTTAACTCCGTCTATTGCCGAAGTTGTAATACCTCCAGCATAGCCAGCACCTTCTCCTATAGGATATACTCCTAAAACATTAGATTCATAGTTATCATTTCTTATTATTTTAATGGGAGACGATGTTCTTGATTCTATACCCAAAAGCAAGGCATCACCTCTTGCAAATCCTTGTATTTTTTTATCAAAGATAGGAATTGCTTCTTTAATAGATGAAGAAATATAATCTGGTAATATTTCATTTAAATTAGACAATGTATAGTCTCCCTTTGTTATAGCTTTAACACTACCTAAAGTTGTAGATTTTTTGTTGTCACAAAAATCCTTATATAATTGTAAAGGTATTTTACCATTACCTAATTGATATGCTAGACTTTCTAGTCTTCTTTGATACTCAATTCCATCCATTGGATTATTTCCAAAGTCTTTTGGACTAACGGTTACTACTATCGCACTGTTGGCATTTTTGCTATCTCTATTGTGATTACTCATTCCGTTTACAACTAAGTGACCTTCTTCGCTAGAGGCATTAACAACATATCCTCCTGGACACATACAGAAGGAATATACACCTCTACCATCCGATGCTTTATAAGTTAATTTATAACTAGCTTGTCCTAAATATGGATGATAACTAATTCCATACTGACTCTTGTTAATCATTTCTTGTGGATGTTCAATACGAAGACCTACTGCAAAAGGTTTACTTTCCATATTTATTCCTTTGTCATATAACATTTTAAATGTATCTCTAGCACTATGTCCTGTTGCTAAAATTAGATTGTCGCATTCTACTTTTTGAGAGTTATTTATTTCTATGAATTTGATCTCATTATTAATAATTTCTATATCAGTTAAACAAGAATTATATCTAAATTCACCACCCATAGATATTATTTTTTGTCTCATATTAATAATTACTTGTCTTAATAAATCTGTACCAATATGGGGTTTGTTTAAATACATTATTTCTTTTGGCGCACCATTTTCTACGAATATTTCAAATACTTTTTTTCCAATAAACTCTTTATCTTTTACTAAAGTATTTAACTTACCATCAGAAAATGTTCCAGCTCCACCTTCTCCAAATTGAACGTTAGAGTTAATATTTAACTTTCCTTTATTCCAAAAAGTTTCTATGCTTTTAACTCTTTCTTCAACACATTCCCCACGTTCAATAACAACCGGATTATATCCATGTTCTGATAAAAGATACGCACAAAATAATCCAGCTGGACCACTTCCTACAATAATTGGCCTATTATTTAGTTTTTTTGTTCCTGTTATTTCAAATATAAATTCTTCACTAGGAGATATAAATATATCATTGCTTTTATATTTATTTAGTAATGCTTCTTCATTATCTACTAAGATATCTATCTCATAAGTTAATAAAATATTTCTTTTATTTCTAGCATCAATTGATTCTTTAATTATTTTGTATTCCTTTATATCAGTTTCATTTATATGTAATATATTCGCCACTTTTTTTAATAATTTATCTCTATTATCAAGAGACACTTTTACTTGTCTTAATCTAATCATTGTTACCTCTAATAGAGATTCCTGCTATTATTCCAGTTCTCCATGCAATACCTAAGTTATATCCACCACAGTCACCTGTAATATCTAGTAGTTCACCAGTTACATATAAATTTTTTATTATTTTAGACTCCATAGTAGATAAGTCTATTTCTTCTAAACTAACTCCACCACCACACACTTGTGCTTCATCAAATGAATTAGTACCTATTACTTCTAATTTAAAATTAGTACAGTAATTAATTAATATATTTTGTTCATTAACGTTTACTTCATTAAATAATTTATTACTATTTAATCTACTTTCTTTAAGAATTACTTCTACTATTTTTTCATTCAAAACCGACAACAGTAATTCTTTAATATTTTTATTAGTTAAATTTGTTTGATTAATAAACCAAGTTAGTTTATCGTCATTTATAAAAGGCATAAAGTTAATAACTATTTCTTCCCTTTTATTATTATCAAGTCCACGAGCTACATAATTAGATAAATTAAATACACATATACCACTAATCCCATAGTTAGTTAATTGTAATTCTCCTATTTCTTCTCTTACAAATCTATCATCTTCATATAAACTTACTTTTGCTTCGGCTCTAACACCTGACCACATTTTTAAGAAGTTTCCTTTTGTTTTTAACTGCACTAAACTAGGAAGTGGTTTGATAATTGTATGATCAAACTTTTCTAAAAAATTATATCCCATTCCGTCAGATCCAGTCTTAGGTGATGCATAACTACCAGTAGCAATTATTAATTTATCTACAGTTATATTCTCATCTTGACTCGATACGGTAAAACCGTTATCATTTATTGTTATATTTTTTACTAAAAAATTATTTAATACTTTAATACCTAATCTTTCTACCTCAGTTATAAGTGCATTTTTAATGGTGCTTGCTTGATTAGAAAATGGATAATAATAACCATTTTTTATTTTTGGTACTATACCTAATCTATCAAAGAATTCTAATACTTTTTTATCAACATTATCATTAACTATATTTCTAATAAGTTCATTATTAGTACTATGGTAATGTAATAAATTTTGATCTTGATTCCAATAGTTACATCTTCCATTACCTGTTGCTAAAATTTTTTTTCCACAAAAGTTGTTTCTTTCAAATATTATTACTTCATTATTTTTAGATTTAGAAACTATAGCAGCAAGTAATCCTGATGCTCCACCTCCAATAATACCTATTTTCATAGCTTTCACCTCATTAATTAAAAGAATTATTAAACTTATTATAACATAATCAAAATGAAAGAAAAAGCCAACCTTAAGTATAGTTTGACTTTATCAAATGAAAAAGTTTACAATTTTTTTAATTTGCTTTTATAAATATAAATTCCATAAATATAATCATATTTTTATAAAAAAGAAAAAGAGTATTTCTACTCTTTATATTGTCTACAATCTCCACCATTACTTGCTATTACCTCTATCATCTTGGATATTGCCTTTTTATTATCATCTATTCCATCTAAATAGCTATTATTTAATACATTTATTTCCTCATCAGATGCTTCTCCATTTATCTTATCTACATACTTTATTATTTTTCCTGCATTTATTGTTAATGTTATAGTAGTGGTAGATAATTCGCATTCTAATTTAATAGTTTCTTCTTTTTTTCCACATCCAGTTAACAACAGTATTATAGATAAACATAAAATTATTTTTTTCACATGATCACCCAATATTATTTTATTCTAACTCTTCAAATATCTTTTTATCAAAATCATATAAGTTAGTAGACTTATTAGCATAATAGTACTTTCCATTTGTTTCTATTGCTAGTTTTTTTAATATTTCTGAATTTATTTGGTCTTCTTCTCCTAGTCCTATAGTTAAAATTCTAACATTCATACTATTTGCTTGTTCTATTAATTCACCATATGTTGGACCGCTATCTTCATTATCTTCTCCATCAGTTAAGAATACAATATATTTTCTAGAATCCGAAGTCGAACCAAATAATTGCATTCCTGTATTTAACCCTTCACGACCATTAGTACCGGAATTATCAGTATAACCACTATCATTTGTCATATTAAATATATCTGTTATTAATATTTTTTTATCTACTGATTTATTACTTAATCCTTTGTTAAACACTGTTCCTGTCTTGGCAAACACTACAAGGCCTACCTCTGCACTAGAATCTAGTGATGATACTATATTGCCAATTATTTGTTTTCTTACATCCGTAGGATCTGTATCATCCATACTTTTTGATATATCAAGAACAAACACCATTTCAGACTTTTTATAATTTCCTTCTTTTACAGCTGTAAGCTTAACATCCAAAGTATTATCACCTTTACCTAAAATCATTTCTCGCTCCAACATTTTATATTTAGGCTTTTCAAATGTTATCGTATAATCCATCATAGGTAATTTTTCAAACTTATACTCACCGTTATTATCTGTAGTTACTGTATAATTAACATGAGGATTTAACTTATTAATAGCTACTACCGTTACTCCGCCTATAGTTTTAGCTGTACTATTATCTGTAACTTTACCAGATAAACTTACAGATTCTCTGCTAAGCATATTTGTTGTCACAAAAGCATCTTCTATTAATTTAATTTCATCTTCGTTCAACCCAAAATTCTTGGCTGTTTTTATAACTGCTAAAGCACAATCTTCAAAATCAGATGTTGGACTTAACATATGCAAAGAATTGTACCATACTTTAGCCATTTCTTCTTTGCTTTCAAATACACCATTGTCATACATCAAATAAGCTGCGTGGCTTACCACTGTAGAATTAGTATGTATTCCACCATAATCCCAACTCTGCCAATCTTCTCCCAATTCCATTTCCATCTTCCATTCATCATTATATGTTTCAGTATCAGTAGGAAAATAATATTTACCGCCTTTAATTGCTGGAGCTTCATATTGATTTGGATTTGTCATATCTCTCGCAGTACCAAATCCCTCGCCAAGTTGAAAGTTTTTCCCTTCAATTAAACTTCCCATTATATCAGAATATGCTTCATCTAAGGAGCCAGACTCATTTTCATATACGAAATTAACTATATGATCTGATACAGCATGTGTATATTCATGTGCAACCAGATCAAGTTGAGATGCATAAGACACCCCCTCCCTATTGCCAAATATAAACTCCGACATTACAGAGCCTAACCATGATGCCTGTTTATTGTCGTGTGTACGCAAATTAAAAAATTTATCTGATACACCTGTAGTAACTATAATTTTTCCACCTTCACCATCAAAGGATTTACACCCCAATATTTCATTATAATAATCATATACATTTTCAAAATTATGCATTATTAAGATTGCATTTTTAGAAAAGTCGGTACCTGTGCCATATGCACAATTAGTTGATAATTCGTTGTTATCGCACAAAACAAAAATGTGAGGGATTTTAGGCATTAGAGAATATGCTACTAGATTAATTGTACCAACGAAACTTTCATTAGCTACTACAGCTTTTCCATCTAATATAAGTATATTCCTGTCAGAATCATAAAAAGTATATGTTGAGCCAGTCAATCCTGGTAAACCCTCCGTAATGGTGATAGTTCTATCTACTCCATATATGTCGTTTCCTGTATAATCAAAACCTGAAATTTGAGAAATTTTATCTAATAAATTAGATTCTTTTGCATTAATAACGACATCATATACCCCGTCTTCCATCATAGTTAAATAAACATAACTATAGTAAGGGGTATTATCCTTTATATAAACATATTTATCTTTTTCAAAAACTTCAACTTCTTCTCCTAATATTTCTGAAAGTTTTGCTTCCATATCTTCAATGCTTATTTTT
>JAFSFI010000015.1 GCA_017435255.1 Bacilli bacterium | reverse complement strand
TCCTGTTGCTCCTGTTGCTCCTGTTGCTCCTGTTGCTCCTGTTGCTCCTGTTGCTCCTGTTGCTCCTGTTGCTCCTGTTGCTCCTGTTGCTCCTGTTGCTCCTGTTGCTCCGCCAGCTGGCCCTGCCGGACCAGTTGGACCAGTAGGTCCAAAGCACACTCTATGACAACGATTTATTCTTTTAAACGACTCTATGTCTTCAAAACAATTATTGTTCATTTTTTCACTCCTTTCTACAATAACTTATGTTATACATTTTATTTGATCTATAATAAAAAACTAAAAAATCACAATTACTTGTGATTTTCTAATTTCTTATAATCTACTTTTCCTATAGGTGTTTTAGGAATACTATCTACATATTCATATTCTTTAGGAAGTGCATACTTTACAATATTTTTCTTAGCATATTCTATGATATTATCCTTTACTTCCTGTGTTAATTTTATATTTTTCTTTAGGACAATTATTGCCTTTGCTACTTGTTGTTTTATATCATCTTGTATTCCAACTATAACAGATGTTTCAATTAATGGATGCTTATTATAAATTTCTTCCAAATAATTTGGATATATATTACATCCATTAGAAATTATCATTCTTTTTAATCTTGTTTCAAAATAGAATATACCATTTTCATCCATTCGTCCTAAATCACCGGTATGAAGCCACTTTTTACCATCTTCATGAACCCTTATTGCTTTATATGTTTCATTAGGATTATTTAAATACCCTTTCATTACACTTGGACCACTTATACAAATCTCCCCTATTTCATTAATATCTGCAGGAATATTTGTATTAGTTTTAACTATTTTGTATAAAGTATCAGGAAATGGTACACCAATACTTCCCTTTTTATAATCTTCAACTAAACTAACACAAGTTGCTGCAGTTACCTCTGTTAATCCATATCCAATTCTAATTACAGCATTTTTAGCACCATGTTCACTTAAGTAGTTATGAGCTTTATTTTTTAATTCTATATTTAAAAAGTCACCACCAGATAATACGCACATAACACTAGACAAAGCATTTTTACTAGCCTTCTTATCCCTTACCATAACTTCTAACAAAGAAGGAATAACAGGTAAAAAGTTGGGTTTGTTTTTTTCCACAATCTTGTTAATTTTCTTTGCATTAATCTTAGGAATTAATATACATTTAAGACCAAGTGCTAATGGAGTATGAATACATATTGCTAAACCAAATCCATGGAATATTGGTAAATAAGACAATATACTATTTCCTGGATCTGTATGTTCAACCATTAAATCGCAATGTTTTGCAATTGCTGTAAAACAAAGGTTAGATAACACTACTCCTTTAGGCTTTCCTGTAGTTCCACCACTATATAAAATAACTGCATCATCATTTTTATCTCTTTTAACTAAAGTATCTTTTAAATCTTTAGAACTATTTACAAAATCATTCCAAAAGATAGCATTTTTGTTTACCTCTTTTACTTTTTTATCTTTCTTTACTGTTAACTCATACAAGTTTTTCATTACAAACTTCATACTATTAGAAATTGGTAAAATAACAACCTTTTTCAACTTGAAGTTTTTTATTTTATTATAAACAAAATCAGTAACAAATAAATAATTAGATTTTGCACCTTTTAAATATTGCTTAATTTCATTTTCGCTGGATAATGGATGAATAATATTGGCTATTGCACCAATTTTATTAACTGCATAAAACGCAAATATCGCCTCAGGACAATTTGCTGCACATATTGTTACATAATCATTTTCTTTAATCCCAGCATTAACCATAGCTAGAGCTGCTTTATCTATTTCTTTTATCATTTCTTTATATGAAAATTTATTTTTAAAATATTCTAAAGCAGCATAATTAGGATACTTTTCTGCTGTTTCTTTAACCTTTTCATACAAAGAACCATTAAAATAATCAACATGCTCACAATTCTCTGGATAATATTTTAACCATGGTCTTTCTAAATAATTATCATTATTACTTTTTTCCTTCTTGGTTCCAAACATAATCTTTTTCCTTTCATTTTCTACATAAGTGGCGCGAACAATCTACAAATATCTTGTAAAAATCTTGTTAAGATATTACCCTTACAATCTTCCATAGTTATTTCGATACACTCATCTATTGTATCTACAAAATCTTTTTTCATATCACTAATGCATTTAGAATTATATATGCACATACCACACTCAAAATGTAAATACAGACTTCTAAAATCTAGATTAGTAGTTCCCATAGTTGCAACTTTATCGTCGCAAATAAAACTTTTGGAATGAATAAAACCTTTTGAATATTCATATATCTTCACACCTGATTTTATCAAATCTCTATAATACGATCTAGTAGTAAAATGTATTAATTTCTTATCCCAAATATATGGTACTGTTATTCTTACATCTACCCCACTTTTTGCTGCTAATTTTAGTGCAGATACCATACTGTCATCAATTATCAAATATGGAGTATTAATATATAAATACTTTTTAGCTCTGTTGATTATATTTAAATAAACATGTTCTCCAATATTTTCTCTGTCTACCGGACTATCAGCATATGGTTGGATATAACCATCATTTTTATTTAAACACTTTTTATTATACCATGGATAATAATCCAAATAATTATTATCACCACTTTTAAATACTGACCACATTTCTAAAAACATTAATGTAAAACTCCATGCTGCCTTGCCAGTAATTTTAACCCCCGCATCTTTCCAATGACCAAATCTTTCGAATAAATTTACATATTCATCAGATATATTAATCCCACCGGTAAATGCTACTTTTCCATCTATAATCATTATTTTTCTATGATCTCTATTATTCTGAACAGCAGTTAAAAAAGGTCTAAACTTGTTAAATACCACACACTTAATTCCCATATCTTCAAGAATATCAGGATAATTACTAGGAAGTCCTAAAAAACATCCAACATCATCATATATTATTCTAACTTCTACACCAGATTTTACTTTTTCTGTTAATATTTCCAATATAGTATTCCACATAGTTCCATTTCTAATAATAAAATATTCTAAAAATATATACTTCTGCGCTTTCTTTAATTCTTTTAACATTTCATCGAACATTTCTTCTCCTGAAGATAAAAAATTAGATTCAGTATGATCATATACTGGAAATCCAGAAAAATTTTGTAAATATTTTACTAAACAAGAATGTTCATCTAAATTCTTTTTTTCTTTAGAAATATTATCAACTGGTAAAAAATACAAGTCCTTAATTTTGTTTTCCATTGTTTTTAATCGTTTTGAAAACTTTCTAGTTGATGATTGAAACTTAAACAATAAATAAAACAACCCTCCAAAAACCGGAAAAATAAGAATTAAAAACACCCAAGTTAATTTATAAGCAACTTTATCATGCTTCGCAACAATATGAAGTGCAACCAACAAGCTAATAATTGTAAGTAAATTATTAACCCATAAATATTTACTACCTGTCATAACAAAATATATAATTAAAATAATTTGCACCAATAATAAAAACATGATATGTACTCGTCGTTCAAACAAATCTCTAAACAATTTCTTCAAAGCATTCATATTATCGTCACCTATCTTTTATGTAAAATATTATACTATATTTTATTTATTTAATCTATTATTTAGAAACAAATTTCAAATAGATTACAAAAATAAAAAAACTCCTAAGAGTTTTATTTCATATGGTGCCGATTGAAGGATTCAAACCTACGACCTACGCGTTACGAGTGCGTTGCTCTATCAGCTGAGCTAAATCGGCGTCAAATAAATTATACAACTTAATTAAGTACATATCAATACCTTTTCTATATATAAACAAATAAAATATAAAAAATATTTTTAGATAAAACAAAAAACATATAAAATTTATATGTTTTATTTTTCACAAACAAACGGCTCTACATGCACGACTACTTGCTCTACCTTATTAACCTTTGCTAAAATATTTTTTTCTAACTTATCTGTTATTTTGTGACTACTAGTAGTCGACATCGAACCATCTAAAAATATAGTAATAACAATTATATATTTAGAACCAATAGGAATTGAATATAATGAACCTATCCTCTTTACAGACTTCTCTTTTTTAATAATTTTTAATATTTTTTTCTTTGATTCATTATCAATAGAACTATCCATTAAAACATTATAACTTTCCCTAAATATACCAAGTCCCACAATAAAAATCAAAATAGAAATTCCAATACCAACTAATCCATCAAACCAAAATATATTTATTTTAGTAAGTAGTATAGCAATTGTAGTAAAAAGAGTAATTACACAGTCATTTCTATGATCAACCATATTAGCTTTTACTAATAGATTATTGTTTTTTTTATATAAAAATTTAGAATAACAATATAAAAAATATTTAGCTAATATAGTAATAATACAAACAATTATCAAGTTCCAAGAAAAAACTAATTTATTATTGAAAATAATTGAAACAAATGAATCATAAAGCATCTTTAATGCAACTGCCATCATAGATATACTTATAAACATAGAAAAAAGATACTCCGCTTTACCATGTCCAAAGTTATGATCCTCATCATTTGGAACACTTGAAATTTTATTTCCTATCCATGTCATTAATGACGCAAAAATATCCCCCGCACTATTAAATGAATCCGCAATCATAGACTGACTATTACTTATAAAACCTACAATTATTTTTATAACAAATAAAAATAAGTTTCCTATGATTCCTATTATACCTATTTTTTTATTATCATTAAACCTCTTCATAAATTTCACCACAAAAATTATATATTCCTTTTAATTATATGTAAAAACAATAAATTACTTGATATATTATACAACTTTTTACAAACAAAAAAATAGACAATAGTCTATTTCTAACATAAATGGTGTCCCAGGAGCGATTCGAACGCCCGACCGATGCCTTAGAAGGGCATTGCTCTATCCAGCTGAGCTACTGGGACATGTATAACCAAAAAGTAATTTGATTATACACCAATTATTTTATAATTTCAATATCTTTTATTGTCTTTTTTAAAATTTCTTCATCATTTACTCTAAAAATTACCTCTTCAACGTTATAATTATCAAACACAGAATAGCATATAGAATAAACTACTTCCTCTAAGATTTGCTTATCATCCATAAAAATACTTGTATTAAAATTCAAAATCATAGTATCACTATCTAACTCATAGTTAATTAACTCTGTATTTTGATTTAAATAACTTACTAAGTTAGGTTCATAAATATAACTACTAGATAAATCATCAATAATAATACTGATCTTTTCTCTATTATCATCTAAATATTTAGTAATTGGAACATAATAATTATCATCATTAATTTCTTTAGTATAATACACAACTACTTTTTGAATATCTTTCCTTCTTTTTATATCATATTTTTTATTTATTCCAAATTCCCTAGTAAATATTTTTGGTAAATCTTCATCTAGCTTATCCTTAATATCACTACCATCTACTTGAATTCTAACACCATTGATACCAGATACTTCTAAAAGAGAAAAAGTAACAGCCTCTAACATCTTCTCTTCTTTTTCCTTATCTATTCCTAGTATTTCTTGTGAAAAATTTATAGTAACTATACCTTCTGTATGATATATATCTAAAATTTTAGTCTTTTTTGGAATTATTCCATTCAATCCATTAGGTAATAAATCACTACTTGATTCAATTAAACTATTTATAACACTTCTAGCTTTATCTATTAATTCTTTATCCTTATCGACAGCTGTTGTAGCCATAACCAACAACTCTTCCGAAGAAAGCAAATAAATATTTATCTTTTCAACATTACTAGAGTATTTAAGTTCTAAATTATTATCTTCATTCTTAGAAGTTATGTTTGAAGGCATTAAATAAATAGCAAGTAATAAGCAAATAGTTAAAGTAGTTATTAATATTTTTTTTATAGCTTTTCTTTTTAGCATATTATCACCTATAAAACAATATGAAAGCTTTATCAATTTTATTCTTCCAAAGTTAATTCATTCATCCTTAAAAGTTCAACAACTGCACCTGCTCTACCTTTTACGCCCAATTTTTGCATAACATTAGAAATATGATTTCTAACGGTTTTTTCACTAATACCTAATAAGGCGGCTATATCTTTAGTATCTTTATTTGATATTAACAATTCAAAAACTTCTCTTTCGCGAAGTGTTAAAATTCCTTTAATAACAATTACCCCTCTTTCTACTAATATATTTTCTCATATTATTCTATGATATTCTTTGTTTTAGTTGAGGGTAATAACCTAATAAAAAAATAGTCTATATGACTATTTTTCAAACTTCACAGTAATATACATTTTATCTGTAAATTCACTTTGGATGGTGCGCATAATTGTATTTGCTAAAACACTATCATGTTTATCTTTTATAGCAACAACAGTTACCTCTATACCGTCTATTTTAACAAATGACTCCACATCTAATTCAGTTTTTAGTTTAGCTTCTAGCATTTCCTCTTGACCAGATAAGAAATTTAAATATTTTAATTCTTCAAGAGCTTCGTTTTTCTCTTCTGCTGTAGCTTTGTTACTAGTAAGAAGACCTTCTAAATCAGATTTTTTCATCAAACGTTCTTCTTCCAAGCTTACTCTCATCGCTACTAATAATTCGCTTTCTTCAACTACTATACCAGCATCTTCTATATCTCCATTTACTTCTTGAGATGTATAATTACTATTGTTAGTTAATAATAATTCATCAGGCATAGTGATATAATATACACTTAATACCAATATTAAACTAAACAATGTTAGAAACCACAATCCTTGTTTATTAATCATATAAGTCCTCCTCGTTAAATAATATGAGGAAGATAAAAAAAAAAGAACATATATTTATGCTCTTGATACATATGATGAATCTTTAGTAGAAACTATAATACTTTCTCCTTCATCGATAAAGATTGGTACTTTAATTTCCATTCCAGTTTCTAGTGTAGCATCTTTCATAACACTACTTGTTGTATTACCCTTTACAGCTGGTTCTGTCTTAATAACTTTCATCTCTATTTTATCAGGTAAATTTAATCCTAAGATTTCACCCTCATAAGAAACTATTGTAACATTAATGTTTTCTTTTAAGAACTTAACATCGTTTCCAAGTGAACTTTTATTTAACTCTATTTGACTATAATCATCCATATTCATGAAATAATATACATCACCCATTGCATATAAAAATTGCATATCTTGTCTTTCAATTCTTGCAGTTTCTACCTTAATAGCTGAATTAAATGTATGTTCAATTGTAGCACCTGTTCTTAAATTTTTTAACTTTGTTCTAACGAACGCAGCTCCTTTACCAGGTTTAACATGTTGGAATTCTACTACTTGATAAATGTTGTTATCCATTTTAATAGTAATTCCTGTTTTGAAATCATTTACATTTATCATAGATTTATCTCCTATCCGATTAATTAATAACTTCTTCGTCTAATGCTTTTAGTATTGAATCTTGTGCCTTTTGTCAATCTTTTAACTTTTTTACTGTCTTCTCTAATTTGATGTCTACTTTCTGTACCAGCTTGTTCCTCTATAAGTGCTTTAAATCCCTTATCGTGGTTACCGAATACATTGTCAAATCCTCTATTTTTCATAATTATTTCTTCTCTTTATGAGTTGTATGTTTTTGACATCTTGCACAATATTTACTAATTTCTAAACGATCTGTAGTGTTCTTAACATTTTTTTCAGTACGGTAGTTTTCTTCGTTACAAACAGTGCAAACTAAAGTTTTTCTTTGTCTATTACCTACTTTTGCCATACTATCCCTCCTCGTTTTCTATTGGTATTATATCAGATTTTTAGAAAAAAGCAAAAGATTTTTGAAATATTTAATCATATTATTATTAAATATTTATTTTTTTATAGTTTGAACATATTAATAATAGGTGATTTTATGAAAATTAGATTAGGATATGTAGCCATTAGTAAAAGTTTAGAAAATATTACCTCCTCTCACTCATTAAGTTATACAGACTTTGTAAAAAGCGGAAAAGATATCAATAAAATATATGATAGAATAGATAAAAATTTAATTGATTTAGAAAAAATAATTGATTATAACATAAAAAACAATATTCACTTTTATAGATTAACATCAAAATTAATTCCACTAGCAACTCACAAGGAAATAAAACTAGAATATATAGATAAATACGAGAAAAAATTTCAAAAAATCGGTAATAAAATTAAGCAAAATAAGATGAGAGTTGATTTACATCCAGATCAATTCACCATTTTAAATAGTACAAAACAAGATGTACTTGATAATACAAAAAAAATATTAGAACACCAATATAAAGTATTAGAATTACTAGATATAGAAAACAAAATTATAATACTACACACCGGTGGTAATGTTTTTGGTAAAGAACAAGCAATAAAAAGATTTATAAATAACTTTAATAAATTACCTAATCATATTAAAGAAACTATCGCATTAGAAAACGACGACAAAATTTTTAATATCAAAGACGTTCTTTATATATGTCAAAAATTAGATATACCTTGCGTATTAGATTACCATCATCATATTTGTAATAATAATGGTATAAATATTAACGAATATTACCTAGATATTTTTTCAACATGGAAAAAAGTTAACCCTAAAATACATTTTTCTTCCCCAAAAAATCAAACTAAGAAAGACATTAGAAGCCATCACGATTATATTGATCCCGATTCATTTATTAACTTTATTGAAAGTGTTAAACACTTAGACTTTGATATAGATATAATGATTGAAGCAAAAGAAAAAGACGAAGCTATGTTTCGTCTAATTAGAAATTTAAAATATAAAACTAATTACAAATTTATAGACGACACTACTTTTGAAGTGTTTTAATTATAATTATATGATTCAAAATAACGCATAGAAATTCTTCTTGCAATCCTGTTGTTAGCATAACTAGAAAAGTCATTATTTGTATTTGGGTTAATTAAGTCTGGAGAAGTAACAGTTAAGGTCATTTTAGGATTATCATAAGGAGCAAACCCAGAAAAAGTTTTTGATAAAGTTAAAGTATCAACTTTACCATCTTGGTTTGTATCTAAAAATGACTCACTAGTACCTGTTTTACCAGCAGGATTATCAATATATCCCATAATATTTCTACCTGTACCATAACTAATAACGCCCCTCATACCTTCTTGAATTCTTTTTATGTATTCGACATTTTCTAATTCATTAAGAACAATCGGTTCGACCCTATAATCTAACTCTCCTAATTCAGCACTATTAGTTGAATTATATACTTCTTTTAAAAGATGGGGCTTATACCTTTTTCCATCTGATGCAATAGTATTCATATACTGTGATAACTGCATCGTAGTATATGTATCATATTGTCCTATAGCAAAATTAAGAAGTAAATCAGGACTATTACTATCACCAACATTTCCTACACTTTCTATAGGCAAATCTATTCCTGTTTTAACACCTAAACCAAATTCATTAAAGGTTTTTCTATATTTATCATAAACATCATTATTAATAACAAACTTCTTATTATAACTATAATCAAAGCCAGCTAGTTCCATAGCTATTTTAAACTGATAAACATTAGAAGATTGAGCAAGAGCTGTTAAGTCATTTATATAACCTAAAGTAGCCCAAGAACATTTCTTAGGAACCGAATACAATTTAACACATTCATCCCGTTTATACTCCCCTATTTCTATAACATTATTTATATATCCAACATACATAGATGCACCTTTAACGATACTTCCAACAGTCATCGGACTAGTAACAATTCCAGGAGTATAATCTACTATTTTATATTCACCATTACTAAATATTGCTTGTTTACCACTCATTGCAAGTATTTCCCCTGTATTTGGTTGTTGAATAACGACAAAACTATGATTATAGTACTCTGTATTCGCTTCACCCTTTGCTCTTAAAATTTCTTCTGATAAAATCTTTTCTACTTCCATCTGAAGATTAATATCAATTGTTAAAACTATATCATTACCTCTTTTACCATCAGACAATAATATTAATTCATTATTATCACCAACTTTATATGTAGCCTTATCCCCTCTTAAAATATTTTCATATTGCTTTTCTAAATAACTAACACCAACCAACTCATCTAAAGAGTATCCATTATTCAAATAATAATCTTTATCTTCCTTGGTAATACTAGAAATATTACCCAAGATACTTTTAAAAGTATCACCATACAAATAAACTCTTTCCCAAGAATACTTAACATCAAACCCGTTTAATAAACTACTATTTTCGGCAATATATGCATATTCTAAATCACTTATTCCTTCCTTTTTTATTACTTTCTCTTCATAAGAATAACCTTTATTCATTAAATAATATATATATGCGGCTTTTTTATCAATCTCACCATAAATACTTAAATCTTCTTCAGTTATTCTAGAAAGTTGTAAATAATATATATCTTGTGAACTAATCTTTCTATTTTTAAGTTTCAACCATTCTTCATCAGTTATTTTGTTCTTTGCCGTATTAGGATTATCAGCAATCCAAAACTCTTTAAAATTAGTATTAGTAAGATTACTATTATCAATTTCTATATAATTTAAAACATTGTATGCTGATTTAATTTCTTCACCAATACTTATACCATCAGGTTTTTTATAATAAATAATAGGCACTGCTTTATTATCTACTAACAAATTATAGTTTCTATCATAGATCCTTCCGCGTGGAGCACTAGTACCATATACAACATTTTCTGTCAATTTATTTAATACTTTTATATAATATTCATTATCAAGCACCATTACTTTAAACAATGAAAAACCAATTATTAAAAAAAAGACTACTACACAAACTTCCAAAACATTAAATCTAAATTGTTGTACTTTTTTTAAATTCTTATTTTTCTTTCTTTTATACATATATTTCACCATTATTAGTTTGGATAATATTTCAAATCTTATAGCATATATTTTTATAGGAGGAATAAAATGTACGAATTTTTAATAAAAGAATATGTAAATAAACTTACTGAAGAAGATATAAAAAAATACGCAAAAGGATATAATATAGATATTAATGATGATGAATGTAAAATATTATATTTATACGCAAAAAACTACTGGAGGGAATTTTATAAAGGAGAACCACTAGAATTAATAAATGAATTAAAAGAAAATTTAAGGCCAAATACATTTAATGTTTTATATAAATTTTATAAAGAAATAAAAGGCAAAATAAAATAATAAAGTACTGCATTCAAACCTACAAATTTTGATCTTTTCCATTTTTTATGATACAATAGGCTACCAATTGGGGGCAATAAAAAATGAATAAGAAGATTGAACATTTAAAAGCCGACTTAAAAATTTATAAAAAAGAAAGATTTAAAAAATTAAGGAAAGATGGAGTTATTCTTAAATCATTTGCATTTCCCTTAGGTATAGGAGAAATAATTGGCGGAACGATATCCGCATTTGGTTTAGGAAACGAAAAATCTGCTATAGGATTAGGAATAGGTACAGCTATTGGTTTATCAATTGGAACATTGTATATTAAATCAAAATTAAATTATGCTTTATATTCGGATCAAATTAAATTAATTAAACAACAAATAAAAGAAGAAAAACAAAAACAAAAAATAAAGTAGCACAATTGCTACTTTTTATTATTGATTAATGACTTTTTCTTTTAAACTAGGATCAAATTCTTTTTTCCTAATCATTTCTATTTCATATTTATATGGTGGCATCTTCTCTACCCAAGGGGTTTCTAATATTCTTGGTATATCACCTAATCTAGGATTGTAAATAATATCTATTATAGTATCAAACCCTAAATTACCAAAGCCAATATTTTCATGTCTATCTTTATGAGAATCAAAAGGATTTTTGCTATCGTTAATGTGAATACATTTAACATATGATAATCCAATTACTTTATCAAACTCATCCAAAACTTCATCAAACTTACTTACATCATAACCTGAATCATTTAAATGACATGTATCCATACATACACCAATATTATTTTTATTATTAACACCATCAATTATTTTCTTTAATTCATAAAAATTACTACCTACTTCACTACCTTTTCCAGCCATAGTTTCAAGTAATATTACTACTGAAGTATCTTTTAAGATTATGTTTAACGCATTAATTATATTATCAATACCTACTTCTACTCCAAGACCAACATGACTTCCTGGATGCAAAACCAAATACTTAATTCCTAATTGCTCACATCGCTTAACTTCTTCAGTTAAAAATCTAATAGAAAAATCATACTTATCATCTTCTTTATTATTAGCAAGATTAATAATATATGGAGCATGTACAATTACCTTAGAATAATCAATACCCTTTTCCTTCATAACTTCTAACGCTTTGAAAGTAATTTCATCACTTATTTTTGATCTAATAGTATTCTGAGGAGCACCAGTATAAAACATAAATGTATTAGCATCATAACTTAATGCTTCATTTAAACTACCCAATAATTGTTCTTTACTATTAAAAGACACATGAGACCCTATTGTTAACATATTTATCACCTATAAATATTTTAGCACAAAAAAACTTAAGTAAAAATACTTAAGTTTTTTATAACATGACTAACCTATAAGTTTTACTTTTAATCCATCGGGTAAATCAAAACCAAAAGTAGTATCTGTTACAGCTGCTTCATCAGCAGGAATAGTTATAAGATCAGTTCCTTTTAATGCTTTTATTTCAGTTTCAGTATCTTTTTTCAACATAGTTCCATAACCACTGTTATCTAATGCTTGAATATAATATTCATATCCGATAGCATTACCATCACCATCATACTTTCTTACTACCAACACAAAAGATTTGTCTGAAACATATGTATTAAATGGTGATTTTTCATTGCTACCTTTTTCAAGTTCTATTTTTGAAAATGGAACTACCAAAACCTCTTCTGTTCTAAATGTATAATCTGCAGAATCCATAGAATTTACCTCATTAGTTACAGCGCTTATTAATCCAGATAAATTGTTTCTATATGTTTTCATTCTTGATTGTTGAATATATTTACTTACACTTGGAACAGCAATAAGTAAAAGTACTCCTAAGATAATGATAACTGCTAAAAGTTCAATTAACGTAAAACCTTTCTTGTTTAATTTTTTCATTTTTCTTCCTCCTTATTATTATAACTAAATATTACCACAGGCTTTATTTATAGTCAATAGTTTAAGTTAATTTCTTAAAAACTTTAATACTTGTAACACCAACCATAGACTTTAACTGAGACTCTTGTAGCAAGATATTTTCTTCATTTATACTACCTAAATCAACGTCAACCTCAGATCCTTCTTTTACCAAATTCCATTTGTTAGAACCAGATAATTCACTAACTTTAGTCAAATTAATTCCCCTATTTTGGTTGACTGCATCATCCGCTGTATTGTCACAATCTAAATCGGTACACGCTACTAAATGAACATAATATTGATACTCAGTAACTCCTTCTGCTGTTGAATTAACAATTAATACAAAGGACTTAGATGGACTATAACTTGTATTATATGGTGAACCAGAAACATCATCAGTATTTAAATATTCTAAAGTTAATAAAACCGCTTCTCTTTCTTCAGGAAAATCAATTCCCGTATCTTTTCTTAATGTATATTCAGCTTGATTAGCCATGGTTTTGGCATGTTCTAAAAATGTTTCTTTTTTATTTCTATCTAACATTGATAAAACATTAGGAATTGCTATTGTCATAACTACACCCAATATAATAATAACTGCCAAAAGTTCAATTAATGTAAAACCTTTTTTATTCATATATATTCTCCTATTCTATAAGAATTATATAACTATTATTATATTTTTTCAATAAAAAAGCGAAGACTAATCTTCGCTTATTTTTGTAACATATTTAATAAATTAACTTTAAACATATCTTTTTCTGGATTAGATTTAGAAATCATAACCCCTTTATATGTACCTAATTCTGCTCTATGACCTTCATCAAGAATTCCTTCTGGAGTTATATTAGTTAATAATATAATATGTTTATCTTCATAAACAGTATAATGTAATCTAATTTCACCATGAACTTTAGCAAATAATTCATCTGTTGGTAACTTTAATTCATATGATTTAGATTGTTCTTTTTTATTAACCGCAACTAATTCTCCTAAGAAATTACCATTTCTTATCTCTGGATAATATTCAAATGTTAATTTTTTATAAGCAAGCATGTTATACTTTCTTACTGTTCTTTCTTTTTTTCTAAAGTCATTCTCATTTTGGTACTCAAAAATATATGATTGTTTCATATTAATTCAACCCCTTTACCCCGAAACTTGAAACCCCTAATTCTCAAGTTGTACGAGTATTATAGCACTTTTCCACAAAAATGTCAAACTTTTTTTATTTTATCCACAGATTTGTTAATATTTACCTGTAAATTAAAGTGGATAATAATCATTTTTTATACTATAATAAGCATAGGTGAGAAATATGGATCAAGATTTCAGCGATATTACAATTAAAGATACTACAGATAGAAAAAATGCATTCAAAATTATCTTAAACACATTTATTACTTCTATTATATTATTCGCAATTTTCAGCATTATTATAACTATAATTAATATAAATAAAATATCCAATAATGAGCCTGGTTATTTAATTCATAATACTAAAACAACAAATGAAATTAAATATACTATAACAACTTATCATTATTTATGTTACAAAATAGTTAAAGTAGATAATAACTCTAGTAGCCAAACCTACTTTAGATTTTGGTTTATGGATGACATAGACTATTAATTATCGAGCTTCTACAATAAGTTTAATTGCTGTTCTTTCTTCACCATCGATTACTATGTCTGTAAAAGCTGGAATACATACTAAATTTTTACCTGATGGTGCTACAAAACCCCTAGCAATTGCAATTGCCTTAATTGCTTGATTTAGGGCCCCTGCTCCAATCGCTTGTATTTCTACGCTACCTTTTTCTCTAAAAACATTAGCAAGTGCCCCTGCCACTGAATTTGGATTAGATTTAGTTGAAACTTTAAGTGTTTCCATAATTATTAATTCCTCTCTTTCTGTTTACTTAAATATATGAAAAAATAATAATTATAGAATAGAAAAAGAAAAATCTTTAATTAGATTTTTCTTTTTTATTTTGTTCCTTTATACTTTTTTTCATTAAATCGCCAATAGATTTAGCTAATTTTTCATTAGCTTCTTCTAAAGTCATATCACCAACTTCAAATGGTTTGCCAAATCTTACAACTAGATTTTTACTTCTAAATTTATAATCCCCTGTAATTCCTAATGGAACTAATTTAGCATTTGTTTTTTTAGCCATTGAAACAGCACCAAATTTAAATGGTAACAAAAAGTCTTTTGTCTTATTTCTTGTTCCTTCTGGGAATATTCCAATCGCTCCACCATTTTCTAAGTGCTCAATAGCTTTTTCTTTAGCATCCGTATCTTTTATACTTCTATTAACCGGTATACAACCTACCCATTTAAAAAACCAAGCAAAAGGTCCATCAAAGTACTCTTTTTTAGCCATATAACACAAAAATCTATTAGTAGAAAGAATAGGAACACATTGATCCATTATATGTTTATGGTTTCCACATACTATAATGGCGCCATCTTTAGGTATGTTTTCTTTACCAATTACTTTGGGATTGTAATATAACTTAAATATAGGTCCTAAAACAAATACTGCTATTTTATAACCTAAAGGAGCTTTAACCTTTTTCATTATATCACTTCTTTCCGTTTTCTTTCTCTAGTTCACGATAATTAACTTTACCTATAAGGGTTTTAGGCAATGCCTCTCTATATTCATACTCTGCAGGAATAGAATATTTTGCTAAATTCTTTTTACAGTGTTCTTCGATACTTTTCTTAACACTTTTTTTAGCTTTATACTCTTCCTTTAAAACAATATAAGCTTTAGCAACTTCTACTTTATAAGGATGTGGTATTCCTATTACACTACAATTTAATACAGCTTCATGTTCTTCTATTACGTTTTCAATATGTTGTGGATAAACATTATAACCAGAAGATACAATCATTCTTTTTAATCTTTGTTTAAAGTAAATTACCCCATCTTCATCCATGCATCCAATATCACCAGTATGTAACCAAATTCTTTTATCTTTATGAATTTGTAATACTTCATTAGTTTCTTTTTCATTATCTAAATATCCTATCATAACAGTAGGACCAGAAACACAAATTTCCCCATCTTCTCCAATAGGAACTTCGTCTTGAGTACCAGGATATACCATCTTAAAATAATTCCCTGGGAAAGGAATTCCAATACTTCCTTCTTTATATGCTTCTCCATAAGATACAGCTGTTGCAGCCAAACTTTCTGTCATACCATAACCTTGTAAAATTTTAACTCTAGCCCCATGATCTTCCAAATATTTATTTATACGATTAAACATCGCAGAAGTTAATGAATCACCACCAGAAACGATATATTTTAAGAATGATAAATCAACAAATTTCATTCCAGGATTATTCATCATTGCATCGTACAATGTAGGAACTCCAGTTAATAAGTTTGGTCTATACTTAACAATTAATTCATCAAGTTTCTTAGCATTAAATTGTGGAATTAATACTAATTTACAACCAAAGCATAAAGGTATATGCATAGAAACTGCTAATCCAAAACCATGGAAATTTGGTAAAATGTTCAAAATTGTATCTCCTGATCGCAATTCTTTAAAGATAATTCTTGCTTGTTCTACTATTGCATTAAAATTATAGTTAGATAACAAAATGCCTTTAGGATTACCAGTAGTACCACCACTATGTAAAATTACTGAAGGAGCCTTGTTATTACATTTAACCTCAACTTGACTATGATACAAATAACCTTTTAGCATGAACTCATTCCAATAAATATAATGAGGATCATGTTTAGGTTTCTTTATTTTATATCCTTGAGTAATAAAATATCCAACCCCAAGTAATAATGGCATAGAATTTCTAGCTGAAACCACAATAGTCTTTTTAACAGTGGTATCATCTATAACATTTCTAACCTTTTCATAACAAATATCTATCATAATAAAAGCAACACTATTAGTTTCTTTTAGATAAAGCTTTATTTCTTCCTCACTTGATAAAGGATGAATCATATTAGCAATTGCACCTATTTTATTTAAAGCATAAAAACTAATAAGCGTCTCTGGAGTGTTGGGCATACATATTGTAACAACATCTCCTTCGGCAATCCCCATTTGTAAAAATGAACGGGCACATCTATCAACCAATTGTAAAAACTGTTTATAAGTAATATTCTTACCCATATATTCTAAAGCAACATAATTGAAGTGCTTTTTAGCCGATTCTTCCATTATTTGATATATTGATAAATCAGGCACCTTTATATTTAATTCTTCTTTTGTATAGTATTTTTCCCATGGTGCTTTAATTTTCTTTTTAAATCCAAACATTATAAAACCTCTTTCATACTTTGTCTTCTACTTTCAATATAATACTATTATATCATAATAATTATTATTTTCACTATAATTTGCAAAAAAAAAGACCAATTGGTCTTAAAATTCTAATGTTTCTATTTCACTACTTGAACCATTGCTAGTGCTAGGTTCAACTGAACCAAACATTTCTTCACCAGTCATTGGCATAGAAACTGGAGCTACCTCTGGTACAACAGGAACTGCTGGTTCAATAGATATTTCTGGAGCAGAAGGTACTGTATTTGTTTCTTCTACTACTGGAGTTTCCACTATTGCAGGTTCAACTACAGGAGTTGCCTCTGGTACAACTGGAGCTACCGGCTCAACAGGTGCTTCTTGTGCTACTGGTTCTACACTAGGCACACTAGCGCCATATGCTTCATGATTAGTAACTCTAGGAATTGTTGTTGTATTTTCTAAGGGGTTTGCCCCACCATATATTACAGGTTGAACAGGAGCGCTTGCAGATACTGTATTAGCCGGATCAACACCACCATATATAACTGGTTTTTCTGGTGCTGCAGGTTCTACTGCTGGAGCTACCTCTGGTACAACTGGAGCTACTGGCTCAACAGGTGCTTCTTGTACTACTGGTTCTACACTAGGAATTTCTACTGCAGGAATCTCTACAGAAGCAGGAGCTTCAACTGGTGCAACTTCAGGCACAACTGGAGCTGCTGGTTCATTAATTTCTACAGAAGGAACAGTAACAACATTATTACTAACACCCTCTACAACTTCATTTGTAGATTGAACTGAACTTGTAAAATCAACTACATTTGGAACTACTGTAGAATTGTCAAATGAAGGCACCTCAGCAGGCACTGCTTCATTAACATTAGCCATTCCATTATTCAATTCAAGATCATTATTCATTGGAACTGTTTGTGAGGCAACCATACCAACTGCTGCTGCATCCATTCCAAAATTATTATTTATATCTGAAGTTATATCGTTATTCTCTACTGGTACAACTTCAGCACTTTTATTTTTTTCTTTTTTGTTTGACGCTATAAAAAAGATTAACGCGATTAATAATACAACTACACCACCTGTAATTAAAATTCCTGGTAAAGTAGCAAACCACGCTAAATCAAAACTCATGAATTCAGTTATATTCATATTTTCATCTCCCTTATTTATCCTATACCAATGATATCAAAAATAGACATTAATTGCAAACATTTTTTTCGGTTGTCACATGCTTGACACCGCATTAAAATTTAACCACATTCCTAACTGTGGTGGTTTTTTCTCAAAAGTCATTTTTTCTTTTGTAATTGGATGATTAAATTCTAATCTATATGCATGTAAGCAAATTTGATTATTATCGCGTTTTCCATATCTTTGATCTCCATATAAAGCATGGTTATGATGGGAAAATTGAACTCTAATTTGATGGTGTCTTCCCGTTTCTAAATCAACTTTAACTAACGCTAAATTCAACTTTTTATTCCTTTCTAAAGTATTATACATTAGTTTACAATATTTGCCATTTTCATTATCAACTACTTTACTACTATTATCATTTTGTTTGACAATATAATCTAAATACTCTCCACTATCATCAATATCTATATTATTAACTATTGCCAAGTATGTTTTTTTAAATATATGCTCTCTAACTTGATTTGATAATCTTGAAGCTGCTTTAGATGTTTTAGCAAAAACCATAACCCCACTTACTGGTCTATCTAACCTGTGGACAAGGCCTAAATAAACATTTCCTGGTTTATTATATTTCTTCTTTAAATAGTATTTAATAATAGAAAGCATATCAACATCACCCGTATTATCCGCCTGACTCAAAATATTATTTGGTTTTACTACAACAATAATATGATTATCTTCATATAATACTTCTAAACTATTCATAACTTTCATACCTGCTACAAATACCACAAGGTAAAACTAAATCTCCACCTTTAATTGGAAGGCCAATTTCTTCTGAATATATTTTACCATTATGTTTTTTTCCAATAGTTGTTTTTAAAACATTAGTAAACACTTCTTTCGATAAACCTGTTGTATAAGAATTAATAATAAAGAATAAAGGTTCATCGCTTAAAATATCCATACATAAATTTACTAAATTAAACAAATCTCTTTCTATATCCCAAACTTCTCCATTAGCACCTCTACCATATGAAGGTGGATCCATAATAATTGCATCATATTTATTACCGCGTCTTATTTCTCTTTTTACAAATTTAACTACATCATCAACCAAAAATCTAACACTCTTATCCTCTAATCCAGATGAAATGACATTTTCTTTAGCCCAATCAATCATTCCTCTAGATGAATCCACGTGAACTACACTAGCTCCTGCAGATAAGCACGCAACAGTGGCACCACCCGTATACGCAAACAAATTAAGAACTTTGATATCCCTATTACTTTTTTTAATCTTATCTATCATAAAGTCCCAATTCACCGCTTGTTCAGGAAAAAGGCCCGTATGTTTAAATCCCATTTGTTTTATATTGAATTTTAAACTTTTATAGCTAACAATCCATCGGTCAGGAGTTTTCTTTAAATTTTCCCAATGCCCTCCGCCTTTATTACTTCTAATATAATGAGCATTAATACTATTATATTTATCTATTAAATTTCCATTATCCCAAATAATTTGAGGATCAGGTCTTAATAATACTACTCCACTCCAACTTTCTAGTTTTTCCCCATTGGATGCATCCAATATTTCATAATCTTTCCATTCTTTTGCTAACATCATAAAATTACACCTCACAATTTTATACTTAAATTTGTTTTACTCTCTTTTATATTAACATAGTTATCTATAAAGTTCAAAAATAAAACTTTTGCAATATAGCAAAAGTTTATTTTTTCTTCCTTTTCGGAAAACAATTTGGATTTAGTTTAAAAAATACTCTTTCATCAAGGACAACATCTCCCAATCTATATGAACCTTCTTTGGTGCTTTCATACTGCATTTTTAATTTTTTCGCCAATCTAAGTGATGGAACATTCTCACTAACTATCTCAATTTGTATTTTACGAATATTTAATTCCCTAAAAGCAAAATTCATAACTTTAGACGCTGCTTCTTTGGCATATCCTTTACCTGCATGATTACAACTCATCATGCATCCCATTTTACAACAATTTTTCCCATTATCCAAAGCAAAAAGAGAAACTATCCCTATTACTTTGTCACGATGTTTTTCTGTTACTCCCCACACTAAATGTTCTCCACAACCAAAACGATAAAGTTGTTTTCTCATTAAAGTATGACACTCTGAAATACTTCCAACTCGCTCTGGAAAAGCATATTTATGCCAATCATAGTCCTTATATATATTTTCATATATATCTCTAGTATCTTCTTCATATATTTTTCTTAATACAAGGTGCTCTGTTGATAATTTTCTGAATTTTTCTATATTAAAACGAGCTTTCATAAGTAACCCCCTAAAAATGGCTTAATTATATCACAAAATTGAAAAAAAGTCAAAAAAAAGGCATATTACATGCCTAAAACTATTACATATTAATAAATTTTTTATATAATTCTTCGCATTTAGTTTTGTCCATTTCTTCTTGGTCTTTATATGAATATTCAATTCCTAAAGCCTCATATTTTTCACTTCCTAATTTATGATAAGGAAGAAACTCTATTTTTTCAATATTATGAATTTTGTTTAAATATTGTTTTAATTTAATTAAATATTCATCTGTATCAGTAACCCCAGGTATAACTACTTGTCTAACCCAAAACTTTTTATTCTTTTTGTTTGCTATATCTAAAAATCTTTCAGATTCATCAATTGATAACCCCGTTAACTCTTTATAACCATCAGTATCAGCATGTTTAACATCAAAAATAACTAAATCTACATGCTCAAGTATTTCATCATACTTTCCTATTCCAACGCCCGCTGTGTCAAGAGCAATATGAAATCCTTCTTCTTTTAATTTTTTACAGCAATCAATAAGAAAATCAGGCTGTAAAAGTGGCTCACCTCCAGAAAAAGTTACTCCACCATTATCAATAACGTAATTTTTATATCTTATTATTTTTTCTACAAGTTCTGTACTAGTAATGTTATCTTCTTGTTTTACCCACATTTCTGGATTATGACAATATTTACATCTTAACTTGCAACTATTAAAAAATACAACTACTCTAATTCCAGGCCCGTCATATAGGCCTAAACTTTCTATTGAATCAATACTACCTCTAATCATATTACCTCTTAGAATGGAAGGTTCTACTAATAACCTCTTCTTGTTGTTTTCTAGTTAATCTATTAAATCTAACTGCATATCCCGATACTCTTATTGTAAGAAGCGGATATTTCTCAGGATTTTCCATTGCATCTATCAATGTTTCTCTATTTAAAACATTTACATTTAAATGATGTGCACCTTGTATAAAATACCCATCTAATATTTCAACTAAGTTATTAATTCTAACACTATCTTCATTACCTAAAGCATCTGGAATAATAGAAAAAGTATTAGAAACGCCATCTCTACAATAGCATGTATAATCTAATTTAGCTACCGAGTTTAGTGACGCTAATGCTCCATTAGTATCACGTTCATGCATTGGATTAGCTCCAGGTGCAAAAGCTACTCCCTTTTTTCTTCCATCTGGTGTAGCACCTGTTTTTTCTCCATATACAACATTAGAGGTAATGGTAAGTACAGATAATGTATGTCTTGCATTTCTATATAGTGGATGCTTACATAATTCGTTATAAAATTTTTCTAACAATTCAGTAGCAATTTTATCTACTCTATCATCATCATTACCATACTTAGGAAAATCTCCTTCGATGTCAAAATCAATTGCAATACCTTCTTCATTACGAATTGGTTTAACTTTAGCAAACTTAATAGCAGATAAAGAATCAGCAACAACACTAAGTCCTGCTACCCCAAAAGCCATAAGTCTTTCAACAACTGTATCATGAAGAGCCATTTGTCCTTTTTCATAAGCATATTTATCGTGCATGTAATGAATTATATTCATAGTATCAACATATAATCCTGCTACATCCTCTAAAACTTTATAATAAGCTGATTTAACTTTTTCATAATCCAAAACTTCATCAGTTATTATGTCATAACCCTCTAATACCTTAATTCCTTTAACTTCGTCTATTCCGCCATTAATCGAATAAAGTAATGCTTTAGCAAGATTACAACGTGCTCCAAAAAATTGCATTTGTTTTCCTAATCTCATTGCAGATACACAACAAGCAATAGCGTAATCATCTCCATAAATAGGACGCATTACATCATCATTTTCATATTGTATAGAATCTGTTTCAATTGAAACTTTAGCACAATATCTCTTAAATGGTTCTGGTAAATCCTTACTCCACAACACTGTTAAATTTGGTTCTGGTGCAGGTCCTAGATTAATTAAAGTATGTAACATACGATATGAGTTTTTAGTAACTAGCGGCCTTCCATCTATCCCTACTCCTCCAATAGATTCTGTTACCCATGTAGGATCTCCTGAAAACAATTCGTCATATTCAGGAGTACGTAAATGCCTTGCCATACGAAGTTTAATAACAAACTGATCGATTAATTCTTGTGCTTCACTTTCACTAATCAACCCCTTTGCTAAATCTCTTTCAATATAAATATCCAAAAATGTAGCTACTCTACCTAAACTCATAGCAGCACCATTATTTTCTTTTATAGCAGCCAAATATCCAAAATAAGTCCATTGTACTGCTTCTTTAGCATTATTTGCAGGCAAAGATATATCATAACCATATTTTAACGCCATTTGTTTAATTTCTTCTAAAGCGCGAATTTGCTCAGTTACTTCTTCCCTCAAACGTATTTTATCATCAGTCATTTGACCGCTTAAATTATTACGGTCTTTTTCCTTATTAGAAATTAAATAATCTATTCCGTATAACGCAATTCTTCTATAATCACCAATTATTCTACCTCTACCATAAGCATCTGGAAGACCGGTTAGAAGTCCGTACTTTCTAGCCTTTCTAATCTCAGGGGTATATACATCAAAAACACCTTGATTATGTGTCTTTCTAAATTCATTAAAATATTTGTCTATATTTTCATCTAATTTATATCCATACGCTTCTAACGAATTATAAACCATTCTAATACCACCATATGGATTTATAATTCTTTTCAATAATTCATCTGTTTGAAGTCCAACAATTACCTCATTGTCCTTATCTATATATCCAGCATCATATGAATTAATACCAGAAACACGGGATGTATCTATGTCTAATACACCTTTTTTTAATTCTTCTTTCAATGATTCTAAACATTTATCCCAAACTTTTGTTGTTTTAGTCGAAATAGGTTGTAAAAAAGATTCATCACCTGTATATAATGTATAATTCTTTTGAATAAAGTCTCTAACATTAATTTCAGAAATCCATTTTCCTTCTACAAAACCCTTCCATTCCTCTCTCATGATATCACCCCTATTATTATTATCCTTAATTATTATAACATAACAAACATAATATTAAACAGGAACGATACAAAAATGTAATTAATTGACACTACTAAAATGTCCAAAGATTAACAAAAAAAACAAATCTCTGATAAGTTTGTTTTTTTAAATAATCTAGTTATAATTATATATTAGTATTTTTTAACAATTCAAATAACCTGCTATCATCAAATTCAAATGAATTACTATCAACTAAAGTAATAGAATAGGTTTCTTCTTCATTTAATTTTTTTATATTATCTAAAGGTATTTGATAATAAACCTCTTTATATCTTGGATACTCTAGTCCTCTTGCTGTTCTTAATACCTCGTTAGGATTATCTTTTGAATATTCTAAAAATAAAAGTCTTTTATTGGTTAATGCTATAGTTGTATTCTTCTCATTATTGTTTTGTTTAATCCAAATTCTATCAAAAATTTCTATAACCTCTTCTTTTTCCGTTAAATTAAAATTATACATATTTTTCTCCTTTCATAAAGTTATTAATCAACTTTATTATAGCATTTAACATTTAACAAAAAAAGAACTTATTACTAAGTTCTTAAATTCAAAATGGTCGGGAAAACAGGATTTGAACCTGCAACCCCTTGGTCCCAAACCAAGTGCTCTACCAAGTTGAGCCATTTCCCGATAATATGGTGCACCCAATAGGAGTCGAACCCATAACCTTTTGATCCGTAGTCAAACGCTCTATCCAATTGAGCTATGGGTGCATTACCTTGAATAGGAAACTCCCGTTCAACGCTTTAATTAATTTTCTAACAAAAAATGGTGGCTCCGAATGGAATCGAACCATCGACACGAGGATTTT
>JAFSFI010000014.1 GCA_017435255.1 Bacilli bacterium | reverse complement strand
ATCTAACATTTGAAATTTTTTCAACTGTTTTGATAACTTTTTTACCAATATTTATATCATAACGAAAGAAGAAATATCTTTCGTTATGTCAAAAATTAATTACCGCTTTTTTTGATGATTTCATCAGCGATATTTTTTGGTACTTCTTCATAATGATCGAATTGCATAATGAAGTTTCCGCGTCCTTGAGTATTAGAACGAAGTCCTGTTGCATACCCAAACATTTCAGAAAGTGGTACCATAGCGCTAAGCTTAATAGCGTTACCAACATTTTCTTGACCTAGTGGACGTCCACGGCGAGCAGTTAAATCTCCCATAACATTACCAAAATATTCATCTGGTACTGTAACGTCTACTTTCATAATTGGTTCAAGTAAAACTGGTTTACATTTATTTTTAGCTTCTTTTAAAGCAAAACTTGCAGCAATTTTGAATGCCATTTCACTTGAGTCAACATCATGGTATGAACCATCAAATAATGTTGCTTTAACATCTATCATAGGATATCCAGCTAATACTCCGCCTTCTAACGCTTCTTGTAATCCTTTATCAGTTACTGGAATATATTCTCTTGGAACTACACCACCAACGATAGCATCAACGAATTCATATCCTTTATCTGGATTTGGTTCAAACTTAATCCATACGTGACCATATTGTCCACGTCCACCTGATTGTTTAATATATTTACCTTCACAATCAGCAGTTTGCTTGATAGTTTCACGATAAGCAACTTGTGGTTTACCGATATTAGCTTCAACATTAAATTCTCTTCTCATTCTATCAACAAGTACGTCTAAGTGTAACTCACCCATACCAGCGATAACTGTTTGACCAGTTTCATGATCAGTATGAACTTTAAATGTTGGATCTTCTTCTGCTAATTTTTGTAAAGCAATTCCCATTTTATCTTGGTCAGCTTTTGATTTTGGTTCAACAGCCAATTGGATAACTGGTTCTGGGAATTCCATAGATTCTAGAATAACTGCTTTCTTTTCATCACATAAAGTATCTCCTGTAGTAGTATTTTTAAGTCCTACTGCTGCAGCGATATCTCCTGTATATACTTCAGAAATTTCAGTTCTGTTATTAGCATGCATTTGTAAGATGCGACCAATTCTTTCTTTTGAATCTTTAGTAGAGTTCAAAATATATGATCCGCTACTTAATTTACCAGAGTAAACTCTGAAGAAAGTTAAACGTCCAACAAATGGGTCTGTCATAACTTTAAATGCCAATGCACTAAATGGTTCGTCATCACTAGCTCTTCTTTCAACTACGTTACCATTTAAATCTACACCTTTTACAGCTTCAATATCTGTAGGTGCTGGTAAGTAGTCGATAACAGCATCTAGTAATAATTTAATACCCTTGTTTCCTAAAGCAGTTCCACACATAACTGGGAAGAACTTAACTTCAAGAGTTCCTTTTCTGATTGCTTTTTTGATTTGTTCAACAGAAATATCTTGACCTTCTAGGTAAGCTTCCATCATTTCATCATCAAACTCAGCAACAGCTTCTATTAATTCAGCATGTTTTTCTTCAGCTAAATCTTTTAATTCAGCAGGAATTTCAATTTCCTTAGGTTCTTCTTCTGGCTTACCATCATATTCGTAAGCTTTCATTGTAACTAGGTCAATAACTCCTCTAAATTGGTCTTCAGCTCCAATTGGCCATTCAATAGGCTTAGCATTAACTCCAAGTCTAGAATCAATTGTTCCTAAACTATATTGGAAATCTGCTCCCATTTTATCCATTTTATTAGCGAAGATAATTCTTGGAACTTTAAATTCAGTAGCTTGACGCCATACTGTTTCAGTTTGTGGTTCAACACCAGCCTGAGCATCGATAAGTGCAACAGCACCATCAAGTACTCTTAAACTACGAGAAACTTCAATAGTGAAGTCTACGTGTCCAGGAGTATCGATAATATTTAAACGATATCCCTTCCAAAATGCAGTTGTAGCTGCAGAAGTGATAGTAATACCACGTTCTTGTTCTTGTTCCATCCAGTCCATTTGAGCTGCACCATCATGTGTTTCTCCAATTTTGTGGATTTTCTTTGTATGGAATAATACACGTTCACTACAAGTTGTTTTACCTGCATCGATATGAGCCATTATTCCAAAGTTTCTTGTCTTATTTAAAGCTGTCTCTCTTGCCATATTATTCCCTTTCTACCAACGATAATGTGCAAATGCTTTATTAGCTTCTGCCATTCTATGAGTATCTTCACGTTTTTTAACAGCTGCACCAGTTCCGTTTGATGCATCTATAATTTCAGCAGCAAGGTTTTCTGCCATACCTTTACCACCTCTTGCTCTAGAATAATTTACTAACCAACGAATACCTAAAGCTTGACTTCTTGCAGGAGTTACTTCGATAGGTACTTGGTAGTTAGATCCACCAACTCTACGAGACTTAACTTCTAATGCTGGTTTAATATTTTCCATTGCTTTCTCAAAAACTTGCATTGGATCTTGACCAGTTTTTTCTTTAACTATATCAAATGCTTCGTAAAGGATTGTTTGAGCAATACCTTTTTTACCATCTAACATAATTGAATTTATAAGTTTTGTAACAACTTTTGATTTATATATTGGATCAGGTAAAACGTCTCTTTTTACCGCACGTCTTTTACGCATTTTTATTTCCTCCCTTCGTATTATTTATAAATTGCTATTTCTTAGTTTTTTCTTTTTTTGCTCCGTATTTACTACGTCCTTGTTTTCTATCTTTTACTCCAGCAGTATCTAAAGTACCACGAATAATGTGATAACGTACACCGATCAAGTCTTTTACACGTCCACCACGTATTAACACTACGCTGTGTTCTTGTAAATTGTGACCGATTCCCGGAATATAACAAGTTACTTCCATACCATTACTTAAACGTACACGAGCATATTTACGAAGTGCTGAGTTTGGTTTCTTAGGTGTCATAGTTCCAACACGAGTACATACTCCACGTTTTTGTGGTGAATTTTGATCAGTTTGTTTCTTTTGAATGCTGTTTAATCCAATTCCTAAAACAGGTGATTTACTTTTTCTTACTTTGTCATTTCTACCTTTTCTAACTAATTGGCTCATTGTAGGCATAAAATCATTCTCCTTTCCTTACACATTGCCAGGTGTATCATTTTTGATTTTAAATATAAGTTTTGCCCATAGCAAAACCTAAAATTAATCAACGCTAATAATATATCACCATCGATTTATTAAGTCAATAATTATTTGACCTTTTTTAAATATTTATTTCCATTTATTATTTTATGATATAATACCTGTTGGATGTGAGAAAAATGAACATATTATTGAACAGTTGCACATTATGCCCTAGAAATTGCAAAGTTAACAGAAACAATAATCAACTAGGTTTTTGTGGCATGACGAAAGATATAGTTGTAGCTAGAGCCGGATTACATTTTTGGGAAGAGCCTATTATATCCGGAGAAAAAGGTTCCGGTACAGTTTTCTTTTCGGGATGCAATTTAAAATGTGCATTTTGTCAAAACTTTAATATTTCTACAAATAACTTTGGAAAAACAGTTAGTATTAATAGATTAAGTAAAATATTTTTAGAATTACAAGAACAAGGTGCACATAATATTAATTTGGTAACTCCTACGCATTTCGTACCACAAATAATAGAAGCATTAAAAATCTCTAAAAGAAATGGACTAAATATTCCAATTGTATATAACAGTAGCGGGTATGAAAATGTAGATACAATAAAATTATTAGATGGATATATTGATATTTATTTACCAGACTTTAAATATTTTGATAATAAGTTCGCTACTAAATATTCTAAATGCACAAATTATTTTGAACATACGTCTAAAGCATTAGAGGAAATGATAAAACAAGTTGGTAATCCCATATTTGATGAAAATGGAATGCTATCAAAAGGTGTTATTGTAAGACATATGCTAATTCCCGGTTTATTAAATGATTCAAAAAAAATAATAAGCTATCTTGTAGAAAATTATAATGATAATATATTCATTAGCATTATGAATCAATATACTCCTACAAACAATCTAAATAGATACCCAGAAATTAACAAAATTGTAGACAAAAGTGACTATGAAGAATTAATTGATTATGCTATCGATATAGGAATTAAAAACGGCTTTATGCAAGAGGGAGAAACACAAAAAACAAGCTTTATACCAGAATTTGATACATCTGGCGTATAGCTTGTCTTTTTTATTTATAAATACAATTTTTGTCAAATATATTAATAATATCCATAACTTCTCTACCTTTTGCAATAATATTATTAATTTTAATTTTCTTAAACAACTTAAATTTTGGAATATCTTTCTCCATCTCTACTATTTCATTTAGCAATTTAATTAGTTTCTTATAACTACCCTCAATTCCTGTAATATTATCAAACCAATTCTCGATATCTTCAACATTTCCTTTGAACCTTAAATTTTCAATAGTAGGAATAAAGGTTTTATTTTTAACTAATTCTTTGCATATATATGACTGTAAATAATATGCACTGGATTTATATCCTCCTTGCTCTATATCATGCTTTAATGCATACAAAGTATTATTAAAATCACTATTATCGATAGAATAATTGTTAAATGAATTTATAATATCTATAATGCTTTCAGTTTGTTTAGTATTTATTATCTCTTCCAAAATAATATCTTTACTTTTATATTTAACTTTATCAATATTATCTTTGTAAAAACATATATAACTAAGTCCCGTTCTTAAGCAAACTTCATTATCATTCCATTTAACCTCATTAATTATAGAATTAATAGCATGGTTAAATTCATGAACTAAATTATCAATTAATTCTAATAATGATGAACTAGCATAATTGTTTATAACAATCTCTTTTGTAGAATAATATTGTTTATTTCCGTTTTCCTCACGGCTATGCAATTTACGATTAAAATATGCTGTAAATCTTTTGTTTTCAACACCACTTATATAAATTGGTACATCTAAAAAACAAGATAAAATTTTCCTTTCTTCACTAATACCATACTTAATTATAAAAGCTGGAATTATCAAATAAAGGACATGCTTTATATTTGATGGATAATTATATTTTTCACTTATATTATCAGTAAGCTCTATATATTTATTTAAAAAACTATTTATATTATCTTGATTCATATTATCACCTATTATTATAATACCACAATTAAATCAAATATAATTTATTTTGGCACAATAATTAATTGTTCTCTTTATCTATCAAACTTGCTTTTGTTACAACATTATATCCAAACTTATCATTTATATTATCTAAAGTATTTTGAATTTTTTGATCTTTTTCGTTATATTTTTCAAATAAAGATAGCTGTCTATCACAATGATTGGTAAAATCACTAACTCTTACACCTATATTCCTAATCTTTGTTCCATCCCAAAACGTTTCAAAAAGATATAAAACTTTTTCATATATCTCATTAGTAATATTTGTTGGGTTATGTAATTTTAATTGCTTAGAAAAGTTTTTAAAATCATATGTCCTAATTGTTATAGCTACAGTTCTTGTATAACAGTTCTGCTTCCTTAACTGATGTGCAACTTTCTCTGTTTGTTTTAATAATGTCCTCTTTAATCTACTAGTGTTATCAACGTCGACTTCAAAAGTTTCTGATACACTAATACATTTATTAACATCATACTCATTAACTACTTTAGAATCATCTATACCATTCGCATACTCCCACATTTTAATTCCCATACTTTTAAAATGTTTTTTCAAAAAATTAATATTAGTATTAGCTAAATCCCCGATTGTTTTTATTCCTAAAAGCTCCAATTTTTCTGCAGATTTCCTTCCTACCATAAATAAATCATTAACCGAAAGCGGCCACATTTTTTCTTCTATCTCATCTTCAAACAAAGTATGAACCTTATTAGGCTTTTCAAAGTCGGACGCCATCTTAGCGCATAATTTGTTATTACCGATTCCAATATTAACAGTAAATCCAAATTTATTCTGAATTTCATCTTTTATAGAATAAGCCAAATCAACTAAATTATCATACAAATAACTTGTTTGACTCATATCCAAAAAACATTCATCAACCGATATCTGCTCCATATCAGGAGAATACTTCAACAAATGATTAAAGAGTTCTTTTGATATTTTATTGTAGTAATTATGATCTGCTGGATAAATTTTTAAACTATGACATTTTTTTCTAGCACTATAAATAGTTTCAGCAGTTTTTATTCCATATTTTTTTGCAACAGGAGATTTAGCAAGAACTATACCGTGTCTTTTTGATTCATCGCCTCCTATAACAGAAGGAATTGTCCTAATATCCGTCTTATATCCTTCTTTTAGCATTTTGACTGCTGTCCAAGATAAAAAAGCATTATTTACATCAATATGAAATATTACTCTCTCTCTCATTATTATCACCATAGTTTATTATAGAACAAACATTCGATATTTGCAATAAAAAAATAGGTTGCCCTATTTTTATTTTATTAAACTTTCACCAGACATCTCTTTTGGTATATCAAGTCCCATAATGTCCAGTATTGTTGGTGCTATATCACCAAGTTTACCAGATTTTAAGTTATATTTCTTATCACATATAATGAAAGGTACCGCATTAGTTGTGTGAGCAGTTAATATATTTCCTTCTTCGTCAATCATTTCTTCACAATTTCCGTGATCTGCAGTTACAATTAAAGTTCCTCCTAATTCTTGTGTTTTTTCATATATTCTTGTCAATTGTCTATCAACTGTTTCTACTGCTTTAACAGCCGCATTAAAATCACCTGTGTGACCAACCATATCTGGATTAGCAAAATTTAATATTACTACATCAAAATTATCAATCTTACACATTAAAGAATCGGTAACTTCTTTCGCACTCATCTCTGGTTTCATATCATAAGTAGCAACTTTAGGAGACGGAATCAATATTCTTTCACAACCTTGTAATTCTTTTTCCACTCCTCCATCAAAGAAATAAGTAACATGGGCATACTTTTCTGTTTCGGCAATTCTTAATTGACTATAACCTAAATCACTTATATATTCACCAAAAGTATTAATTAGTTCATCTAACTTAAAAGCATTGGTGTAAATAACTTCATCACTGACTGGCATCATTGTAACTAATTTTAAGTTTTCAATAAATTCTCTTTCAAAACCATTAAATTCTTTATTAGTTAATGCGCTAAATAATTCTCTTAATCTATCGGGCCTATAATTGAATACTAATAATCCATCATTTTTCTCAATTAATCCACCGTCATCTAAAACAACCGGTTTAACAAACTCATCATATATACCTTCTGAATAGCTTGCCTTTATTACATCAGTATAATCATTATACTTATTTCCAGTACCTTTAACCATGTTGGTATAAGCTAGTTTTACTCTATCCCATCTATTATCCCTATCCATAGCATAAAATCTACCGGAAATTGTAGCAATATTTCCTATGTTCGTTTCTTCTATTTTCTTTTTTAAGGCATCTAGATACACTAATGCGCTATCTGGCAAAGTGTCCCTTCCATCCAAAAACAAATGATAATAAACATCTTTGATATTTTCGATTTTACATAAATCTATTATTGCAAACAGTTGCTCTATATGCGAATGAACTCCACCATCACTAAGAAGACCACATATATGTAACTTAGAATTATTATCTCTTACATGTTTTATTAAAGATTTAAATTCACTGTTGTCAAAAAAACTTTTATCTTTAATTTTACTATTAATAAGTTCTAACGGTTGATAAACAATTCTACCTGCACCTATATTCATATGTCCTACTTCGCTATTACCCATTTGACCTTTAGGTAATCCTACCGCTTGACCACTCGCTTCTAATGTAGAATGAGGATAGTTTCCCCACAGAAAATCAAAGGTAGGTGTTTTTGCAGATTTTACAGCATTCCCAACATCACTATTTTTTAATCCAAATCCATCTAAAATTGTTAATACTACCGGTTTCATAATTCATCCTCCTTATATCGCATCAGCTAAACAAAATAGTGCATAAACAGGAATATATTTTACCCCTTTTTTAACACTAAAGTTGTCCTCTGTAACTCTTATTGCATCTTTTATTCCAAACTTATTCATAAACAAAGTAAGCGCCTTAGATTTAGAAATGTTTTTATTAACCAATTCAATAGGGATAATTCTACCCGCTCTAGTTTGTATTACAAACCCTACTTCTGCTTTCCCTTCTGATTGATAATAATATAAACCATATCCAGCATTTACTAAATTAATTGCAATACAATTTTCATAAACTAAGTTTTTCATATTATAATCATTCAAAAATTTATTTCTATTCAAATGAAGTTGATAACAAAGAAGACCAGTATCACTCATATATAGTTTAAAACTTTCTGGATCTTTACAACTCGAAAGAGGTGATTTTATACTGCTAATTTTATAACATTTATATGCTAGTGCATTATTATGCAAAAATGAAATAGATTTTTCATAGTCTTTAGACCTACTCCCTAATTTTATAAGTCCATATTGAAACTTTCGATTTTGTTTTTGTAATTGAGAAGGAATGCTATCCAAAACTTCATTACATCTTGTTATATCTATCAAATTATCCAACATTCCTATTTCCTTTTTATAGCTATCAAGGATTTTATTATATGCCGACATAGCAAACAAAGGGTTTTCTCCATTTATTTTGATATTCACTGCTTCTGGCATACCTCCCGTCATAACAAAATCATCAAAATATTCCATTGCAACAGAGTGAAACGGCATTGGGGAATTATTTTTAAAAGAAGCTTTAATAAAATCTATTAATTGACTATTATTGCTAGCCATTAAATATTCTTCAAAATCCATAGGATACATTGCTTTAAAATTAAACTCTTCTCCCTTAAATTTATTTAAATTTTCTTTTAAAGAAGTAATCATAATTATATGGTATTTATTATCAAATTTACCAAATACTCTCAAACCATTAACTATCTCAACGTCCGTAACATTATCAAATATAATTAAAGTATCATTAGGCATTATAGTTTCATTCGATATTAAAGTTAATTTATTTATTATCCTGTCAATGGTCTTTTCTCTTACCAACATATTTAAAAGTTCTAAATTATTATCGCAATTAAAGTACGCAATGTTTTTATATTCATCATTTCCAAACTTTAGCGCCGTATATGTTTTTCCTACCTGTTTATTTCCATAAATTAGCAAAGGTTTTCTAGCTAAATCTTTTTTCCATCTTTTTAAATAAGAATTAATTTTTCGTTCCATAAAATGACCTCCTGTCACAATTATATACAACATAATTATATTATTTTTTGTTTTGATAGTCAACTGGCGTCAAATAGTTATTTAAAAAAAGAGTTGTCAAAAGACATTGACAACTACCTATAAAACACTTTGATGATTTTCTAACCTTAATTTATCAGCCACAGTAACTATGAATTCGGAATTAGTTGGCTTAGCTTTATCTATATCAACACTATGGCCAAAGACCTCTTCCATCAAATCCCAATTACCTCTATTCCAACTCACTTCTATCGCATGACGAATAGCTCTTTCCACTCTAGATACTGTCGTATCAAATTTACTAGCTATATCAGGGTATAGCTCTTTTGTTATACCACCTATAACCTCAGGTTTCTGATATAGTATGGATACCCCTTCCCTTATATACTGATATCCCTTAATATGAGAAGGTATCCCTAAGCCATGCAAGATTTTAGTTATAGAAATCTGAAGATTATTATGGTAAACATCTATAGATTTATTACCAAAACTATCTGATTCTACACATTCAATTACCCTTTTCTCTAAATCTGTTAATTCGAAAGGTTTAAGTATAAAATACTTTATTCCCATTTCTGATACTTTTCTTATCATATCACTTGCATTGTATGATGTTAAAACTATTACGTTTTTATCTATATTATTATCTTTCATTTCTTGTAATACAGATAATCCATCTTTTCTAGGCATAATTAAATCTAAAATTACTACATCGTAATCATCTTGATGCTCTTTAATTAACTTCATCCCCTCAATACCATCATGGGCTTCTAAAGATATATCAATACTAGCATGATCACTAAAATACTCCTTTACCATTTTGATTAACTCTAAATTATCGTCAATCATAAGCACTTTAATGTTTTTCATATTCTATCCTTTCTTACTTCATGCAATAATCATTATACAACAAAATTCTATCTTTTTATATAGCGAATTTTAGCTAGTTTTGTAAAGTTTTGTCGAAAAAATAAAAATATCCGTGAATTAACAAAAATAAAAAGAGTAATTACTTACTCTATTCACATTTTTTAATAATCTCTATTAATTCATTAGCCTTAGTACTAGCCCCTCCAATAAGGTAACCATCAACTATGTCTATTAAATTTAATTCGTCTATATTCTTACAACTTACACTTCCACCATATAACACTTTATTATTACAATTATATTTTTTATATAAAAATTCTTTAATTGCTTTTGTGATTTCTTCTATTTCTGGATTACTAGGAATAACTCCGGTACCTATTGACCATATTGGTTCATAAGCAATAATTATATTGTTTAATAATTCTTCATTCAAACCATCTAGAGCACCTTCTATTTCATTTAAAACAATTTCTCTTGTTTTCAAATTGTCTCTTTCCTCTTTTGTTTCACCTACACAAAGAATAGGCGTCATACAATTTTCCAATAATTTACTAACTTTTAATTTCGTATCTTCTATTGTTTCATTAAACAATTGTCTTCTTTCACTGTGACCAACAATACAAAAGTTAACTCCTATGCTCTTTATTTGTTCACAAGACAACTCTCCTGTAGTAGCTCCCTTATCATATTTAGATACATTTTGGCAGCCCAATAATAGGCCTAAATCACTAAATTCATTTAAATAAATACTGCTTGGACATAATATGAAGTTATCTTTATTTACATCTTTTATCACTTGTTTAAAACTATCTATTTCTTTTTTTTCTAAATAGCTCTTTTGATTTCCGATAACTAATTTCATATTATTTTCTCCTTCCCCACTTAAATAGATTAGACATTTTAAAAGTTGTTTTTTTGTGTCCAATTGCATGCTCGTAAACATCTAACACACCTTCAGCATAATATTTTGAACTATGTCTTTCAGCATTTAATCTAGCCTGTTTTGATAATGCATTTAACTTATTATGATTATCATATAGTTCTAGAACATCTTTAATGTATTCTTTTTTCGTCTTAAAAATACATCCGTTTAAATCATCAATAACAACATTTCTAAAACTTTCGTCATCTATACATAGTGGCGCAACGCCACCCGCCATAGCCTCAATAACAGTCAATCCTTGTGTCTCACTAGTAGAAGCTGTTGCAAAAACGTCAGCTAATTGATAATAACATGGCACTTCTTCCCACGGAACCTTACCGGTAAATACTACATTGTCTTTTATTTTGTATTTTTCTACCAACTTCTTATATTTTTCTAAATCAGGTCCGTCTCCAATCACTATTAATTTAATATTGTTATGTTTTTTTACAAGTTCTTTTTGTGCCTCTAGTAAAAATACTATATTTTTTTCCTGTGCAATTCTTCCTACAAAAACAATTATAAACTCATCTTTTAACAACATTAAATCTCTCTTTAATTGAGACACTTTTTTCTTATCAACATTTTCTTTATAAAATCTTTCTATTTCAATACCTGTAGGTATTATATGAACATTTTTATCTACTTCATATTTATTTTTAAATAAGTCATATGTTTTCTTTGTTGGAACGATTAATTCATTAGCCGTTTTATCACAATAAAACAATGTTAAATATTCTACAATTTTCTTACTAGACTTATCAAAATAACCACGAGTTATGTAATGAACGTAATCCTCATACATTGTATGATAAGTATGAACTAGTGGTATATCTAACTGCTTGGCTATTATTCTAGCAAAAGTTCCAACGCCAAACTCAGTATGGGAGTGTATTACATCTAGATTCCATTTCTTTATAATGTTTGTAGCACGTAAGGGGTATACTCCAGTTAATCGATAATCATAAATACCGATGGGTATCCCAGGAATTCTAATAACTGTATTATTATCCTCAAAATTATACTTTAAACTATCGTTATTAACTGTTACAACAAAAACTTGATGCCCCTTTTTTTCTAGTGCGTGTTTTAACATACAAACACTAGTTGATACTCCATTAATATACGGAGGATAAGTATCAGTAAACAATCCTATTCTCATTCTTTTACATCTCCTTCAAAAAAATTAATCATAATAGCGCCTAATATAATACCTAAATAATAAGTTATAAATCTCCATACTAACAAACTGGCAGCTAACACAGAACCGCCTATGAAATTACCAAAAAATTGCATAAAACCATATTCAATTCCACCACTCCCACCAGGAATCGGAACAAACGCTCCGATTATTAGTACATAAGCTGACGAAGTAATTGTCTCTACTAAATTAACATTAAAATTACCCATACTATATATAACAAACAACGGAATTGCATAAAAAATAGCTAGCGCAACAAAATTATAAATTACACCTTTAACAAATAGGCTTTTTTTATTTATTAAAAGGGTAGCACTTTCATGATATTCATCCAATCTCTCAGTCCATTTATTAATTGATTGCTCTTTATCTTTAATAATATTAAGTTTACAACCAATCCATATTAACGTATTTATTATTGTTTTATTAACCTTTGTCGAAAAACTTATAAATAACAACCCAACTCCAACCAATGTATTAATAATAAATCCAATTAAAGTTAATTCTTTCAACAATGCAACTTCTTTAAAAAAGTGAAAATTGTAATTTAAAGCAACAGCAATAATTCCATGCATTATCAGTGCAATTTGATACAAAATAAAGTTTTGAATTATAATGTTCGTCCCCTTAGAAGCTCTTATACCTGTTTTAGACAAATAATAAACTTCCATTGGTTGACCGCCACTAGAAAATGGCGTAATACCATTAAAAAATTGTGTAATCAAAGTCAAATTAAATATTTTCTTAAAAGTAATAGATTTTGAATATTCCCTAACAATGATAAACATCCCTAAAGCTCTTAATAGCCAATAAATACACATTAAAATAACAGCTATCAAAATCCATTTAAGATCTGCTCTTATCAAAGTACTTATAATATTTACAAAGTTATCTTTCAAAACAAAATATAATATCAAAACTAATATTATTAACAACCACAATGCATTTTTCCTAAGTGTTTTAACGTTTTTCATACCTATTAAACTAAATCATCTATAGCTACAATTCCTGGTAACTGTTTTCCTTCAATATACTCTAATGTTGCTCCGCCACCAGTTGAAGCATGTGTAACTTTATCCTTATAACCTAATTCTGTACTTGCTGCAACAATGTCTCCTCCGCCTAAAATTACTTTAGCAGGAATAACAGACGCTTTTTCTAACACTTTTTTTGTACCTTCTGCAAAATTAGAAAATTCATATACACCTAACGGCCCATTCCAAAATACTACCTTTGCTGTTTCCAATATACTATTAAAACATTTTATTGTTTCATCACCTAAATCAAGCCCCATCTCATCATCTAATATATTTGTTACATTAACCACTCTGTATGGAGCTTCGTTTAAAAATTCTTTAGTGACCTTTACATCTATAGGGAGAACAATTTTATCTGGATAATCTTCGATTATAGATTTAGCAAAATCAATATTTTCTTCATCTAAAATAGATGTGCCTATGTTAACCCCTTTAGCTTTTAAGAATGTATATGACATACCCCCGCCTATTAAAATCTTATCAGCCTTATTAACTAGATTTTTTATAACATTAATCTTATCTTTAACTTTGCTTCCACCAAGCACTACAATAAAAGGATTTTCTGGATTATCTAAAAGAGATAGTTCTTTCAATTCTTTTTCAATTAAAAAGCCAATACCAGACGGCAAATATGTCGCAATACCAACATTAGATGCATGAGCTCTATGAGCTGTACCAAACGCATCATTAATGAATATATCTCCTAAAGAAGCCCAATATTTTCCTAGTTCTTCATCATTACCACTTTCTTTTTTTCCTTCTAAATCTTCATATCTAGTATTTTGTATAAGCACAACGTCACCATAGGACATATTGTCAATTGTTGTTTCCAATAATTCCCCTCTTGTCTCTGGCACAAATAAAACTTCTTTATTCAATAACTCACCTAATCTTTTAGCTACTATTGATAAATCATTTTTATTTTTATCTTCTTCTGTTTTTACTCTTCCTAAATGTGAAAATAAAATAACCTTTGAGCCACCATCTATAGCATGCTTAATAGTTGGTATACTTGTAACTATTCTATTATCATCTATAATTTTACCGTCTTTTATAGGCACATTAAAATCACACCTAATTAAAACTTTTTTGTTTTTTAAATCAAAATCTCTTATAGTTTTTTTCATTTGTATCCTCCTATATTCATGTTAATTATATCATATACAAAGTAATTAATACAAACAAAAAAAGGACTATAAATAGTCCTTTACACTACACATTTTGTGTTAAAACTAGTCTTTTTGCTGATGATGACTTGCTCTTGGAACTTTTATTCAACACAACACTTTGAACATTTTCTTTAGAAATTGAATCTAAATCACATCCACTTTCAACAAAGTAACGTGCAGCTACATCAAAAACACCATCTATAAGTGGATATCCTTCTAATTCCAACTTTTCTTTTATAGATAATTTTTCATCAGCAGTTAAAACATGACCCCTTACCGAATGGAAAAGACCTAATCTTGCTTCTAAATTCAAAGGTTCTAACCCAAAATAAACTTTTTCATGATATTCTCTCAAGCAATATGCTAAACCGTTATTTTTCTTTCTATCGGCTACCTTTGCTAATTCTTTTGGCGGAACATCTGCAAATGCAAAATACTCCAACAAATTCATCTTTTTATTTGTTTTAGGATTCCTATAAACTTTAATACCATATTCAATTATATCTAATGTTTCTTTTTCGATATTCACTATTTTCCCCTCTTTCTTAAATATGTGCTAGTTATAATAACACATTTTTAAAAAAAAGCAAGTTCTTTATTAAAAAAAGAGAAATATAATTATTTCTCCATTAAATATTTTGCTGTACGTACCATTTGTGTAGAGTAACCCATTTCATTATCATACCACGCTACTACCTTAACTAATTGAGTACCATCAACATCTAAAGTACTAGTAGAAAGACCATCTACTAAAGCACCACAACTTGAACCAATAATGTCACTTGATACCACAGGGTCATCAGTATAATTAAGAGTTTCATTAACATGTGTTCTAATAACATTATTTATTTCTTCTACAGTAGTAGTCTTATTAAATTCAAGGACTAAATCAACTACAGAACCAGTTGGAACAGGAACTCTCATTGCTGTACCATCTAATTTTCCTTTTAAATTAGGTAAAACATTACCTATAGCACTAGCAGCACCTGTTGAAGCAGGTATAATGTTTGCTGCTGCAGCTCTACCACGTCTAGCATATATTCCTTTTTTATGAGGAACATCTAATGTAGCTTGATCATTTGTATAGGCATGAATCGTTGTCATGTATCCTCTTTTTACTCCGAAAGCATCGTCTAAAACTTTTAACACCGGAGCTAGGCAGTTTGTAGTACAAGAAGCGGCAGAAATAATTTGTTCAGTGCCATCTAAAATATCATTGTTAACATTATAAACTATTGTTTTTAAATTTCCTTTAGCTGGTGCGGAAATAATAACCTTCTTTGCTCCAGCATTAATATGAGCCATAGCTTTATCTTTATCAGTAAATTTACCTGTACATTCAAATACTACATCCACATCTAAATCTTTCCATGGCAAATTGTTTGGATCCATTTCAGAAAAAACAGTAATTTCTCTATTACCAACTATAATTTTATTGTCCATATGGCTAATCTCATTAACTCTGTAATTTCTATGATTAGTGTCATATTTTAATAGATATGCCAATTGTTCTGCATCAGTTAAATCATTAATCGCTACTACCTCAAAATCAGCATCTTCTTCCATTAATCTAAATACCAGTCTTCCTATCCTTCCAAACCCATTAATTGCTACTTTAATCATTTTTTCATCTCCTTTTATTAGTAGTAATCTATCATTACTCTATATATATTTTACCATATAATCACTTT
>JAFSFI010000013.1 GCA_017435255.1 Bacilli bacterium | reverse complement strand
CGTTCAACTTCTTCACGAGAAATACCACGTAATAATACACCAGCATTGTCTCCTGCTTCAGCATAGTCTAATTGTTTTCTAAACATTTCGATACCAGTAACAACTGTTTTTTTAGTATCTTTAATACCAACGATTTCTACTTCGTCATTTAATTTTAATTGTCCTCTTTCAACACGACCTGTAACAACAGTTCCACGACCTGTGATTGTAAATACGTCTTCAATTGACATTAAGAATGGTTTATCAGTATCTCTAGCTGGAGTTTCTATCCAGTTATCAACTGCATCCATTAATTCCATAATTTTAGCTCTAGCTTCTGCATCTCCTTCTAAAGCTTTTAATGCAGAACCACGAATGATTGGAGTGTTATCTCCATCGAAATTGTATTCGCTTAATAATTCACGAATTTCCATTTCTACTAAGTCTAATAATTCTTCGTCATCAACCATGTCACATTTGTTCATGAATACTACCATTCTTGGAACTCCAACTTGACGAGCAAGTAAGATGTGTTCACGAGTTTGTGCCATAGGTCCGTCTGTAGCAGCAATAACTAAGATTGCTCCGTCCATTTGTGCTGCACCTGTAATCATATTTTTTACATAGTCAGCATGCCCTGGGCAGTCTACGTGTGCATAGTGACGAGCATCAGTTTGATATTCGATATGAGCAGTATTAATTGTAATACCTCTTTCTCTTTCTTCTGGTGCTTTGTCGATGTTAGCAAAATCAACTTGTTCAGCTTTACCAGCAGCAGCTAATGTTGCACTGATTGCAGCAGTTAAAGTTGTTTTACCATGGTCAACGTGTCCAATTGTACCAATGTTAACATGTGGTTTTGAACGATCAAATTTTTCTTTTGCCATTTTAAATTTCCTCCTTTTTCATATTACACTATATATTTTATCAAACCTTGAAAATAATTCAAGTGTTTTTAATTAGTTTCCACCGTTTTTCTTAATGATTTCATCGGCGATATTTCTTGGTACTTGTTCATAATGATCGAATACCATTGTAAAGTTAGCTCTACCTTGTGTATTTGAACGTAAACTAGTAGCATAACCAAACATTTCAGATAGTGGAACCATCGCATTTAATAATACGGCATTCCCACGAGATTCTTGACCTAATGGTTTACCACGTCTTGCAGTAATATCTCCCATTACATTTCCAAAATATTCATCTGGAGTTGTAACTTCAACTTTCATGATAGGTTCAAGTAATACTGGTTTACATTTATTTTTAGCTTCTTTTAATGCCATAGATGCAGCAATTTTGAATGCCATTTCAGATGAGTCAACATCATGGTATGAACCATCAAATAATGTTGCTTTAACATCTATCATTGGATAACCAGCTAATACACCAGTTTCTAATGCTTCTTGTAAACCTTTATCAGTTACTGGAATATATTCACGAGGAACTACCCCACCAACGATTGCATCAACGAATTCATATCCCTTATCAGGATTTGGTTCGAATTTAATCCATACGTGTCCATATTGACCTCTACCACCTGATTGTTTAATATATTTACCTTCACATTCAGCAGTAGCAGTTAATGTTTCACGATAAGCAACTTGTGGTTGACCAATATTAGCTTCAACATTGAATTCTCTTCTCATTCTATCAACTAGAACGTCTAAGTGTAATTCACCCATACCTGAGATAACTGTTTGACCAGTTTCATGATCTGTATGAACTTTAAATGTTGGGTCTTCTTCAGCAAGTTTTTGTAATGCAATTCCCATTTTATCTTGATCAGCTTTTGATTTTGGTTCAACAGCTAATTGGATAACTGGTTCTGGGAATACCATTGATTCTAGAATAACTGGTTTCTTTTCATCACATAGTGTGTCACCAGTAGTAGTATTTTTTAAACCAACTGCAGCAGCAATATCCCCTGCATAAACTTCAGAAATTTCTGTTCTGTTATTAGCATGCATTTGTAAGATACGACCAATTCTTTCTTTAGAATTTTTAGTTGAGTTTAGGATATATGAACCACTTGTCATTTTTCCCGAATAAACTCTAAAGAATGTTAATCTACCAACAAATGGGTCTGTCATAACTTTGAATGCTAAGGCACTAAATGGTTCAGAATCGGATGGATGTCTTTCTGCTTCATTTCCATCCATATCTGTACATTTAATTGCTTCAACATCTAATGGAGATGGCATGTAATCAATAACAGCATCTAACATTAATTTAATACCTTTGTTTCCTAAAGCAGTACCACACATTACTGGGAAGAATTCAACAGCAAGAACTCCTGTACGTATTGCTTTTTTAATCATATCAACAGAAATTTCTTCTCCTTCAAGATATTTTTCCATTAATTCATCATCAAATTCAGCAATTGCTTCAATAAGTTCATTTCTTTTTTCTTCAGCAATGTCTTTTAAGTCTTCTGGAATTTCTATTTCTTTAGCATTTTCTTCTTGTTTTCCATCATACTCATAAGCTTTCATAGTTACTAAATCAATAACTCCTCTAAACTCATTTTCTGCACCGATTGGCCATTCGATAGCTTTAGCGTTAACGCCTAATCTATTTTCAATTGTACCTAAACTGTATTCAAAGTTTGCACCCATTTTATCCATTTTATTAACGAATATAATACGTGGAACTTTGAATTCAGTGGCTTGACGCCATACTGTTTCTGTTTGTGGTTCAACACCAGCTTGTGCATCTAGAAGTGCAACTGCACCATCTAGTACACGTAAGCTTCTTGAAACTTCGATAGTGAAGTCTACGTGTCCTGGAGTATCGATGATATTGAATCTATGATCTTTCCAGAAAGCTGTAGTAGCTGCTGATGTGATTGTTATACCACGTTCTTGTTCTTGTTCCATCCAGTCCATTTGAGCTGCACCATCATGTGTTTCACCGATTTTGTGGATTTTACCAGTATGATATAAAACACGTTCAGTAGTAGTAGTTTTACCAGCATCAATATGGGCCATGATTCCTAAGTTACGTGTTTTTTCTAATGAACATTCACGAGCCATAATTTATTTTCCTTTCTTATTTTATTACCAACGATAATGAGCAAATGCTTTATTAGCTTCTGCCATTTTGTGAGTATCTTCACGTTTTTTAACAGCTGCACCAATACCATTTGATGCATCAATAATTTCGTTAGCTAGATTTTCAGCCATACCTTTACCATGTCTTAATCTAGCATATTGAGTTAACCATCTAAACCCTAAAGCTTGGCTTCTATCTGGTTTAACTTCTATTGGTACTTGATAGTTTGAACCACCAACACGTCTAGATTTAACTTCTAGTTGTGGTTTAATGTTTTCCATTGCACGTTCGAAAACTACCATTGGGTCTTCATTAGTTTTTTCTTTTACTATATCAAAAGCACCATATACTATTTTTTGAGCTGTACCTTTTTTTCCATCATTCATTACTTGATTAATTAATTTTGTAACGATTTTAGAATTATATATTGAATCAGGTAATACGTCTCTTTTAACAGCACGTCTTTTACGCATATATATTATCCTCCTTCCGAATTAGATTTTATAGTCTATTATTTTTTAGGTCTTTTTGCTCCATATTTAGAACGACCTTGTTTACGATTTTGAACACCTTGAGTATCCATTGTACCACGAATAATGTGATAACGAACACCGATTAAGTCTTTAACACGTCCACCACGTATTAATACTGCACTATGTTCTTGTAAGTTATGTCCTTCACCTGGAATGTAAGCAGTTACTTCATATCCATTACTTAAACGTACACGAGCATATTTACGAAGTGCTGAGTTTGGTTTCTTAGGTGTCATTGTTCCAACACGAGTACATACTCCACGTTTTTGTGGTGAGTTCATTTGGTTAGTTTTTCTTTTTAAACTATTAAGTCTAATTCCTAATACTGGAGATTTACTTTTTCTAGTTTTATTTTTTCTATTTTTTCTAACTAATTGATTGATTGTAGGCATTGTATTTTCTCCTCCTTTCTTTGCACATATCCTGGTGTTTCATTTGCTGTATAAATATAAGCTTTGCACTAAGCAAAACTTATAAAATTTATGCATCATTAATATACCATTTTATTATATGTATGTCAACTAAAAATATTAAATTTTATTCTACGTAAAAGGACTCGAATCCTGTAGTAGTATATTCATCACAATCAATATATGAATCATAATATATAATTGTTTCTACTTTATATACTTTAGAATACCCCTTACATGAATAATTATCTACCATATCATCTAATTCTTTTTCGTTATCTTGTTCTAATAAATGTTGCATATCAACAATTATTGTAGTTTCATCAATTTGATTATTATACATATTGTAAATATATCTTTGACTTAATAATTCTATTTTATTTTCTATTCTAGTATATACTTCGTTATTGTTAGAATTTGTATTATTTTCTTCTTTATTTGAATGTTCAACATTTACTGTAGTATTATTGTGTTCATTTTGCCCCTTAATACTTCTACCAAGACTTCTTATATAAAAAGAAGCTAATAGAAGCGAAACAACTAAAATGGAACACAATATTAACATTTCTGCTAAACCCCATCCTTTATTATTCATCTTGTATCCCCTCTCTAACGCATATATTATATACTAGATTGTAAAAATTTGCAAATAAAAAAAGAAACATAACATATAGGTTATATTTCTTTTAATGTTATTCATTATTATTTATTTCTTCTATAGTATTTATTTCTTCAGTTGTAATTTCATCATTTACATCATCTGCAAGTAATTGTTCTTCTAATGCTTCGATTGGTTCATCATCATTATAGTTAGTTGTTAAATCAAAATCAACTTTAGAATATTGACGAGCACCTGTACCAGCAGGAATTAATTTACCAATAATTACATTTTCTTTTAGACCTTGTAATCTATCTACTTTTCCTTTAATAGAAGCATCAGTTAAGATTCTAGTAGTTTCTTGGAATGATGCAGCAGACAAGAATGAATCTGTTTCAAGTGAAGCTTTAGTTATACCAAGTAGGATTGGTCTACCTGATGCTGGTCTTTTACCTTCTAAGATAACATCTTTATTAGCTTCAGTAAATTCACTAATTGAAATTAATGATCCTGGTAAGATTTCAGTATCTCCACCATCAGAAATTCTTATTTTTGAAATCATTCTCTTAGCGATAATTTCAATATGTTTATCACTAATATCAACACCTTGAGAACGATAAACTTTTTGAATTTCTTTTAAGATATATTCTTGAACTGTTATAGGGTCAGTAACTGCAAGTAATTCTTTAGGACTAATAGCACCTTCTGTTAATTTATCACCAGCAACTACTACATCACCTTTTTCTACTCTTGGTTTAGCACCGTAAGTAGTGATGTGTTCCCTAGTTTCAACATCATTTTTAACATATATTTTGAATTTTCCATTTGCTTCTTCAACTTTTGAAACTTTACCATCAATTTCAGAAATTGTGGCTTTACCTTTTGGATTTCTTGCTTCAAATAATTCTTGAACACGAGGAAGACCTTGAGTGATATCGTCTCCTGCAACTCCACCTGTATGGAAAGTTCTCATGGTTAACTGAGTACCTGGTTCACCGATAGATTGAGCAGCCATAATACCTACAGCTTCACCAGTTTCTACCATATTACCAGTTGCTAAGTTTCTACCATAACATCTTCTACATACACCATTCTTAGTTTTACATGTAAGAACCGTTCTAATTTCAACTGATTTAATACCAGCTTTAATAATTTTATCAGCAATACTTTCTGTAATTAATTCATTTTTATCAATAATCATTTCTTTAGTTTCAGGATGTAATACTTTTTTATTTGTATATCTTCCTAAAATTCTATCATATAATGATTCAATTGTTGTATTAGCTTTATCATCAATAAATTCTTTAACAGCTAAACCTTGAATAGTTCCACAATCATCTTCTTTAACAATTACATCTTGTGCAACATCAACTAAACGACGTGTTAAGTAACCAGAGTCTGCTGTTTTTAACGCTGTATCTGCACTACCTTTTCTAGCACCATGTGTAGATAAGAAGAATTCAGATACGCTAAGTCCTTCTCTAAAGTTTGATGTAACTGGGATTTCAACTGGTTCCCCGTTTGGTTTTTGCATTAATCCACGCATACCAGCAAGTTGGGTAAAGTTTGAAATGTTACCTCTAGCTTTAGAGTTCATCATGATAAAGATTGGATTATCAACATCTGATTTAGCTATTTCTTCTAGTTCTTTTTGAACTACTTTCTTAGCTTCATCCCAAACAGATATTACTTTACTAAATCTTTCTTGCTCAGTAATTAAACCTCTTTGGAATTGTTTATTAATTTTGCTAACCATGTCGTTACCTTTTTGGATAGCATCTTCTTTAACAGTACTTGTTACGATATCAGATACTGCAATTGAGATACCTGCAGTTGTTGAATATTTGAAACCTAAGTCTTTTAATTTATCCAACATAACTGAAGTTTCAGTTGTTTTATATCTCTTATATACTTGTGCAATTATGTTTTCTAGTGTTCCTTTAACGAAAGGTTTAACTAAATCCATTTTTGCAATTTCTTCTTTAATATTTTTACCACGTTCTATAAAGTATTTATTTGGAGTGAATCTTTCAATGTTAGCATCTGTTGGTTCATTAATATATGCGAATGAATCTGGTAAGATTTCATTAAATATTAATTTACCTGCAGTAGTTACTAAATATTTATCTTTTTGTGATTCAGTAAATACTTTATGTTTGAATGAATTAGTTGGAAGTGCAATACGAGTATGTAATGTAATTTCACGTCTTTCATAAGCCATTAATGCTTCATTAACGTTTTTAAATACTCTACCTTCTCCTTCTTCACCTGCTTTTTCAATACTTAAGTAGTAGTTACCTAATATCATATCTTGTGATGGTGTAACGATTGGTTTACCATCTTTAGGGTTAAGAATGTTATTAGCACCTAACATTAAAAGTCTTGCTTCAGCTTGTGCTTCATCTGATAGTGGAACATGGACAGCCATTTGGTCACCATCGAAGTCAGCATTAAATGCTGGAGTAACTAGTGGGTGAAGTCTAATTGCTTTACCACCAATTAATTTTGGTTCAAATGCTTGAATACCTAATCTATGTAGTGTAGGAGCACGGTTTAATAATACTGGATGTTCGCAAATAACTTCTTCTACAATATCCCATACTCTTTCATCACGATTTTCAATTAGTTTTTTAGCAGCTTTTATATTATTAGCAATTTCTTTTTCAACTAATCCTTTAATAACATGTGGTTTAAATAATTCAAGTGCCATTTCTTTTGGAATACCACATTGGTACATTTTTAGATTTGGTCCTACTACGATAACACTACGTCCTGAATAGTCAACACGTTTACCAAGTAAGTTTTGTCTAAATCTACCTTGTTTACCTTTAAGCATACTAGATAAAGATTTTAAAGGTCTATTTCCTGCACCTGTAACATTTCTTCCTCTTCTACCATTATCAAATAATGCATCTACTGCTTCTTGAAGCATACGTTTTTCATTTTGAATAATGATTGAAGGTGCACCTAAATCAATTAATTTTTTAAGACGATTATTTCTGTTAATGATACGTCTATATAAATCATTTAAGTCTGATGTTGCAAATCTACCACCATCTAATTGAATCATTGGTCTTAATTCAGGTGGAAGAACTGGAATAGCTTCTAAAATCATCCATTCTGGTTTATTTCCAGATTGGTAGAATGCATCTAAAACATCTAAACGTTTGATTAAACGTACTCTTTTTTGTCCTTGAGTATCTTTTAATTCTTCACGGATTTGTTCTAGTTCTTTTTCAACATCTACTTCTTTTAATAATTTTTGGATAGCTTCAGCACCCATTCCAACTTCGAATCCATCACCATATTTTTCATAATATGCTCTGTATTCTTTATCAGAAAGTGTTTGTTTTTTCTCTAATGGTGCAATCCCTGGGTTAATAACTACATATGAAACGAAGTATAATACTTCTTCCAAATCTCTTGGGGACATATCTAATACTAATCCCATACGAGATGGTACACCTTTGAAATACCAAATGTGTGATACTGGTGTCGCAAGTTCAATATGTCCCATTCTTTCTCTTCTAACTTTAGAACGAGTAACTTCAACACCACATCTATCACAAACAATATTTTTATATCTTAATCTTTTGTATTTTCCACAAGAACACTCAAAATCTTTTGTAGGTCCGAAAATCTTTTCACAGAAAAGTCCATCTCTTTCAGGTTTTAATGTTCTATAGTTTATAGTTTCAGGTTTTTTAATTTCTCCATAAGACCATGATCTTATTTTTTCAGGAGAAGCAAGGGAAATTTTTAATGCTTCAAAATTATTAACTTCTATCATTAAAAATCACTCCCTTCTAATAAATCTTCTTCAATATCTGAATCATCTAAATCATCAAAGCTATCTTCTAACTCATCTTCTTCTTCATCATATGATTCAACATCATTATCTTTATCTCTTTTATTTTCAATAGCTAATTTATCGATTAACGCTAATTTTTCTCTTAATTCACTATCTTCAAGTTCATCGATAGATAAATTATTTTCTTCTCTTTCTTCGCGTTCTTCTAAATCTCTAATTTCTAATTCTTCATTATTACTATTAATAATTGACATATCAAGGCCTAATGCTTGGAATTCTTTAATAATAACTCTGAATGATTCTGGAACACCAGCTTGTTCAATTGGTTTACCTTTTACGATTGATTCGTATACTTTTACACGGCCAACAACATCATCTGATTTAACAGTTAAGATTTCTTGTAATGTATGAGCGGCACCATAAGCATATAATGCCCAAACTTCCATTTCCCCAAATCTTTGTCCACCAAATTGTGCTTTACCGCCAAGTGGTTGTTGTGTAACTAATGAGTAAGGTCCTGTAGAACGTGCATGTAATTTATCATCAACCATGTGATGAAGTTTAATCATGTACATTACACCAACGCTTATTCTATTGTCAAATGGTTCACCAGTTCTACCATCATATAAAACAGTTTTGAAATCATCATCCATACCTGCTTCTTTTACCATTTCTTCAATATCTGTAGTTTTTGCACCATCAAATACTGGAGTAGCAACATGAACATTTAATTTTTTAGCAGCCATACCAAGATGTAATTCTAAAATTTGTCCAATGTTCATACGTGATGGAACCCCTTGTGGGTTAAGCATGATATCAACTGGAGTACCGTCTGGTAAGTATGGCATGTCTTCTGATGGTAATATAAGTGAGATAACCCCTTTGTTACCATGACGTCCAGCCATTTTGTCCCCAACTTGTATTTTTCTTTTTTGTACAATATAAACTCTAACTACTTTGCTTACACCAGCAGGTAATTCATCATTATCTTTTCTTGTGTAAACTTTTACATCGTGAACGATACCATCAGCACCATGTGGTACTCTAAGTGATGTATCTCTAACTTCTCTTGTTTTTTCACCGAAGATTGCATGTAGTAATTTTTCTTCTGAAGTTAATTCAGCCATACCTTTTGGAGTAACTTTACCAACTAAGATATCTCCTTCTTTAACTTCTGTACCTATTCTAATAATACCTTCAGAATCAAGATTTTTTCTAGCGTCTTCACCAACATTTGGAATATCTCTTGTTATTTCTTCTGGTCCTAATTTAGTTTCTCTACATTGAATTTCATAATCTTCTATATGAATTGATGTATAAACATCGTCTCTTACTAATCTTTCATTTAAGATTACAGCATCTTCATAGTTATATCCATTGAATGTCATGAATGCAACTACAACGTTTTTACCTAGTGCTAATTCACCATATTCTGTACTTGGTCCATCAGCAATAGTTTCTCCACGTTTTACTGTATCTCCAACTTTAACAAATGGTCTTTGGTGATAGCATGTACCACTGTTTGATCTTTCGAAAATTGATAAATAATATGTATCTTTTCCACCTTTGTTTTTAACAACGATTTTTCTAGAATCAACATATTCAACAATTCCATCAGCTTTAGCAACAACTACTGCGCCAGAATCTTTTGCAGCAATATATTCTACACCAGTACCAACAAGTGGCGCTTCTGCTTTCATTAATGGAACTGCTTGACGTTGCATGTTTGCGCCCATTAGAGCACGAGTTGCGTCGTCATGTTCAAGGAATGGAATACAACTTGTAGTTACCGCAACCACTTGTTGAGGTGATACGTCTATATAATCAATTTGTTCTTTTTTAACAATTATATTTTCTCCTCTATAACGAGCAGTAACTTTTTTATCTTCAATATTTCCTTCATCATCCATTTTAATAGTTGCTTGAGAAATATAGAAATCTTTTTCTTCATCCGCAGTTAAGTAATCTACTTGATCAGTAGCTTTAGCATTTTCAACTTTTCTATATGGAGTCATAATAAATCCATAGTCGTTAATTTTAGCATAACTTGCTAATGAAGTAATAAGTCCTATGTTTGGTCCTTCTGGTGATTCGATAGGACAAATTCTACCATAGTGTGATGCGTTAACGTCACGTACTTCCATACCAGCTCTATCTCTAGATAATCCACCTGGACCTAAAGCTGATAAACGTCTTTTATTTGTTAATTCTGCAATTGGATTTGTTTGATCCATAAATTGTGATAATTGGCTACTACCAAAGAATTCTTTAATTGCAGCAGTAACTGGTCTGATATTAATTAATGTTTTTGGTGTTACTGTTTCAATTTCTTGAGTTGTCATTCTTTCTCTAATAACTCTTTCCATTCTAGCTATACCAATTCTGAATTGATTTTGTAATAATTCTCCTACTTGTCTAACACGTCTATTACCCAAATGGTCGATTTCATCAATTAATCCAATACCTTCTAATAAGTTTAAGTAATAACTTGTTGCAGCATAGAAATCAGAAATTGTTAATCTCTTAATTGTTAATGATTGATCATTACCAATGATAAGAATTTCTTTTTCTTTATCAATAGGTGAATATACTTTAACAGTTTGAATAGTATTATGTTGATCAAGATCTTGATTAATTAATACTTCTTTTGTGTTATATCCATTTTGGAAGATTGGTTTAATACTTTCTAAAATTTCTTTAGTAATTAAAGTTCCTTTTTCAACTTTAACTTCTCCATCCACTATAATATCTTCAGCAAGTACATTATTAAGTAATCTATCACAAACATCTAATTTTTTGTTAAATTTGTAACGTCCTACTTTTGCTAAATCATATCTAAATTCATCAAAGAATCTAGTAATTAATTGGTTTTTAGAACTATCTAATGTAGCTGGTTCTCCTGGTCTTAATTTTTCATATATTTCAATTAAAGCTTCATCTGTATTCTTAGTTGAATCTTTAGATAAAGTATTTAAAATATATTGATTTTCTCCAAATACATTAGTAATTTCTTCTGAACTTGAAAGCCCAAAAGCACGTAATAATGTTGTTAATGGAACTTTTCTAGTTCTATCAATTCTAACATAAATTACATCACGAGCATCAATTTCAAATTCTAACCATGTACCACGTGTTGGTATAATTTGAGAAGTAAATACACTTCTACCATTTTTGTCTATTGTTTTTGAAAAATATACACTTGGAGAACGAACTAATTGTGAAACAATAACTCTTTCTGCACCGTTAATTACGAATGTTCCACTATCTGTCATTACAGGCATGTCACCTAGGAAGATTTCTTGTTCTTTAACTTCTCCAGTTTCATGATTAAATAGACGAGCTTGTACTTTTAAAGGAGCAGCGTATGTTGTTTCTCTATACTTTGCTTCTTTAATTGAGTATCTAGGTTCATCAAAAGAATAATCCGTGAATTCCAAAGATAGCTCACCAGAAAAACTTTCAACTGGGAATAAGTCGTCTAATACTTCCTTAATACCATCAGTTAAAAACCATTGGTAAGATTTTTTTTGAATTTCTAGCAAGTCTTGAAGTTCAAAGGCGTTTTTGATTTTTGAGAAAGTTCTTCTTTCTCTTTTGTCGTTTACTTTTTTTATTTTATATGCCACTTGATTCACCCCTATAACTATAAAATATTATTAAATTATTCAAAGAACATAAACTTACATAAAAAAGAATATGCCGCCAATTTATAATGTTACCAAACAAAATTCAAATTGTCAATTATTTATGGCTCGAATTATATAAAAACTTTTCTTTTTATTAACTACTTCAACATTATACTCTTTAGATAAGTCGTTTAATAGGGATTTTGCTCCCTGATTTTTATTTATTACTAACCAAAGTTCTCCATTTTTTTCTAAATATTCTTTCGCACCAAATAGAATTTTATATAATATTTCTTTTCCTACTCTTATTGGTGGATTAGTAATAATAAAGTTATATTTTTTATTAACATTTTCAAATATGTCACTTTCAAACGCATTAATATTTTTTACACGATTTAATTCAATATTCTTTTTTGTAAGTTTAATGGCTCTATCATTTATATCTAGCATATCAATTTGTGCGTTTGAATTATCTGAAACAATTATTCCAATTGGTCCATATCCACACCCGAAGTCTAGAACATTTCCATTTATTTTTTCAATGTCTAAACTTTCTAATAATGATCTTGTCCCAAAGTCTAATCCTTTTTTTGAAAACACTCCATAGTCAACATAAAATGAATATTTTTTTTCTTTAAATAGGATATTTATTATGTATTCATCACTTTTTAAGTTGTTGTTTTTTGTAAAATAATGACTCATTTTTATTCACCTTTATAAAACGACTATAAGCCCGTGCATATACACGAGCTTAACATTGTTTAGTTTTTAATTATTTGAATTCTACTGTTGCGCCAGCTTCTTCTAATTTAGCTTTGATTTCATTAGCTTCATCCATAGATACGTTTTCTTTAACATTTCCACCGTTATCAGCGATGTCTTTAGCTTCTTTTAATCCTAATCCAGTGATTTCTCTAACAACTTTGATTACTTGGATTTTGTTAGCTCCACAGTTAGTTAATACTACTGTAGCAGTTGATGGACCTGCTTCTTCAGCTGCTGCAGCTGGAGCTGCTGCTACTGCTACTGCAGATGGGTCTACACCAAATTCTTCTTTCATTGCATCTACTAATTCTTTAATTTCTAATAAACTCATTTCTTTTAATGAAGCTATAAATTCATCTCTTGTTAATTTTGCCATTTTTAAATTCCTCCCTTTATTTTTAATTATTTTTATTATTCATTATTTTCTAGTTGTTCACCATATAGACTTAAGCAAATAGATAAGTCTTTTACAATACCAATCATACCACCAGCAAGCATTGTAAGTAATCCTTCTCTTGATGGGATTGTTGCAAGTTTGTTTAATTCATCGATTCCTGATACTTCTCCATCGATGATACCAACTCTTAGTTCTAGTGCGCTGTGTTCTTTAGCAAAGTTTGCTAGAACTTTAATTGGAGCAACTGGATCATCACCAAATGCAATAGCGTTTGGTCCATTTAAATAATCATCTAATGAAATATTTAAACCATCTAGTGCTCTTTTTGTTAATGTGTTTTTGTAAACTTTTAATTCAGAACCAACTTCTCTTAAATTTCTTCTTAAACTAGTTAATTCTTCAACTGTTAATCCACGATAATCGAACCAAACAGAAGCTGCTGAATTTTTAACGTTTTCTGAAATTTCATCAATTATTAATTGTTTTTGGTCAAGAATTTTTTGACTTGCCATCACTACACCTCCTTATAATTTTAGTGTAATACCGTAAAAAACCTTTGCATAGACATACAAAGGTTTTAAAGATTTTATCTTTAAGTCCTCGGTAGGATATTAAGCATTACGCCCCTACTGTCTACGGTACTTCGTTCACAAAAAATATTATATACTATTTTTTTTTATTTGTCAAAAGAATTTACATCAATTTTAATTCCAGGACCCATAGTTGTAGTTATTGAAATGTTTTTAACATATGTTCCTTTAACAACTGATGGTTTTGACTTAATAATTACATCAACGAATGTTTTAAGGTTTTCAAGCAATTTTTCATCATCGAATGAAACTTTACCAATAATACCATGTACGTTTCCATAACTGTCTGTACGGTATTCAACTCTACCTTTTTTAACATCTTCAACTGCTTTTTTAACATCAGTAGTAACTGTTCCAGTTTTAGGGTTTGGCATTAATCCTTTAGGTCCTAAAACTTTACCTAATTTACCAAGTGATGCCATCATATCTGGAGTAGCTATCATTACATCAAAATCAAACCAATTTTCTTTTTCAATTTTTTGAAGCATATCAGTATCTCCAACATAGTCTGCACCAGCAGCAACTGCTGCTTTAGCATGATCTCCTTTAGCAATAACTAATACTTTTTTAGATTTACCAGTTCCGTTTGGTAAAACGATTGCTCCTCTTAATTGTTGATCAGATTTTTTAGTATCAAGATTTAATCTCATTGCTACTTCAACTGAAGCGTCAAATTTTGAAATACTTGTTTCTTTTGCTAACTTAACTGCTTCTTCTTTTGTATATAGTTTGTTTTTTTCTATTTTTGATAAAGCGTTAACATAATTTTTACTTTGTTTTTTCATTTCTATACCTCCTTATGTGGTAAATAGCGGACTGACCTCCCACATAGGTAAATATACCTATATGTTTATACTTTTTAACTTTTACTAATCTTTAATTTCGATACCCATATTACGTGCTGTACCTTCGATAATTTTCATTGCACTATCAAGGTCATAAGCATTTAAATCGGGTAATTTAGTTTCAGCGATTTGTTTTAATTGATCTCTAGTAATTGATCCAACCATTTCGCTTGATCCTTTTTTAGATCCAGATTTAACTCCTGCTGCTTTCTTAAGTAAGAATGCTGCTGGTGGAGTCTTTAATACAAAATCAAATGTACGATCATCATAGATAGTGATTTCAACAGGTAAAATATCACCCATTTTATCTCTACTTGCATCGTTGAATTTTGTACAGAATTCTTGTAAGTTAATTCCTGCTGGCCCTAATACAGTTCCGACTGGTGGAGCTGGTGTAGCTTTTCCTGCAGGGATTTGTAATTTAATTTTTTTAGTAACTTGTTTTGCCACGAAAAACACTCTCCTTCCTTTTTTCGTTTGTGGTTCAAATAGCGTAAAAGTCCGCGCCTCCCACGACCAATCTATATAAATAATATATAGCTGCGTTTAAAATAATAGCACATTTTTTTTATTATTTCAAGTAATTTTATGCTTTTTCTATTTGTGATAATTCTACATCAACAGGTGTTTCTTGTCCAAATAAATCGATTAATACTGTTAATGTTTGATTTTCTAAATCAATTGATTGTACTTTTCCATACATTGCTTTGAATGGACCATCAAGTATTTTAACTTTGTCACCATCATTTAATTCATTTCCGATTTCAATTCTACTTAATCCCATTCCATTTAAGATTTTATCTACTTCATGTGGCATTAATGGCACTGGTTTAGCACCTTTTCCAGATGATCCGATAAATCCTGTTACACCAGGTGTATTTCTTACGATATACCATGCTTCATCTGACATATCCATTTCTATTAATACATAACCAGGAAACATTTTTTTAACTTTTTCTTTTTTTACTCCGTCTTTTATTTCTACTTCTTTTTGTTCTGGAACAACAACTCTAAAGATATTTTGTTGCATATCCATTGAGTTGATACGCATATCTAATTTTTCTTTTACTTTGTTTTCATGTCCAGAATAAGTATTTACTACATACCATTGTTTATCCATTTATATAATTCCCCTTTTCACTATTTAAATAATTCCATTAACCCAGCTGCTGCAGCATCAAATCCATAAAAGAATAAAGCAAAGAATAATATGAATGCTAATGTTGCAATAGAATATTTAACCATTTCTTTTTTGTTAGGCCATCTTACACGAGATATTTCTTTTTTAACCCCTTTAAAAAACTTTATGATTTTTTTCATCTCTACACCTCTTTTTTATCAAAATAAAAAACACTTTCTTGTGTTTACATCTATAAATTAACACAAGTTACTTTAAAAGTCAATTATACTTAATAAATTTTTATATTTATTATTAAATTATCAATTAATATTTTATAAATGGAATTCATTAATTTTTTTATTCATATAATTCATTTGATTTTTGTGATGATCCGCATAATAATTTTCAGCAAGTTTTAAAGTTTTTCTTTTACCTAATTTACTTTTTCCTTCTTTATTTTTATAATATTTACTTAAAGGTTCTATGTATTCGATTATATAACTAGTTTCATTTAAATCACTTTTTGTAACCAATTTTCTTTTTGGGTTTTGTAAATCTATATATTTATCTTCTTCTTTTTTTACTATAGTAATATATCCAAACCCTTCTATAGCACCTTCAAAAGATATCCCAAATTTATCACTAGTAACAATCTTTTTTTCATTATGTATTATATTGATAGACGCCAAAAATAAATCATTAACATTATATCTTTCAAACATTTTATTACCTCCTAATTATATTTTAAAACAATTAATTTATTATATCAATTAAACTTTATATTTTTTGTAAAACTTTATTGTTTTCTAAACTTTTTAATTTATTTAAATATGTTTCACATTCTATTTTTGCTCTAGGATCGTTTTCTAAATATTTACCAACAATTTCACCATATAGATTAGCAACATACCAATCTTTTGAATAATATACTTCTACGATTGAAAATTTATTTATCGGAGTATATTGTTCTCTATTCAAAGAATAATTAATTGAATTAATAACATTTAATGATTCTTTTTTATCAATATTATAATCTCTAAAATTTACATATTTAATTTTTTCTCTAGGATCCATATATGACACGTTTGGATTTTGATTTTTAATATTTTCATATTTGAAATCTTTTTTTGTGCAAACAACATCTAAATATTTATGATATGAATCAGTATTACCATAAATTTCGTCATCTTTTTCAAATATAGTTGGTGTTAAATAATTTTTTGGAAAAGGAATTGTTTCAGGTTTTGCATATGATGAATTACCAATGCAAACTATATCTATTGGTTCTTTTTCATTGTTTGTTATATCAATAATTGATTTTGATGCTTCTTTAAAACATAATCCTAAATATCCAAAATTTTCTATTGTTTTTTTACCAGTACATTCAATGCTATTAGCGATTAAAACATTTCCATTACGTTTTAAAGGACAAAAACCCATCAAATCACCTAATTTATTATATATTAATAAAGTTCTACCATTTCTACATAAAGCCGAATATAGTAAATGATTGTGCGCTATATCTTTAACTCTAATACAGCAATTTGCTTTATATCCTAATTCAAATATTTGTATATCATCAAATTTTAACATTTCATATGAATATCCATTAGATGCTGTACCCTTAATATATGGAATACTAGATTCTATTCTTTTTTTCATTTGATTATATATTTTTATAATTTCCATTAGAATTTCATCATTGGAGTGTTTTGTTTTGTTCCCTAAAACTATATTTTCTAAAAAACTATTATTTTTTAACATATAATTATCAGGAGTTATTATATCTAAACTTAAATCATATTTTTCAGTTTCTAAAATTTTTTCAATTTTTTTCATAGTAATATTACCCTGGCATTTTTCTAAAATGTCATTATAATTATTGTAAATATAATACCATCTTTTATATAATTCACTATCTTTATTATTTAACATATTTATAAAATGATTACGTGTCGGTGTTTCAAACATAAAATTGATAAATCTATTATTTATATCTGGTAAATATTTTTCACCTTCTTGTTTCATCTTTATCTTTGTTACATTTGTTTTCGCAACATTATTTAAAAATATACTATTATACTTTCCATATTTACCATTTAATATTTCTAATGCTCTTTCATATCCAAATATCATATATAACTTTATACATACTCCATAAATAGATGATATTTCATCTTGTGTTTTATCTTCTAAGAGTTTGTATAATTTATTAATATGTTTTGCATTAACTTTTTCTAATTGTTCAGCGCTTATTCCACTTAAATATCCAACATTTTTTAATACAATATTAAATTTTAAATAAAATTTCAATATTATATCCATCATATCATTATTATATTTATTGACTAAAGTTTTAACATCATCATAACTTAATATTTCGTTATAATAGTTTCTTTTTAAAGTATTATAAACATTTTCTAACTTAACATTTGTTTTTCTTAAATTTATTTTTTGTATCAGGGATTTTAAAAATTTTTCTACAATTATTTCTTCATCTTTTAAATCTTTTATCATAATATCAAATACTGTTTTTTCTAAATCAGGACAATTAATATATAATCGCCTATTTTCATGGTTAATTCTTAATTTTCTATATATTAAACTATTCTGTTCTTTAACTGATTCAAAAAACTCGTCGAATGTTTTATCACTTTTTAAATTATCTAATATATATTTTTTTATTGATTCATTATTATTATGTTTTGCAACTACATCAAGAAAGAACAATTCAGAATCAGTTAATTGTGATAAAATACTTTTATCAATTTCTTTCCAATAATTATCAATTAATAAATCATCTATAGATTTATAATTTTCTCTAAAATTTGATGGTAATAAAAGTTTTTTTGAATGACTGTTCAAATATTCTAATATACAAAATTGTATATTCTTTTTTGATTCATTAAATCTTTTACTTTTTATTATTTCATCAAAAGCTTTTGTAACATCATATACTTTAAAAAAACGATGTTCAGTCTCAGGAATATAACTTGCAATTATTTGAAAATAGTAGTTTTTATAAATATTTTTCTTTATACTTTGTGATTTTATAACTTTACTAAAAACTTCTAATCTTCTAATAGAATCTAAATTTACTCTAAAATTATCTATATTCTTTGTTCCTAAAATTAATGATTGCTGTATATTTTCATTTTCCCACATTTTATTTTGCATTATAGCACTAGAATTTCTAAATATATTATTTATTGTATTAACATCTAATTTTGATATATTGTTAATTATATCATCATCTATAAATTGTTTTACCTGCTCATCAGTTAATTTACACATTTTTGATATAAATTTCTTGTTTTTCAATGTATCATCATTTATTTGTATTATCTCATTCATATATATTCCCCCTGCAGAAACAGAATGTTTATGTATTATGATACCATAAAAGTCAATTAATGTTTATTATATTTTTCTTTTTTTTAATTCTACTAAGTGCATTACTAACTGCTTTTATGTTTTTTTGTAATCTTTTAGCTATTTCATCATTAGGATAACCTTGTTTTTTTAAATTAAATACTTTTAACTCAAATTCACTTAAATTATTGTTTGCTAAATTATATTGTTCATCGATTTCTTCATTTAATATTAATGCCTCATCAGGTAATACTGCATTTTTATCTACTAATGTATCTAATATTCTAATATTATTACTGTTTAAATCCTCATAATATATTGAATTATTTAACATCATATTCTTTTTAGCGGTATTTGTTCTTATTAGATTTTTCATTTGCCTATCAACACAGAGAAATAAAAAGTTTTGAAATTTCATTTTGTGTGAATCGTTATATTTTATTAATGCATGATCTAGAGCAATGTATCCTTCTAAGATAAAATCATTTAAATCAACACCATTACATAAATTACTTTTATAATGGGCTTTTGCTAGTTTATAAACCATGCCTTTATATTTATCATACATAATATTATAAGCTGTTTCATTACCTTCATTTATTAAATATATTAATTCATAGTCATTTAATTCACTGTGTTCCATCTAATCACTACTTTCTTTTTTCAAGCACCTCATATATCATTATACCTGTAGCAACTGATGCATTTAGACTATTAATTTCACCTTTCATTGGAATTGATGCAATAAAATCACATGACTCTTTAACAAGTCTACTCATTCCATTTCCTTCACTTCCAATTACTAAACATATTGGACATTTGTAATCAATTTCAGTATAGTCAGTACCATCCATATCAGTACCAACTATCCAATATCCTTGTTTTTTTAGTTCTTTTATTGTATTATTCAAATTTGTTACCATACATATTGGAACATTATCAAGTGCACCTACACTTGTTTTCATAACTGTGGAATTGATATCTACACTTCTATCTTTTGGAATGATGATACCATCAACTCCTGCAGCTTCACATGTTCTTATGATTGCTCCAAAATTGTGTGGATCTTCTAGATGATCTAATATTACAATAAATGGGAATTCATCATTTTTAGGTTTTAAATCGTCTAAATCTGCAAATTTAAAATCAGGTATACTTAGTATTATACCTTGATGATTTCCTTTTGCAAATTCATCAATTTGCTTTTTTGTCATAGTTTGAATTGGAATATTTAATTTTTGTAAGTTAGAAATTAAATTTTCGTCAGAAAAATTTTCATAAATTATAACTTTATATATTTTTTTATTTTTTTTAATTAATTCTTTCGCAACATTTTTACCATATACATACATTTTCCATATCCTCCAATATATAATTCATTATTTCATCTATTCTATCTTTTTTATTACTTAAATATAAATATCCTATTAATGCTTCTAGTGCAGTAGCATATTTATAAGTAATTATATCTGAATTTTTAGGTTTAGAAGCTGTTTTAAAATTTCTAGCATTCTTAACTAAATCAATTTCTTTTTCATTTAAGAAATCATTATCAATCATATTTTTTAAATATGTACTTTGCCCAATCGCACTTACATATTTTTTTGCTTCTTTTTGTAAATTATTCACTTTTCTTATCTTTTTGTTAATTAAATACTTTCTTATATACATTTCGTATACCGCATCACCTATGTATGCAAGTTCTTGTGCATTTAAATCCATAATTTCGCTCACCAACCATATTCTACCACAAAAAATAAGAAATACCTAATAGATATTTCTTAGTCACCAATACTATTTTCAATTATTTCATCTAAATAATTCATGTTATTCCCGATAATATAAATGTAGTTTTCCCCAAGTCTATTTTTAAGATTAATTATACTATCATCAACCATTTTATGGTCAAGCGAGAATAATTCTAAATATTTTAAAACTATATCATCAATGAAGTAAAATTTATATAATTTGAATAATTGAAATATTTTTATGAAATTATTTTCATCTAAAGAATTTAAATAATCAACATTATATGTATTTATAACCAGATTAAAATAGAACTCACTTAAATATTTTTTTAAAAACATATTAAACACCTTTTTCTTTTTTTGTAGAAGTATAATATTGATTTACTAATTCTTCTAAATTTAGTCCATATTTTGCTTTTATGTTCAGACTACTCATAGAAAAAATTTCATGAAGTTTTTCGTCTATAGTAATTGGCATATTGTTTGATAATAAATATTCTATTTTGGATACTAATTCCTTAACAGAAATATTATTAATTGTTTTTTTGTTTAAGTTAGTATCAATATTATATTTTACACATATTTCATTAATTTCTTCTTTATTTTTTTTAATATTCCATACAATTCCAATCATTTCTAGCATTTTTTGTTTTTCAATTGTTAATTTATTATTTTTTTTAAACATCCTTTGATTAGAAATCCAGAATCCTAATTTTAAACCATCTTCATTATACTCATATCCGTTTAAAGTTTTAAATCTTTGAGGTATGTTTAAATTATCTTTGTGTTCATAATAAGATTTTGCTAAATCATACATTTTATTCCACGTTTTGGTAGTATCATCTGTTATGAAATTTATACCTATTTTTTCTAGTAATTGTTTTCTTTCTTCAGATAGTTTCTCCTTTTTATGTAATTGTTTTTGAGTACCAAGCCATATTCCTAAATTACTACCATTTTCAT
>JAFSFI010000012.1 GCA_017435255.1 Bacilli bacterium | reverse complement strand
TGCCAATGCTCATACCAACTGTTGAATATATGCCAGTTTGATTGAGAATAGCTAATTGAATTTCTCTTGATAATCTATCGAGCTTTACTTCAGCAGGCAACGCTTTATCATAAAAGTAGTTTAGAGAACTTGTTAAATCAACAAACCCCTCATCAATCGAATACCAAAATATATCTTCAGGAGATGCAAAATTTTGAATAGCATGTTGAATTTCAATGTTTTTCTCAATGTATTTTGACATTCTCGGAGGTACAATTTCTGTTCTCTTTGCCCAAGACTCTATAAATGCTACCTCACTTTTTGAGGGGGGATTAACTTTATTTAGCCAATCACGTGGAGCTGTACGATAATAATTTTGATAGTTGAATTTTCGATTGTTGGTATAAAAGGGTAGGTCTCTACTTCGACCAACATTATTTTTACCAAATACTTTTTTAAAGGTAGGCGAGCTTGCAAGTATCAACCCTGCTGAGTTATCTGCACCACTCATGACACATAGTGATGTAGACAAAGGATTTAACCCCCTTTCAACACATTCTACACTTGCATAGAATGATTTCATGTCAATAAAAGCAATCGCCCTTCGTTGTTCTTTTGAGTAGTCAATTAAAGGGTCAATTTTAATCATATAGACACCTCTTTGTAAATAGTGTTAGTTAAATTAACTAACACTATTCTAGCACTTTTCAAAATGATGTCAAATATTTACTCAAATTTTAAAAAAGAAAAAATAGGCGAAGCCTATCTTTATTTATCTTATATATATTTGTCTTTTGTTCTTTTGCGTACAGATAAAGCCAGTAATAATGTACGTTGACAGTTGTATATAGCCACAAAAAACTATGTATATAGCCACAAAAAACTATGTATATAGCCACAAAAAACTATGTATATAGCCACAAAAATACTCTACAAGTGGCTATTTTTATGATATAATAAAAGCATAGAGAATTAGATTTAGTCAACCTTTTCTCTATGCCCATTCAAAACACGCAAAGGAACGTATTTCTAATGTCAATTATAACAGAAAACAATCACTTACAAAAGAAGGCAGCCTTTATGAACGAATTTCCAAAGAGAAAAGTAGTAGAGCATAACGATCTTATTTCTAGTGTTGCAAAAATGGATAAAGTACCACTCAAAATTTTTGAGTTGGCAGTATCTTGTATAGATACCGATAATCCTCCAAAAGATAATATTGTTTTTTTGTCCAAAAGGGAACTTTTTGCTTTTTTTGATGTATCAGATAGCAATAAACATAGTCGTTTTAGAGAAGCGATTGAAAAAATGCAAAAAACCGCTTACTTTGAGATAAAAGAGGTTAAAGATAAAGGGTATAAGATGAAAAGCATTGTTCCAATTCCAATGGTGGAATGGAATAGTTATAATAACGAAGTGAAAATTAGATTTGATATTGATATTATGCCTTATTTAATTGAATTAAAGCAGAACTTCACACAATACGCTTTGACTGATGTAATGGAACTAAATAGTAAATATAGCATTATTATTTATAAGTGGTTGTGTATGCACTTTAATCAATACGAACATTATCAAAATAAAGGTGGTAGGAGACATAATCAATTAGAAGAATACCGAAATCCCTCTATTCCAATGAATGAGTTGAGAGTTTTAACAGACACTGTCACAGAATATAAAAGGTTTACACATTTTGAAACTAGAATTTTAAAAACAGCAATTCAAGAAATTAACGAACATACACATTATAATGTTACTTATGAAAAAATAAAGATAGGGCGAACTATTGACAGCATACAGTTCCATATAACGAAGAAAGAACAACCACAAGAATTAAATGGAGAATACAAGATAAGAGAACAAGATCCTGCATACTTGCAAGGGAAGGCAGATAGGGAACTAAATCAACAGGCATTATTTGCTGAAGCAATGCAAAGTAAATACACTATGGAACTGATTACGAGTACATTACTTTCCCCAGTAGAAATGACCGACATTACTTTAATGGCTAATCTTCAACAAGAAGTATACCCCCTATATAAAGAGTTAGAAGAAATAGTAGGTCTCAAAGGTGTCAGAAAGCATCTGGAATACGTTTCAAACAAGAAATTGGACTATTCTAAGCCAAATCTAGTTAAGTATCTTAAAACGGCTGTAATGCGCTATATTGATAGTGGTGATATACTGCAACCTGAAGAAGATAAAACAAAGTATACTAAAACAAAAGGGAAAGTTGAAGCTGTCAATGGAAATAAAATTCCTGACCATAGATATAAACCTGCATATGTGAATGAAACGACATCAGAAGAACAAAAGGAACTAGAGAGAATTAAAAAAGAACTGTCAGACTCAATGAAAAAGAAAGAAGTATAGCTTAAAAAAACGCCAAAAGAAAATAATACGAAAAATAATATATTATTATTATTTTTCGTATTATTTTTATATTGTACTTACAATATATCCATGATATAATATAAATATATTGCGAATGTATTGTATTAATAATTTAGAACAGAGGAAAGATTATGAAAATTATCAGCTTTGCAGCTATTAAAGGTGGAGTAGGAAAAACAACATTAACATTCAATTATGGGGAGTGGCTTTCAAAACAAGGTAAAAATGTTTTGTTAATTGACTGTGACCACCAATGTAGTTTAAGTCAAACATATAATTTATTTACAACAGAGAATACTGTTTATAATATTTTTGAAGGTGGGGAAGTAGAAATTCATAATATTCATAATAATTTGGATATAATCCCATCTTCTCCGATGCTTGATGAGTTAGAAATTGAATTGAGTACAAAACATAATAAGGATTTACTTTTGATGATGTGGTTTCAAGATAATATCGATACAATAAGAAAATACGATTTTGTTTTAATTGATTGCCACCCTGATTTTTTAACTGTCACCAAAAATGCTATAGCAATCAGTCATTACATACTCAGTCCAATTGAACCTAGCCAATATGGATTTACATCAAAAAGTTTACTATTAGAAAGACTAGCAAACTTTAAAGATGAAGTGATTGATGTAAGATCAAGAGAAAGTTATATCACAGCACAGACATTATTTATAGGTAATAGGATACGACATAATACAAAATCATCTAAAGAGTTCTCACAAAAGATTTCAGAGGATGAAAGCGTAATAGCTTTAATTCCAGAAAAAGAACTTTTTAATCGATCAACCTTAGACGGAACTCCAATTGTTGAGATGCAGGAAGATAAAGAAATAAATATTAAAAATAAAACGTTTTTTAATGCGTTAGATAGTACATTCCAGAATATTACAAATACAATAGAAAAATAATGTAGATACAATATTTGCATAATGTTTATAGAAGAGAGGGAAATATAATGGCTTTTGATTTAGATACGGATAATATAAAAAAAGTGATGACTAAAAAGAAAAATAGTAATCTACCTGTTAATGAGACAAAAAATGAGAAACGGATAACTTGTTCTTATACTTTAGAACCATCTGTAAAAGAAGGATTAATTAAATTAGCTAGGAAGCAAGGGTACTCAAACACGTCTAAATTTTTAAACGATTTGCTGAAGCAGAATTTGAAAAACGAAAACATAATATAGAAACAATGCAATAACAATATATTCGTAATGCTAATATATTGTGTTTTTAATGTAGATATTAAATGAAATTGGAAGAAGTCCTTTTTGAAGTAACGTCAAATAATTTGATACAAATCAGAATCGAAGGAAAAATAAAATTATGGAATTTAAGTCACTACAGATTAAGAACTTTAGAAGTTTTGAAGATATAAGTCTTAACCTATCAAACAAAAATATTTTTTTCGGACTTAATGATGTCGGAAAAACAAATCTATTAACAGCTTTACGATTTGTTTTTGATAGAGATACTCGAAGAAACGATTTTATAGACTCGGACTATTTTGAGAAGAAAACAGATACCCCAATTGAAATTTTAGTTACTGTTGATATTAGTGATAATGGTTCTGTTGCAAAGTTTTAAATAAAGAATAAAATCCCTTACGGTATCTATGATTTAAGCTGGGATTCCCAATAATACCTTGATTTCAGTACAGACCGAAAACCCGAAGAGAGTGCCTTCTTTTCGGGTTTTCTTATA
>JAFSFI010000011.1 GCA_017435255.1 Bacilli bacterium | reverse complement strand
TCCTGAGCCAGGATCAAACTCTCCAAAAAAATTTATTTTTTTTAAGTTTGAATATTTAATTAATTCCTAGCTACTCAAATTGACGTTTTGCTCAGTTTTCAAAGATCATTAACTTGCAATTTCTGAGTTGCGTTAATAATATATCAAACATCCAAAGTAAAGTCAATATCTTTTTTACATTTTTTTTACTTTTTTGTTTGACATTTTTTGTCGACTTCTTTTTGCATCGACATTTACTAGAATATCAAATCCGAAAGTTAAAGTCAATATCTTTTTTGCATTTTTTTACTTTTTTTCATAATTAGATTTGACACTTTTTATCGCTATTTATCAGCGACATGTATTAGGATATCAAAGTTCAAAAATTATGTCAATAAATATTTTCACTTTTTTTGTTTTTTTGCTTCACCTGTATTTCATTACATAAAATAAATTTATTTTGATTCCTTTTAATATTATATTTTAAAAAAAATAATAGATTCCTATTATTTTGTTAATAATTGATTTTTATATTTTTTATATATGGGATAATAATATTCTACTTGTCCTTTTTCAAAAGGGCCTTTTTTTGCTCTAGCCAATTCTATTAAATTTGATAACTCTGTCTTAAGTATTGTATCTATCTCATCTGAATAATTCATTTTGTTTTTGTGATAATTATATTCTCCTCTATCCAACACCTTAAAAGCACCATCGGGAAAAACCCTTAAATCCAAGTCATAGTCAATATATTTAATTGTTTTATGGTCTATTATAAACGGAGAGGCAATATTACAATAATAATATATGCCGTCTTTTTTGTATTGCCCAATAACGTTGTACCAATTATTTTTAAAGTAATACATTATTGCAGGTTCTTTCGTTTTCCAACTTCTACCATCAGATTCTATCACTTTTGTTCTCTCATTACCGAATACTAAATACTCGTCGGTCTCATCTAACAATATAGCTTCGTCCCAAGCTCTATGTATGCTGCCGTCATGTTTATAACTATGTATTATATACTTTTCTCCTATATTATTTTTTTTCATACTAATTCCTCTTTCTGTACATATTATACCTTATTTTCCAAATAAAAACAATCCACACTACTTGTGGATTGTTTAATTACTTAGAAACTATTTTATCTACTATTGCTTTACCAACCGAAGGATTGTTTTCAAAGGCTCTTAAAACCTCCAACGGAATAGCAAATACAACTGTGTTTGATTGATCTGAACTAATATCATTAATTGTAGAAAGAGTTCTTAAATGTAGTGCTCCTGGAGCTTCGCTCATAGTGCGTGCTGCTCTAACAAGGTTTTCTGAAGCTTCTACTTCTCCAACGGCTTTTGTTATAACTGCCTGTTTTTCACGTTCTGCTTCTGCAACCTTAGCAATAACACGTTTCATTTCTTCTGGTAAAGCAACATCCTTTAATTCAACATTTTCCACTTTTACTCCCCATGGGTCTGTTGCTTCGTCGATTACCTTACAAATTTCTGCAGAAATTTTCTCTCTTTCTATCAGCAATTCATCTAACGACACCGAACCCACGATGTTACGCATTGTTGTTTGTGCTAATTGACCTACTGCATAATAATAGTTTTCTACAGCTAAAACCGCTTTAGATGCATCAAAAATTTTATAATAAATGACTGCATTAATTTTAATTGAAACATTATCTTTAGTAATAGCTTCTTGCTCAGGAACATCTACTGCTTTAGTTCTAATATCAACTTTTTTAAATGATTGAAATATTGGTAAAACTAATCTCCATCCTGGTTGCATTATGCTCGAAAACTTCCCACAGGTGAATTTAATTCCTCTTTCGTACTCATTAATTTGTTTAATTGAACACAATAAAACGACTATAGCTACCAAAAAAATTGTAAAAAATCCACTCATATACATACCTCCTATATTAATTATATCATTTATATATTAAAAAAGACAGAAAAACTGTCTTTTAAAATATAAAAATGTTGTTTAAAGCATCTGCAATCAATTGCTTGTATTTTTCAACACCTGGTTGATCAAAAGGATTTACATCAATTAATATAGCACCTGTTATAGCAGCCGTAAAGAAAAATCTAACTAATTCTCCCAAATTATACTCATCCAAAACATCTATGCTGATTAAATTGCTAGGAGTTTTATCTTTATAGTGTGCAATACACACTTTATCTTGTGCTATTTTATTAATTTCATTTAGCGTCTTATCATATTTCACTATTTTAATAATTGAAGCATTTTCTATTCCTATAACCGTTTCAAAAATTATTGGATTACCTTCTTGTAAAAACTGCCCCATAGAATGTAAATCCCTAGTATTAACAATTGATATAGGAAGAATACCCTTTTCAGCTTTTCCCTGTGTTTCAGCAAATAACTGCTTTAACCACTCAGTAAAATAATACATTTTAGGATTGTAAACAGTAAATGCCTCAACGTATTTACCCTTCTTAAATAAAGCCTCTCTTGTAACTGCATACTCTACCGCTAAAGGGATATAGGCTTCTCCGCCAACAAAACCCTCTAATAGGTTTAAAATATCAATACCAGCCACCGCTAAAGGGAATAAACCGGCTGGGGTAAAAATAGAGAATCTCCCTCCTATTTTTTTCGGAATTTCAAAAGTATAATATCCCTCTTCATTTGCAAGTTTTCTTAAACTTCCTTCTTTACTGTCTGTCGTAATTATAACTCTATCCAATAATTGTTCGTGGCTATATTTTCCCCCCATAATGTAAGATATCACTTCAAATGCTATATTTGGTTCTAATGTGTTACCTGATTTAGAAATTATGTTTAATATAACCTCTTTATCTTTGATATATTCAATTACTTCTTTATAATAATCCGACGATAAATCTGTTCCCAAGAAAATTATTTCTGGTTTTTTCTTGGCAAAAGAGGGCAACAAAGCTTCCATTATAGCCTTGCTTCCCATGTAAGAACCCCCAATACCAATTACCAAAAACACATCACAATTGTCTCTTACATAATTAGCAACATTAATAATGTTGTTTAATTCCTCTCTACTCACAAAGCTATTAATATCATTAAAATAAGATAAACTTCCCGAAACAATCTCTGATATTGCTCTTTTTTCTTGCTTTCTAAACTTCCCCTTATCAACTCCATTAATAAACTTTGAAGTATACTTGTTAAAGTCTGTTTTTATCACACTATCTACCTCCTTTTATATTTATAATTACTGCGTGAATTCTTTTGTCATTTTTCAATTTTATGGAATTTGAATTTACACTTTCTCCATCAACCATAATGCTGTTCTTTTCTTTATTTAGATTCACTTTTATTTTATATAGTGTATCTATATATCTATATTCTATCTCATAATTTTTCCATTCGCTAGGTGTATTTGGTTCTATTCGCAAATAATTGCCTTCTTTTGTAAAACCTAATATTTTTGTTAATCCTACATTATAGAACCAGCCTGCACTACCAGTATACCAACTCCATCCTCCCCGCGCCGAGTATTTTGAGTTACTATATATATCTGCGGCGATAACATACGGCTCTATACAGTATTTATCCGCACTCTCTTTGCTTTCTGTTCTGTTTACAGGATTAATCATTTGATAATATTTGTATGCCCTATCTACATATCCACATTTTATTAAAGCCATAATGTACCATGCTACTGAATGCGTGTATTGTCCACCATTTTCTCTGATTCCCTGTGGATAATCCATTATATATCCTGGAATATTTTTTGAGGCTTTAAAAGGCGGATTTAAGAGTTTAATTATTTTTAAATCTTTATCAACCAAAATGTCTTCTACAGATTTAATGACTGTTCCTATTCTTTCAAACGGAATCACATCAGACAAAATTGAGAAACTTTGAGAAATTAAATCTATTTGACATTCCTCACTAGTATTGGATCCTAGTTTGTAACCATTGTCAAAGAAAGCTCTAATATAATAATCGCCGTCCCACGCTTCGTTATTAAGGGTCTCTTTTAGATTGCTCAAAAATTTATTGTAGGTTTTCTTATCAATTGCTATATTATATGAATCACAAACATCTATAAAGTCCTTTAATAACATATATGTAAAGAACCCTAACCAAACGCTTGTTCCTTTACCTTCAATACCTACTTTATTCATACCATCATTCCAATCGCCACCGCCCATCAACGGTAATCCATTAGAACCCATATTATTCATAACTCTATTAATTGAAAGTTTCAAATGCTCTATTAATGGAAGTGTGTCTTCGCTGTATCTATAATTTATTCCCTTCTCGGCTTCAGTCGGTAATAAAGCGTCCCCCTCAACAAAGCATACTTCCTCTTCAAGAATTTTTATATCGCCAGTGACCTTTATGTACCTATTAGTTGCATATACTAACCATAAATAATCGTCCATGTATCTACTTCTAAGTCCAATCTTATTTATTTCATGCCACCAATGTAACACATCTCCCTCTTTAAACTGATGCATAGCATTCTTAATTATTTGTTTTTTTGTAATGCTTGGATTTATTTCACAAATGTTCATAGAATCTTGTAATTGGTCCCTATAACCATAAGCTCCGCCTACTTGGTAGAATCCAGCTCGTGCTAATATCCTAGACGAAATCGTTTGATACAAATACCAACCATTCATCATATAGTTAAATGATTGATCTGGTGTTTTAATTTTGATAGTGGAAAGAATCTTATCCCAGTTGTTAACTATATTTTTATATTCCTTAGATATTGTAGCATTATCTTTATATTTCTCTATTAGTTGCAGCAACTCTTGTTGTCCTCTTCCGGTACCAATCATAAACGAAAATTCCTTTTCTTCGCCCGGATTTAAATCAACTTCTATACTGATCGATTTAGAAATTATTCTGTCTAACGAAACCGACTTGATTGGCAACGTAGCACTTAAGAAAACCGACACAGAAGAAAAATCCGTGTTATATACATTTCTTATTATAACCGCATCCAATTCGCGTGAATACTCTGACAATAAATATCTGCTAGACTTTTCTTCGTTTGGACCTAAGGTAGGATTAATCCAAAAACTTATATTGTATTTTTGGGGGCTGTTAGTTGTATTTTTAATTTTGTTTTTATAGAACTTTATTTTATCTTCATCTGCTACAAATTGTATTGTATCTAACTCATAAGATTTTCCTTCGTGAGTAAATATCGAATACCCATAACCATGCCTGCATGCGCAAACTTGAACTTCTTTTCCGTTAATCGTAATACCCTCAGATTTATCATTTAATATTGGATCATTTGTCCACGAAGTCAATTTAAACATTTGACTGTTTTCTGAGTATGTAAAACCACACTCGTTATTCGTAACTATTGTTCCAAAATTTTTGTTTGCTATTACATTAGACCACGCAACCGGCGTATCTTGGTTAATAACTAAATATTCTTTCCCTTCATTGATAAAACCGCCATAAGAATTAAATTTATCGATTTTTGTAGTATTGATGCTTAATTTTATTTTATCATCATAAATCCTTTTAGGGAAATTTATTATTTTATTATTTAATTGCATTTGATCGATCGCTTCTTCTAAGGATGTATCAGAGTCAGAACGAAAAGCAAGCCTTGCAACCATGTTTAGTAATGTTTTTTCTTCATCTTTCAATTCACTAGCTTTTAGCAAATATATATTGCCCGGACTACTTTGAAAATCAAACAACTTATTCATGCGAAACATCTCTTGTTCAACATCTTTTTTGATTATCTCTTTGTATTCGTCCTCTTCACTATTTATTATTACTAAATCAATATAGATTCCTTTACTTTTAAAATACTCGTATGCCCTCATTAAGTCTTTTGCTAATCTAGATGATTCTCCGCTATGGATATCAACTAATATTATGGGGCGATCTCCACTAATACCAAATTTCCATAGTCCACTTTGAGTCAACCCATTTTTTGCGAGAATTTTCTTTCGTTCTTCATTAACAAAATGACGACTAGTTTGATATAGATAGTTTAACATTGTATTATACGTGCGAATGTTATCGCCATTAATTCCTAATAGTTTAATGTTCATATTGTTAGCTAAGGAACTATATTTAAATGCTTTTTCTATATTTTCATAAGATGAATAATCTTTTAAAATTTCGTTTACACCATCCATAGACTTACTAAATCCTTGAATATAATAAACAACCTTTTCTTCATTAGGATTTATTTCTATCACAGTTCTAAGAGCCATTATTGGGTCTATATTGGTGCCGACAGAATTTGTTAATTTTTCTTGTAATGCCTTAGCATTAAATAAATTGTTTCCCCTTCCAATAAAGCTGTCCCTTTCAGTTTCGTAACTTATATAAGAATCGTGATCTTTTACCATTAATTTTCCAAACATATAATTAGATGTTTTTTTACTGTTATTACGCCTTCTCATTATTAAGGTTTTTGTTTCATTGTCAAAATTACTGCTTATAAATAAGTTTCTAAACGTCCTATGGTTTATGTCGTCAATATTTTCGGATATAATAACTTCATTATAAGATGTTAATTCTAATTTCTTAACAATATTGGTATTATTTTTTATTGTTATTTTTCTGATTTCCGAAGCGTGCTCTTTTGTTACTGTTATCTCTGTTTGAGTTACAATATTATCATCGCTTCGCAAGTATTTAATCCTATCATTTGCAAAGACCACATTGTATTTATCTGGTTCAATATTGGTTGGGGCAAAAGTATTTGACCAAACTTTGTTGTTTGATAAATCTTTTATGTACAAATATGTCCCATAATCCTGTTCAGTAATTTTGCGATATCTATTTAATTGTGTAGTTTTATATCTACTAAAACCATTACCTCTATCATTAATCAATAAAGTATATTTTCCGTTAGAAAGAACAGACAATTGTGGTATGTCAGAAATATAATTATATTCCCTTATATCATTAGCTATCTTTTCTCGTTCATAATCAAATTTTTTATATCCAATAATTTTCATGTCTATAATTGGATTTAATTGTACTTTTTCTTTTAATAGGATTTCAAATGCTTGTGTTCTAAGATCTGAGTGAAAATAATCTTGTATAGCATTTTGCCTTAAATAGTTTGTTAACGCAGCTAAAATCATACCTTGATGATGAGCGTAATAAGCCAAAACTCTATTTTCTGTAGTATAGTCATATGACTCATAAAACCCTAAATCCCCATACATTTTTAACTTTCTAAATTTTTTCAAATTATGATAAACATCAGCAGGATCATTTGTTATTGCTAAAATGGAAGCATAAGGGCTTAATACCAATCTATCGTCTTTTTCATCGATAACCCTTAAGTACGGAGTAGCAAAGGCCTTATACTTATAATTCAAACCATCATCTAATTCATCATATGCTGATTCAGAAATGCCCCACGGCATTTTACTGTCGATTTCATTCATATAGTTTTTTTGGCAAAACTTTGAAAAGAAATAACTTTCGTCTAACAAAGTATTCGGATACGATTTCATAAATATTAATGGCATAAAATATTCAAAAGAAGTACCAGACCAAGAAACTAATCCTTTATGCTTTTTATATTTTGTTAGTGTTTTATTTAAACATAACCAATGTTTGCTAGGAACATCACCCTTCATTATTGCAACAAAACTAAGAATCCTACTTTCACTTGCAAAATTATTATAATTATATATAGATAATTCTTCATCCACTGTATTATAGGAAACACTAAATGTTTCTTTGTCTGTATATAGGCCGGAAAAATTCATCAACTCAAATATGTTAGATATACGTTTGTATAAGTCCATATTTCCTTTTTTGAAACAATATTCTTTAGCAACAACTAAACTTGCTGCAAAGTTACCGCTATCTACAGAAGATATTACAAAAGGAACAATTTTTTTCATACTTTTTATATCATACCAGTTATATAAATGACCACGCCATTTTTCCAACTTTTCAACACTCGATATTACTTTGTTAAGCAACTCTAAGGATTTATTATCGCCGATAAACCCTAACTCAGAAGCAGATACGATAGATATGATTGACATACCTATATCTGTAGGAGATGTGTTAGGGGAAACTTTATTATCTCTATTCAATTGAAGATTATCAGGGATTAGATAGTTATTTTCTTCTGTTAGTAAAGTTTCAAAATATAACCATGTACGATACGCTACATCTTTTAGTTGGTCGTTTTGATTGTTGTTTAATTTACCTAAAGCAACATCCTCGCTCTGACTAAAATACCATAAAACTATTGGTGCACTTATAAATCCAACAGATATTATCGCCGCTATTAATAAATATTGAGGTTTAAACAAAATGCTTAACATTATTATTAACGCACTAGCAATATAATTAATCTTAAACTGTTTTATATAATTCCAAAGGTCTTTTTTTATTGTTTTGGCAGCATCTTCAGCGGTAAGCCAATTAAGTAAATTTTTATGACTAACATTAACTCGATATAAAGCCCTAATTAAAGCATCTAAATAAACATAGCTATAATAAGGTATAGTGATAAACGCAACTATAACACGGTATAAAACACTCATAAATCCATGTATTAGACTATTATAATATTTAAATGTAAATAGTTTTTTATTTTGTCTTTGAAGCAAATCCTTTATAAAAAAGAACATTGGCAAAAATATTATACAAAGAACCAAAACCAACACATTTGTTGGGTTACCACATACAAACGATAAAAGTATCAATAAAAGCAGGCTTGGATTTATTAAAATTCTTCTAACATTATCAAAAATTTTAAATTTTTCTATCAAATTTAAAGGATTTTTAATTTTTTTGCCATTTTTAGCATCAACTTGTTTTTTCAACCATCCTAGTATTTGTACATCTCCTCTAGTCCAACGATGTTGTCGAGAAGATTCAACTAAAAACTCGGATGGAAAGTCATCTATAAGTTCTATGTCGGAAGCGAAACCACATCTTAAATAATTTCCCTCTAACAAATCGTGACTCAATATTAAGTTTTCAGGAAATGTTTCTGACAAAATCTCATCAAAAACACTCAAATCATATATTCCTTTTCCAATAAAGCTTCCTTCTCCAAATACATCTTGATAAAAATTAGGAACAACGGTTGAATATACATCAAACCCACCGATTCCAGCCATTAATTGTGAGTACATAGACTTATTTGTAGATTCCACATCAACATTAACCTTAGGTTGTATAATTCCATATCCAGAAATAACTTTTGTTCTATTTCTGTTCAAAACCGGATTATTTAAAGGATGCGCCATTGTTCCAACAAGCGATAGCGCAGTATTTAAAAGCAACTCTGTATCTGCATCTATAGTAATTACATATTTAATTGTTTGATGAATTTCCGTAACATTTTGTGTAAAAAAGTATTTTTCTATATCTTGTTCACTCATTTTATTTAATAACAATTTATTAAAGTGAATTAATGCTCCGCGTTTTCTTTCGTAGCCAAGATATTTGTTTTCTCCATTATTATAGATTCTTTTTCTATAGGCAAAAGAAAATATTTTTTTGTTATATTGTTCATTTAACTTATTGGCAACCGATAGTCCATATTGGGCAAGTTCATCATCATAATCTGTTAATTCTGTGTTTGTTTCAGAACAATCTCCTAAAAGCGAAAAATACAAATAATTAGATTTATTTGCCAAATAATATTTTTCTAAGCATCTAAACATTTTATCTATTTTTTCTTTAGACTTAATTATAGTAGGAATAACTACTACAGTCGCATTATCTTTACTCAATCCTCTAGAAAAATCCATTTTTGGCAATGGTTTACATGGATAAAATTTTAATAAGACTTTATTTGTTAATTGTATTACTAATTCACTAATAGGAACTAATAATATAATAAAAGACAATAACCAATAATCCAACGCAGCAAAAGAAGTTAAAATAGTAATAATTATAGTAAATAATATAATACTAAAAACATAAATTTTACTTTTTAAATTGTTTTTTTGATTTTTTAATAAATAAAACCCTATATGCTTATCATCCTCTATGCTTTTATCTAACATCCTTTTGACATAGTCGTATTCTTTTTTACCCTTTACTTTTTTTCTAATGGCACCTCTATATAGTGCCTTCGTTTCTGAAGTCATTTTTTTATAATAACTGTCCTGCTTTAATACTTGCTCAGTTCTACTTAACTTGTCAAATAAATCATCTGTTTTTAATTTTACAGTAGTGCGCACGCTATTAAACAAATTTGCTATCAATATATTGTTATTTATGCTAATTTGATGATCCATATTTATAAGTTGCTTAATATCAAGATTATATTCTTGAAGCATATTATTTATTTGAACAAATATAGCATTGGCGTTTGAACCCATCTTCTTTAGACTATCATTCAATTGTTCTATAACTTCTGGATAGTTTATAATATCTTCTCCTATTGTTATATATTCCTTTAATATAATTTCTTCATTGGTCTTAATTTTGATTTCAAGCATTTTTACTAGATTAATTATATTTTGCTTTTCTATTTGTATTTTTTTCATGTCGCTACATAAAACTTGTAGTCTATCAACTATTATAAAAGATAAAAATATTGGTATAATCTCAATTAGATCATAACTAAGATAAATATCATTTGCTTTTTGTTTTGACTTTAATTCACCAATAAGCATTTCATATGTAATATTATAATTATTCTTTTCACATATATAATTCAATATAGAATATAATTTAACCGATTTATCTAGCTTTTCCTTAAGTTTCTTATTTTCTTTAATTTGTTTTTTGATTCCATTTTTAATTTCAACAATAATATAATAATTATCTATTATCCACTCGTTTATTGACCCTACAAAGTAGTGTCTATTTGTTAAATCTATCAAATATTGATAATATTCTTCTATTGATTTACAATTCTTTAAAAACTTTTTATATTTCACTATATCTACCTACTTTTTTATATATTTATTTTGTTACTATCATCCATTTTAATTATAGCATAACAAAATTGTTTTTTGAAAGAAAACTTATCGACAATCAATTTGTTTAAATTATATAAATCATCTAGAATAAACTATGATAAAATTAGTATGAGGTGTAAAAACATGAAAGAGAAGTATATATCACAGATTTCCTTAATAATTAATGCAACTATTTTTATAGGTGTTGGTATTACACTAATATTAATTCCAACTACATCTGCTAATTTATTTCACTTAATAGTATCAATGTTGATTTCTTTTTTAGGAATTATTTCACTTATTTTTAACCTTATAAAAACAAAAAATAAAATTAACATAATAATATCTACATCTACTTTTTTAATAGGTCTGTTCTTTTTTTCTAAGCCAACAACATTCTTATCGTTATTCCCTGTTATTTTTGGCTTTTATATGTTGATAAACGGAATTGTTAAATTACTGGTATATGTAATATATAAAGAACAAAAACTCAAAGGATATCACCCTACACTATTAAGTAGTTTAATCGATTTTGGGTTTAGTTTTGTAATGATATTTTACCCTAGTAAAAACATTAAAATATTAACAATCATTTTAGGCATATATTTAATCCTTTTCGGTCTAACTTATGTCTATGATTTTTTAAAGGATTTGTTTCCTAAAGTATTCTCACATAGCAGGCGTAGAATCAGAATTACCTTACCGATATTTATATCAGCATTAATACCATATCGAGTATATACAAAGATAAATGACGCTTTAGATAAATATGTAACACCTGTACATATTAACAAAAAAACTATCAATAATGCTGTGGATTTAGAAATATTTGTACATGTTAAAAACACCGCCATAGGAAGTATAGGTCATATTGATTTATGTTTTGAAAATAAAGTTTATTCGTACGGATGCTACGATGAATCTTCTAAAAGATTATTTGAAACATTGGGTGATGGTGTCTTCTTTTCTATAAACAGCAAAACTAAATATTTGAAATTTTGTACGTCCCACTCGAAAAAAACTATATTTTGTTTCGGAATAACATTAACAGACAAACAAAAACTAAAAATCAAAAAAGAGTTAGAAAAAATTAAAGAGCATTCATATAGGTGGTATTGTAAACAAGAGACAGATGATACCCAAGAGCACGATGATTATGCTAGCATTCTATATAAACACACAAACGCTAGGTTTCACAAATTTTCTAAAGGAAAATGGAAAAAATATTTTTTATTCTCTAATAACTGTGTAAAATTAGTTGATAAAGTGTTAGGAGCTACTGGTACCGATATATTACAAATTAATGGATTAATCACTCCGGGAGCCTATTATAATTATTTAAATAAAGAATTCAAAAGAAAAAATAGTAACGTTATCAAAAAGGACATTTATACCAATATTAAAGAAAAAAAGCATCAGAAAGATTTTTTATAATTTATTCTATGCTTTTTTCTAATTGTGATTTATAATAATTTTGAGGTGAAAACATGGCAAAAAAAGTAATTGAAAAAGAACAAATAAAAAAAGAAAAAGAGAAAATGAATAAGTTCTTAAATGAATTTAAAACGTTCGTATCTAGAGGAAATGTACTAGATTTAGCTGTTGGTGTTGTTGTTGGGGGTGCTTTTAGCAAAATAGTTACTTCATTGGTAAATGACATAATAACTCCACTTATTGGAGTTGTGATTGGTGGTAGAGACTTTTCTAGCCTGTCTTTAACAATAGGTGATTCTAGTATTGCATATGGTTTATTCATACAAAACATTATTGATTTTCTAGTTATTGCTTTCTGTATTTTTGTATTTATTAAACTAATCAATAAATTCTTTATCAAAAAGAAAGAGGAAGAGAAGAAAGAAGATCCACCAAAGAAAAGTGATGAAGTAGTATTACTAGAAGAAATTAGAGATTTACTAAAAAAAGAAAAAAAGAATTCTAAATAAGAATTCTTTTTATTTTACAAATGTACCATTTTCAGTTCCGGTTATTGTACAAGCAAACATATCTTCTTCTAAATTTAAATAGATTCCATTTTCGGAAACAATAATAAATTCCAATGTTTTTCTTCCACTTAAATTAAAATCTAAGGCTTCTTGATCTGGTTCATATTGTGTAGTTAAATTTGATAATACTATTTTGAAAAAGTAATCGTTCAAACAAAAAAGACCTATATGTAGGTCTTTTTATTATTCCATTAATTCATCTTCTAGTTTATCAATAGGTTCTTCATCGATAAATTGAGATGCTAGTTCAAATTCAACGTTTTTATATTGCCTTGCACCAGTACCTGCTGGGATAAGTTTACCAATAATAACGTTTTCTTTTAATCCTTGTAATGTATCAACTTTTCCTCTTATAGCAGCATCTGTTAGGATTCTTGTTGTTTCTTGGAATGATGCGGCAGATAAGAATGAATCAGTTTCTAGAGAGGCCTTAGTAATACCAAGAAGTATTGGTTTACCTGTAGCTGGACGTTTACCACTAATAATAACTTCTTTATTACCGTCTGTAAACTCTCTATAATTTACAAGTGAACCAGGTAAGAATAATGTATCTCCCGAATCAACAATTCTAATTTTAGAAATCATGCGCTTAGCAATAATTTCAACGTGCTTATCAGAAATATCTACACCTTGACCACGATATACGCTTTGAACCTCTTTTAAGATATATTCTTGTGTTGTAAGCGGGTCAGTTACTGCCAATAATTCTTTAGGACTTATAGCTCCTTCAGTTAACTTATCTCCGGCAACAACTTCATCACCTAATTCAACGCGAAGTTTCGCACCATAATTAGATACATGTTCTTTAGTTTCAAGTTTATTTGTAACGCTGATTCTAAATTTACCATGATCTTCTTCAATTTTAGAAACTTTACCATTTATCTCTGATATTGTTGATTTTCCTTTTGGAATTCTTGCTTCAAACAATTCTTGAATACGAGGTAAACCTTGAGTTATATCTTCTCCACCAGCAACTCCACCTGTGTGGAATGTTCTCATGGTTAATTGAGTTCCTGGTTCACCAATTGATTGAGCAGCCATAATACCTACAGCTTCACCAATTTCAACGATATTTCCTGTAGCAAGGTTTCTACCATAACATTTTTGACAAACACCGTTTACAGTATCACAAGTTAAAGTAGTTCTGATTTCAACTTCTTTTATTCCTGCTTTAACAATTTTATCAGCAATTGATTCTGTGATATATTCTAATTTTTCAGCAATAACTGCTTTTGTTTCAGGATTAATAATTTTCTTGTTGGCATATCTACCCACAATACGATCATATAATTTTTCAATCACTTCTCCTGTTTTATCGTTAACGAATTCACGAACAACTACACCATTTTCTGTTCCGCAATCCTCTTCTCTTACGATAATATCTTGAGAAACATCTACTAAACGTCTAGTTAAGTATCCAGAGTCTGCAGTTTTTAACGCCGTATCGGCACTACCTTTACGAGCACCGTGTGTTGATAAGAAGAACTCAGAAACTGATAACCCTTCCCTAAAGTTAGAAGTAATTGGAATTTCTACTGGAGTACCATCTGGTTTAGACATGATACCACGCATACCTGCTAACTGAGTGAAGTTAGAGATAGATCCACGAGCCTTAGAGTGCATCATCATGAAGATTGGGTTATCTGTATACTTATCAGCCATACCTGATAATTCTTTTTGCACTTGGTTCTTAGCATCATCCCAAGTAGAAATTACTTTTTGGAATCTTTCTTCATCTGTGATCAATCCACGTTGATATTGTTTGTTTATTTTATCCACAACTTTTTTAGCTTCAGCAATAATTTCGTTTTTAGTGTTACTTGTTACAACATCACTAATTGATATTGTAATACCTGCTACTGTTGAATATTTAAATCCTAAATCTTTTAACTTATCCAACATTATTGAAGTCTCAGTTGTTTTATATCTTTTAAATACTTGAGCAATTATATTCTCTAAAGTTCCTTTAGGGAATGGTTTTACTATAGGCATTTCCTTAATTACTTCAGGAATGTTTTGACCTTTTTCAATAAAGTATTTATTAGGAGTAATACTTTGAATATTATCTAATGTTGGTTCATTAATGTATGCAAATGAATCTGGTAAAACTTCATTAAATATTAATTTACCTACAGTTGTAACTAAGTACTTACCTTTTTGACCTTCAGTAAATAATTTGTGTTTAAATGAATCTACTGGAAGAGCAATTCTGGTATGTAGAGTTAACTCACGTCTTTCGTAAGCCATCAATGCTTCATTAACATCTTTAAATACTCTACCTTCTCCGTCTAAACCAGCTTTTTCCATAGTTAAGTAATAGTTACCTAATACCATGTCTTGTGAAGGCGTAACAATTGGATCTCCACTTTTTGGTGATAGGATGTTATTAGCACCTAACATTAGAAGTCTTGCTTCGGCTTGAGCTTCTTCTGATAAAGGCACGTGTACAGCCATTTGGTCACCATCGAAGTCTGCATTAAATGCTGGACATACTAATGGGTGAAGACGAATTGCTTTCCCGCCAATTAGTACTGGTTCAAATGCTTGGATACCAAGTCTATGAAGTGTAGGAGCACGGTTAAGCATAACTGGATGCTCTTTAATAACATCTTCTACTACATCCCATACTTGAGGATCCCTATTTTCAATTAATCTCTTAGCAGCTTTGATATTGTGAGCAATATCACGAGATACTAATCCATTTATAACGTGTGGTTTAAACAATTCAATAGCCATTTCTTTTGGAATACCACATTGATACATCTTTAATGATGGACCAACAACGATAACGGAACGACCCGAGTAGTCAACACGTTTACCTAGTAGGTTTTGACGGAATCTTCCTTGTTTACCTTTTAACATACTAGAAATTGATTTCAAAGGACGATTTCCGGCACCAGTGACACTTCTACCACGTCTTCCGTTGTCAAATAAAGCGTCAACCGCTTCTTGTAGCATACGTTTTTCATTTTGAATGATAATACCAGGTGCTTTTAAATCAATAAGTTTTTTCAAACGATTATTACGATTTATTACACGGCGGTATAAATCATTTAAATCACTAGTTGCAAATCTTCCACCATCTAATTGAATCATTGGTCTTAATTCAGGTGGTATTACAGGAATACAATCCAAAATCATCCATTCAGGGCGATTTCCTGATTTATGGAATGCATCAAGTACATCAATACGTTTTAACAATCTAGTTCTCTTTTGTCCTTGAGCATCTTCCAATTCTTTAGTAATTTCTTCTAGTTCTTTTTCAATATCTACTTTAGATAATAGTTCTTTAATCGCTTCAGCACCCATACCTACACGGAAACCATTACCATATTTTTCATAATATTGGCGATATTCTTTTTCAGATAATGTTTGTTTATTTTCTAAAGGAGCAATACCTTTATCAATAACAACATAACTTACAAAGTATAGTACTTCTTCCAGGTCTCTAGGTGACATATCAAGGACTAATCCCATACGAGATGGTACCCCTTTAAAGAACCAAATGTGTGAAACAGGAGAAGCTAACTCAATGTGCCCCATTCTTTCACGTCTTACTTTACTACGAGTTACTTCTACCCCACATCTATCACATACTATATTTTTATATCTTACTCTTTTATATTTTCCACAAGCACATTCGAAATCCTTAGTTGGTCCGAATATTTTCTCACAGAACAAACCATCACGTTCTGGACGTAATGTTCTATAGTTTATTGTCTCTGGTTTTTTTACTTCACCATAAGACCATTCACGAATTTTATCAGGAGAAGCAATTCCTATTTTTAGAGCTTCAAACTTATTTACTTCTATCATTAGTTTTCATCTCCTTCCATAAGATCAGCTTCAAATTCGCTATCAAAATCTCCATCAAAGTCTTCATCTAAGTCTTCTTCAGTTTCAACCTCATAATCACTGTTTTCATCTTCGTGTGTCTGAATAGGTAACTCTATATCTTCCACATTTCCAACAAAATCTTCTTTATATTCCTCTTCTTCGATTTCTTTTAATTGAAGTTCTTCATTTTTGTCATTAATGATACTTATATCAAGACCCAAAGCTTGGAACTCTTTCATTAATACTCTAAAGCTTTCTGGAACTCCTGCTTGATTAATTTCTTGCCCTTTGACGATTGCTTCGTATACTTTTACACGTCCCATAACATCATCAGATTTAACTGTCAAGATCTCTTGTAATGTATGAGCAGCACCATAAGCATATAATGCCCAAACTTCCATTTCTCCAAATCTTTGTCCACCGAATTGAGCTTTACCTCCTAGTGGTTGTTGAGTTACTAATGAATATGGTCCTGTACTACGTGCATGTAATTTATCATCAACCATGTGATGTAGTTTGATCATATACATTACACCAACCGAGATTCTATTATCAAATGGTGTACCAGTTCTACCATCATATAGTATTGTCTTACCATCTGGCGCAAGTCCCGCTTCAGCCATCATTTCATCTATGTCACTAGTCTTAGCACCATCAAATACTGGTGTAGCTACATGAACATTTAATTCTTTAGCAGCCATACCTAAATGTAACTCTAGAATTTGTCCAATATTCATACGAGATGGAACACCTTGTGGATTTAACATAATATCTACTGTTCTTCCGTCTGGTAGATATGGCATATCTTCTTCTGGTAATATTAGTGAGATAACACCCTTGTTACCGTGACGCCCAGCCATTTTATCTCCAACTTGAATTTTTCTTTTTTGTGCTATATATACACGAATTACTTTAGATACTCCCGCAGGTAATTCATCATTATCTTTTCTAGAGAAGATCTTAACATCATGAACGATACCATCTCCACCATGTGGAACACGAAGTGATGTATCTCTTACTTCACGAGTTTTTTCTCCGAATATTGCATGTAACAATTTTTCTTCTGAAGTAAGTTCAGCCATTCCTTTAGGAGTAACTTTACCTACAAGGATATCTCCTTCTTTTACTTCAGTACCAACTATTACGATACCATTTTCATCTAGATGCTTTCTAGCTTCATCACTAACATTAGGAATATCTCTTGTAATTTCTTCTGGTCCCAATTTAGTTTCACGACATTGCATTTCAAAGTCTTCTAAGTGAATACCAGTATAAACATCATCTTTTACTAATCTTTCGTTTAAGATTACAGCATCTTCGTAGTTATATCCATTAAATGTCATGAATGCAACTACAACGTTTTTACCAAGAGCAAGCTCACCTTTGTCTGTACTTGGACCATCGGCGATAACTTCTCCCTTTTTAACTTTGTCACCAACTTGTACAATTGGTCTGTGGTGTTGACAAGTACCTGCATTTGAAAGTTCAAAATTAGCCAAATGATACTCATCTTTTCCACCTTTATTTTTAACTACTATTTTTCTAGCATCTACATAATCTACAATACCATCTGCTTTTGCTACGACTACAGCACCTGAGTCTTTTGCTGCAACATATTCTACACCTGTACCTACTAGTGGCGCTTCTGCCTTTAACAATGGTACTGATTGACGTTGCATGTTTGCTCCCATTAATGCACGCGTTGCATCATCGTGCTCTAAGAATGGTATACAACTTGTGGTTACTGCTACAACTTGTTGTGGTGAAACGTCTACATAATCAACCTGTTCAGGTTTAACTAAAATGTTTTCACCACGGAATCTTGCAGGAACCTGCTCATCAGTCATCATATTATTATCATCAATTGTAACTGTAGCAAGTGATATAATAACATCTTTTTCTTCGTCTGCTGTTAAGTATTCAACTTCATCAGTTAATACTTTATCTTTAACTTTACGATATGGAGTCATAATAAATCCATAATCATCAACTTTTGCATAACTTGCTAATGATGTAATAAGCCCTATATTTTGTCCTTCTGGAGATTCAATAGGACATATTCTACCATAGTGAGATGCGTTAACGTCACGAACTTCCATACCTGCTCTATCTCTTGATAATCCGCCAGGTCCTAACGCAGATAAACGTCTTTTGTTTGTTAGCTCTGCTATTGGGTTAGTTTGATCCATAAATTGAGATAATTGGCTACTTCCAAAAAACTCTTTCATAGCCGCAGTAATTGGTCTAATATTAATTAATGTCTTTGGTGTTACTTCTTCCATTTCTTGAGTAGTCATCCTTTCACGAATAACTCTTTCCATACGAGAAACACCTATTCTGAATTGGTTTTGTAATAATTCACCAACTTGACGAATACGACGGTTTCCTAGATGGTCAATTTCATCAAATTGCCCGATCCCTTTTAACAAATTCAAGTAATAAGATACTGATGCATATAAATCAGATATTGTTAATCTTTTTACTTCTAATGTTTGATCATTACCAATTAAAGTAATAATTTCTTTTTTATTAGATGGATTATAAATCTTAATAGTTTGAATTTTATTTAAATTATCTAAATCTTCGTTAATTTTAGCTTCTTTAACATTATATCCAGCTTCGAAAATTGGTTTTAAAACATCTAAAACATCTTTAGTAACCAAAGTTCCTTTAGATACTACCACTTCTCCATCAACTTTAATATCTTCTGCTAATGTTTGGTTAAGAACTCTATCTAAAACATTTAACTTGCGATTAAATTTATAACGTCCTACGCGAGCTAAATCATATCTGAACTCATCAAAGAATCTAGTAATAATTTGGTTTTTAGAAGAATCTAATGTAGCTGGTTCTCCTGGCCTTAGTTTTTCATAAATCTCAATTAGCGCTTCGTCTGTATTTCTAGTTGAATCTTTAGCTAATGTATTCTCAAGATATTCATCATTACCAAACAATTTAGTAATTTCTTCGTCACTTGATAATCCAAACGCACGTAATAATGTAGTCAACGGAACCTTTCTAGTTCTATCAATTCTTACATACAAAACATCCCTGGCATCTGTTTCAAATTCTAGCCAAGTTCCTCGTGTAGGAATAATTTGTGAAGTAATAGAAGGTCTACCATTTTTGTCTATTTCTTTGTTGAAATAAACGCTTGGAGATCTTACTAATTGAGATACAATTACACGTTCTGCTCCATTAATAACGAATGTTCCGCTATCTGTCATTAGCGGCATATCTCCTAAGAATATTTCTTGTTCTTTTACTTCTCCTGTTTCATGATTAAAAAGGCGAACTTCTACCTTTAAAGGTGCCGCATAAGTTGTTTCACGATCTTTACTTTGTTTAATAGAATATCTAGGCTCATCAAAATGATAGTCTCCAAATTCTAAAGATAAAGTCCCTGAAAAGTTTTCTACGGGGAATAGGTCTTCAAAAACCTCTTTTATTCCTGTTTCTACAAACCATTGATATGATTTTTTTTGGATTTCTAACAAATCCGTTAATTCGTAAGTATTTTTGATTCTAGAGAAACTTCTTCTCTTTCGGTGGTTACCACAATTTATTATCTTATATGCCACTCATTTCACCCCTATACAATAATTTAATCAAAGAACATATTCACTTAATCTAATACGTTGCCAATTTATATTATTAGCACATTCCAAACAAGATGTCAATGTAAAACACATTTAATTACAAAAAAACCTTTATTTTTGTTTATAACCTCAACCTTATAATATTTTTCTAAATCACGCATCATAGATTTAGCTCCCTGTTCTTTCCTTATAACTATATATAAAACACCATTATCTAAAAGATAATTCCTTGCGTTCATAACAATATCGTAAACAACCTTTTTCCCCGCTCTTATTGGGGGATTTGTTATGATAAAATTATATTTCTTGTTTACACATTCATACGTGTTGCTCTCGTAAAATCTAACATTAGTAACACCATTTAGTTTTGCATTCATCTCTGCCAAATGAAGTGCCCGCCTATTAACATCAAGCCCCTCATAATTTGCACTCGTAACTTTGCCCAAGATAACTTCAATAACACCATATCCACAACCAACATCTAAAACATTGCCAGTTAAGTCATGAATTGGTATAGATTCTAAAAGAGTTCTGGTGCCAAAATCTAACTTATCTTTAGAAAAAACACCATTATCTGTATAAAAAGAATATTCTCTATCGAATATATGTGTTGTAAATATCCGCAATTCACTTTTTAATTCATCGTTACTAAAATATTGTCCCATGTGACCAGCCCTTTTAAAAGTTAAAAGAGTTAACTATAAACTGAAATTTATAGTTAACTCCTTTCGTATTAATAATGATACTATATTTTAGCAATAAAATCAATAGTTTTATTTAACAGTTTTGTCTTTAATTTTTTTCTTACTTCATCAATTCAACTTTTTCGAATGTATACGACGCATCATTTTTTTCAAAAGTATATTTATATGTTTTCAGCACTTCTAAATGATTGTTAATATCAAAATCGTCATCAATTTCAGCTTCTAAAATCAAATCACTGCAATCGCTGTTTTTCCAATAAGTAATTCTATTTGTGTCTTCTTCCAATAAATAAAAAACCACTTTCTCATATATTTCTATCTTATCACTATATTTTCTTGCCTCTATTAATTTGTTTTGGTACCCGTAGTTAAGCGGTCCACCACAATATTCGTCATACTCAAATCTATTTTTTTCTGGGTTGTAATGAACGGTAGATGGACAATTATATTTAATGTCTTGCGCCTTATAATCATTATCTCCAAATATTTTTAAGTATTGTTCTTTTAAATCTTTTTCTTCGATTACTGTTGTTTCTCCATCCAAACTAAATTTATCTCTGTCTAATGTAACAAAGGATAACATAAGTTTAAATTCAACATTAAGCTCATTCGTATTTATTTTGTCTTTTGAATAATAAACATTTTCGTATTGTGTTCCAAAAAACAAGCTGGTATTATTGCCTCTAGTAAGAGCGAACAAATCAGTAACTAAATTGTCTGTTACATTTAAGTTTTCATATTCTTTTTTATTTGTAGGTTCGTTATTTTTATCGTCTGTTCTACCACTAAAATTAATATAAGATATAACCCCACTTAAAATTAATGCTATTATTGCAATCATTAGAGCAACTATAACAGTATCTTTCCAATTTCTTTTTTTTACACCCTTATTATTCATGTCATATCACCTATTATTTATAATACATTATTTTCTTATTTATGACAATAAAAAGAGTGTAACATTTGTTACACCCTACAATGAATTTAATTATTTAACTTCTACTGTAGCACCAGCTTCTTCTAATTTAGCTTTGATGTCATTTGCTTCATCTACAGAAATACCTTCTTTAACAGCTCCACCGTTATCAGCAATATCTTTAGATTCTTTTAATCCTAATCCTGTAATTTCTTTAATTACTTTGATAACGTTGATTTTAGCAGCTCCAGCATTTACTAATGTAACAGTAACTACGCTTGGACCTGTTTCTTCAGCAGCACCTGCTGGTGCAGCAGCAACTGCTACAGCACTTGGATCTACTCCAAATTCCTCTTTCATAGCGTCTACTAATTCTTTAATTTCTAAAAGGTTCATTTCTTTTAAAGCACTAATAAATTCATCTCTTGTTAATTTAGCCATTTTATATTCCTCCTATATTTTTATTAATTTTCTTCTTTTTGTTGTGCATAAAGATCTAAGCATATAGATAAATCTTTTGCAATTCCAATCATTCCTCCAGCTAACATTGTAAGCAGTCCTTCTCTTGATGGGATAGTTGCTAACGCATCTAATTTTGATTTGTCAGACACTTCTCCATCTACAATTCCCACTTTCAATACTAGAGCAGGGTTCTTTTTAGCAAAATCTGATAACACTTTTATTGGTGCAATTTGATCTGTTCCGAATGCTAGTGCACTTGGTCCCATCAAACTATCATCAAGATTAATGTTTAAATCAGATAATGCTCTAGCCATTAAAGTATTTTTATATACTTTATAATCTGAATCATTGGATCTTAAAGCGCGTCTTAATTCTTTTGCTTCATTATCAGTTATTCCACGATAATCAAATAAAACTATTGTCGCATTGTTTTGAACACGTTCTTTAATTTCGTCGATGATTTCTTGCTTTTTAGCTAGAATTTTCTCGTTTGCCACTATAGCACCTCCTCATAATATTTAAAAATGCCATAAAGAAAAGTCTTCACATCCTATAGACACAAAGACTTTATCTTATACTTAAGTTAAGTCCTCGGTAGGATTTATTTTAATACCTACTGTCTATGGCACTCGCAAATCAATTTGTATTATATATTATTATCTACTAATTGTCAAAAGAATTTGTGATAATTTTAATTCCAGGACCCATAGTAGTTGAAACTGCTACATTTTTAACATAATCCCCTTTTACAGTTGAAGGTTTTACTTTTAAAATTGTTGACATAAACGCATTTAAATTTTCAAGTAATTGTTCTTCTGTAAATGTTACATTACCAATGATACCTTGAACATTTCCATAAGAATCTGTTCTATACTCAACTCTCCCAGCTTTAACATCAGCTACTGCTTTAGCAACATCTGTTGTTACTGTTCCAGTTTTAGGGTTTGGCATTAATCCTTTAGGCCCTAACACTCTACCTAATTTACCAAGTAATGGCATCATGTCTGGTGTTGCGATCATTACATCAAATTCGAACCAGTTTTCTTTTTCTATTTTTTCTAACATATCAGTATCACCAACGAAGTCAGCCCCAGCTTCTATTGCTTTCTTAGCTTGATCTCCTCTAGCTATTACTAATACTTTCTTTGTTTTACCTGTTCCATGTGGTAATACAATTGCACCTCTTAATTGTTGATCAGCTTTTTTTGTATCAAGATTTAATCTAACTGCTAATTCAACTGATGCATTGAATTTACTAACAGAAGTTTCTTTAACTAATTTTATAGCTTCTTCTTTAGTATATGCTTTACCTTTTTCTATTTTTGATAAAGCGTCAAGATATTTCTTACCTCTTTTTTTCACTTTAATTCCTCCTTATGTGGTATATATGGAAGCGTAAGCGGACATCCTCCCACATAGGTTACCCTATTTATTATTCAGAAATTTTAATTCCCATGTTAAGAGCGGTACCCTCAACAATTTTCATAGCTGCTTCTAAATCATAAGCATTTAAATCTGGTAATTTAGTTTCTGCAATTTCTTTTAATTGTTCTCTTGTAATTGTTCCTGCTGTTTCGTTTTTACCCTTAACAGAACCCTTATCAACTTTTGCTGCTTTCTTTAATAAGAATGCTGTAGGTGGAGTTTTAATTACGAAATCGAAACTTCTATCATCATAAATTGAAATTTCAACTGGTAATACATCACCCATTTTATCACGTGTTGCATCATTATATTTAGTACAGAATTCTTGTAAGTTAACTCCTGCTGGCCCTAACACTGTTCCTACTGGTGGAGCAGGTGTAGCTTTTCCAGCTTGAATTTGTAATTTAATCTTTTTAATTACTTCTTTTGCCACGAAAAACACCTCCTATAAATTTTAGTTTTCGCGAGTGGTCCTAATAGCTAGTCCGCATTTATTAGCTTTTTGCCTCCCACTTGTTTCTATATAAATTAAATATAGCGTTTCAATAATACCATTATTCTATCAAAAAATCAACATTTATTTGATTTTTTCTTACTTCATTGTCTTTGTAACTGGTTTTCCAAATAACCCTTCTAATGAATTGTTAATTTTTTCGCGCGCATCGTTTTCAATTCCTTGGTAGAAACTTTGATCCCACAAGTTAGCAATTATGCTTGTATCTAATGACTCTCTGTGCCAAACCCTTACAGATTTAAATTCTCCAAAACTACCATTGTTTATCAACATACTTGTTCTTTGTGTATCATACTCTTCCATTTTAAATTCTATTACAGAAGAAGGAACTTTATAATAATTAGCAATTTCTTCTATTGAATTATTTTCTAGTTGTTGCATTAAAAGCATATCATTAGGAATTAGCAATGTAGCAATTTGTATTTTTGCTTGATATGTATCCGTTTGACAAGCCTGTGTTACTATCTGTGCTTTTTCCGGTAATGATAATTCACAAAAACGTGATACTACATCTAAAGCCAAAACTTTTGTTTCTATATATTCTTTATCAGAAATATATTGATCCGGATAACTAAGTTCATCCATTGTTTGTAATTTTTTAGAACGAATTAATTCTCTAGTATTATATATAGAATATTCTTTTGATTTAAATACAACATCTTTAAATGTAACATTATCATCTTGTTTTCCCATCTTTAAAAGTGAAGGAAAAAATCGTGCCCTATCTAACCCTATTAAATCTTCAGTATCGGGAAAAAGCAAAGTACAACGAAGAATAGCGTCTTCCTCTTCTGTGTTTAACTTAGGTAAGCTATCTAAAAAACTTTTTCTATCACATCTTGGTAACAAATTATATTGTTGATAATATTTATAAGCCGTCTTTTTAATTTCGGCATAACGTTCTTCGCTAATATTTGTTTCTTGTTTATTGGCACCCATTTTATGCCACCTCTATTTGTGATAATTCTACCTCAACAGATGTTTCTTGACCAAATAAATCAACATTTAATTCTAGTTTTTGATTTTCCATATCAACTACTGCTACAGTTCCATACATTCCATTGAATGGACCAGCAATAATCTTTACTTTTGTTCCTATTTCTAACGTTTCATCAGTATCAAATCTACTAATTCCCATGTTTCTAAGAATTGTATCCACTTCATATGGTTGTAATGGCGTTGGTTTTGCACCTTTACCACTCGATCCAATAAATCCAGTAACACCTGGTGTGTTTCTTACTACATACCAAGCCTCATCACTCATAACCATTTCTACCAAAATATAACCAGGGAACATCTTCTTTACTTTTTCTTTTTGAACACCGTCTTTTACTTCGATTTCTTTTTGCTCTGGAATAATAACTCTAAAGATATAATCTTTCATATCCATAGAATCGGCTTTCATTTCTAATTTTTCTTTTACTTTACTTTCGTGCCCAGAATAAGTATTTACTACATACCATTGTTTTTCCATAAAATATCACCGTCCTATACTAATGATTTAAAGAATGCCATTAATAATTCTATAACATAGAAAAATAATGCAAAGAATATTACAAAACCTATTGTTGCAATAGAATATTTAATCATTTCTTTCTTTGAAGGCCATTTAACCTTAGAAACTTCTTTTACAACCGATTTAATCCAATTGCTTAATTTTTTAAACATTCCTACCTTTGTTTTTTTTATTTCTACTTTCTTAGTATTTTTTTTAGTTTTTGATACTGTTTTTGTTTTTACATTTTTCTTTGTGCTTTTGTTTGTTTTTTTTGTTTCTTTTACCATTTTAATCCCCTACCTTATTTAACCAAAATAAAAACACCTTTCTGTGTCACCTATAAAGTAACACAATGGTGCTTAAATGTCAAGAAATATTCTTTTTAAGATCATATCTACATACAGCAATAATTCCGCTTATTAATTCCAGGATAGAACTAATAACAGAAACGTATGCGCCTACATTAATATTGAATATCAACCAAAATATCGCGCCCGCTATAACCACAATTCGATACGTTTTCATATCGGCTTGCCAAGTGCCATATGTATACAACATTGTCGCCGCAATAGGTAACAGGCTAATTAGCCCATTAAAGCTTGTAACAGAAAACACTATTATTAAAAGGAACAATAACAATATAACTGTCTTAGGCGCTCTTTTGTTTTTCTTTTCATACATGTAATAAATAATACTTCTAAAAATTGCAACGAAGTTCATCAAAACTGCTGAGAATGTTTTTAAAATAATATATTGTAACCCGAAAAAAGCATTAGCAATAACTTGCAAAAATAAAACTGTTAGTTTTTTATTACTTTGAATACTAAACATTAAAAATGTTAAAGCAATAAAGCCAAACAACTGTGCAACAACATTCATAATTTATATGTGTTTAAGCTCCCTTTTTTATGTCAACAATACAATTCACCGCAGCAATTACTCCATCACTCATTGCAGTTAACAATTGATATGCATCTTTTTTGACAACATCTCCAGCTGCATATATTCCTTTTATATTAGTCTGTTGATGTTTATCTACTTCTATATATCCTTTATCATCAAAATTTAGAATATCTTTAAAAATTTCATTCGCAGGAACTTGACCAATATAAATAAAACAACCTTTTACTTTTATCTCTTCATCTTGTTGTTGCTCATTTTCAATAGTTACAGATTCTAGTCTACCTTCTTTTTCGTTTAACTTTTTAGGCAAACAATTGTATCGAATAGTTATATTTTTTATTTGCTTAATTTGTTCTATAAACACCTCATCAGCAGTTAATGTATCCCTTCTATGTATTATAGTAACGCTTCTACAAATATTTGATAAATATATTGCTTCTTCTAAAGCGCTATTTGCTCCACCAATAACCAATACATCTTCATCCTTAAAAAAATTAGCATCACACAAAGCACAATAACTAACACCTTTGCCAAGCAGTTTGTCTTCTCCAGGGACATCAAGTTTCCTAGATTTCCTTCCTGTGGCAATTATAATGTTTTGCGTAGTTATTTCCTCTAAATCTGTCTTAACTATTTTTTGACCATCACTAACTTCGATTTTTAATACATTACCATATTTATATGGAACTTCTAACTCCCTAATCTGTTCAAAAATATTATTAGATAAGTCTGGACCAGAAATATCTAAAAAACCCGGGTAATTTTTTACTGATGACGATTTATTAATTTGTCCGCCAGGCACTTCTCTCTCTAACAAACAACAATTTATTCCACTACGCTTCAAATAAATAGCTGCGGTCATACCAGCAACACCAGCACCGATTATCACTACATCAAAATCTGATTTCATTTTTTTCACCATCTCTGTAAAGATTATCAAATCGGGAACCTTTATTTCTTATAACTATCAATATTATTCCCGCAATTATAAATAACACCGATACCAATTGTGCTACCTTTATATCACCCAGCATCAGACTATCTGTTCTCATAGATTCTATAAAAATTCTTCCCAATGAATACCACACCAAATATATTCCTGTTAGTTGACCTGTTTTTATATATTTAATGGCGCGTCTTGCAATAAGTAAAATCACAAATCCAAATAAATTCCATAAAGATTCATATAAAAACGTAGGATGATGATATCCGCCATTTATATACATACCATCTACTATAAATCGAGGAATACTCAAAGATAGAAGTTCTTTCTCTGTAGTTAATGTTCCATAGGCCTCTTGATTAAAAAAGTTTCCCCATCTGCCAATTGCTTGGGCAATAATCAACCCTACTACACAAATATCTAAAATTCTATAAATATTAACTTTATGCTTATAGCAATAAAATAATGTAAATAGGCCACCACCTATTATTGCACCATGAATGGCTAATCCACCATTCCATATTTCAAATATCTCTAATAAATTATTACTATAATAATTCCAATTAAATATTACATAATATAATCTCGCAGAAATGATACCTATAATAATCGCATAAAATGCTAAATTAGTAAAAAAATCAATATTAATTTTTTGCTTTTTTATTTCATAATAAATAATAGTTAATCCTACCAAAAGGCCTATTAGTATCATAATCGAATACCAATATATTTGGATAAAACCTAAATCTAACGCTACTCTACTCATTTTTTCTTAAATCTCCTTATTATTGGTTTAATTATTAGCTCTTCTATGATCGCATTCGTTGCGGCTAAAAAAACTGCGATGAAAAACAGTTTCCAAGCACTTGTAAAGTTCAATTTATCACCCATAATAATATCGACTAACTTTAATATTCCAGCATTTATAACAAAATAAAATAATCCTACTGTAATTCCCATTAATGGCATGGTTAATTTTAAAATAACTGGTTTTATCGTTTTATTAAGTATATATACCATTACTACAGCAAAAAATGAGTAAAGTATTAAATGTTCATCATTTATCTGAAAAGTACCAAATAACAATGATATTAATATAAATGATATTGTATATCCAGCCATATAAATAAACCATTCTAATATTTTATTTAGTCTTGCTTTATTATTTTTATCTATAATTACTAATTTCATAATGCCTCCTTAAAGCATTTTGCTCAAGAACATTCCAGTATATGATTTCTTATCTTTAGCTACCTTTTCCGGAGTTCCAACAGCAATTATTTCTCCACCACTATCGCCACCGTTTGGACCAATATCTATTATATAGTCTGCAGTTTTAATCATATCAAGATTATGTTCTATCACTATTACTGTATCATTATTATCTACTATTTTTTGAATAATTGCAAGCAAGCGTTTTATATCGTGTGAATGTAGGCCGGTAGTAGGTTCATCCATTATAAACAGTGTTTTACCTGTTGCTCTTCTTTGCAATTCTTTAGCCAACTTAACTCTTCCTGCTTCTCCCCCTGATAAAGTCGGTGCACTCTGACCCAGTTTAAGATAGCCCAATCCAACATCATTTAATACTTGCAATTTGTTCTTTATCTTAGGTTGGTTTGCAAAAAATTCTATTGCTTCTGTAACTCTCATGTTTAATACATCTGCAATATTCTTATCCTTATATTTGATAGACAGTGTTTCTCTATTATATCTAGTACCGTGACAAACCTCACATGGAACATATACATCTGGTAAAAAGTGCATTTCTATTTTTTTAACACCGTCTCCACGACAAGCTTCGCATCTTCCCCCTTTAACATTGAAAGAAAATCGGTCTTTACCAAAACCATACATTTTGGCTTCTTTTGTTGTTGTAAACAATGATCTTATATCATCGAAAACACCAGTATATGTTGCTGGATTACTTCTTGGGGTTCTTCCAATTGGATTTTGGGTTATATCTACAACTTTATCTATATTGTCTAAGCCGATGATTTTTTTGTGTTTACCTGCTTTCTCTTTAGTGCGATATAGATGATTTAAAGCACCTTTACATAAAATTTCCATTACAAGACTACTCTTTCCACTGCCAGAAACACCTGTAACACATGTAAAAGTACCAAGAGGAAATTTTACGTTAATATTTTTTAGATTGTTTTCTTGGGCTCCCCTTACCTCTATAAACAATCCATTTCCTTTTCTTCTCTTTTTTGGGACCTCAATGCATTCTTTTCCGCTTAAATATTTACCAGTAATACTATTTTCATTATTTTTAACTTCATTAGGAGTTCCGGCCGCCATTATACGACCTCCATTCTCTCCTGCTTCAGGTCCTATATCAACCAAGTAATCAGCAGCCAACATAGTATCAGTATCATGTTCTACAACAATTAGAGTGTTTCCCAAATCTCTCATCTCTTTTAATGCATTTATCAGTTTCTCATTATCCTTTTGATGCAATCCTATACTAGGTTCATCTAGCACATATAAAACACCTGTTAGCCTAGATCCTATCTGTGTAGCCAACCTTATCCTTTGTGATTCTCCTCCAGATAATGTACCAGCCATCCTATCTAGTGTTAAATATTCAAGACCTACATTTTTCAAGAAATTAAGTCTATTTTTAATTTCTTTAATCAATAAATTGGATATGTTTTCTTGTTCTTTATTTAATTTTATGTTTTCAAAAAAATCAACCAACTCTTTTATACTCATTTGTGTCATCTGATAAATATTTTTTTTACCAATGAGCACGGATAAAACACTATCATTAAGTCTTGCACCATGACAAGTTTCACAGGTTGTTTCTATCATATAGTTTTCTAACCAGTCACGAATCCATGCGCTACTCGTTTCCATATATCTTCTTTGTAAATTGGTAATTATACCTTCATAATAATCATTCTGGTTATATGAAGTTCCACCGCGAGTTGTATATTTTATGCTTATTTTTTCCTGTGTACCATACAAAATTATCTCTTTTTCTTTTTTTGTCAAATTTTTAAATGGCTTATTCATATCTATCTTATAATGATTACACACCGACTCTAGTCTTTTGTAATAGATTCCTTCTTGATCATCACTAAGCGTTAAAATGCACCCCTCATTAATAGATAAATCTTGGTTAGGAATAACCAAATCAGGATCAATATTTAGCTTTATACCTAACCCTTTGCAATCCTGACATGCACCGTATGGAGAATTAAAACTAAATAATCGTGGTTCTAGTTCTGGTAAGGAAAATTCGCAATGTGGACACGCAAAATTCTCTGAAAATAAAATTTCCTTATCTCCAGGAATCTCAACTACAACTTTTCCTTTCGCTAGTGTTGTAGCGATTTCTAAAGATTCATGAAGTCGCCCTCTTATATCTTCTTTTAAAATCAATCTGTCTACAACAACATCAATGTTATCTTTTATATTTTTGTCCAAAACAATGTCTTCAGACAAATCTCTACTTTCTCCGTTAACTCTTACTCTTACAAAGCCTTCACCTCGAAGCTTATCAAACAAATCTTTATGCGTTCCTTTTTCGCCGTGCACAACAGGGGCCATAATAATAAATTTAGTACCCAAATCATATTCTAGTAATTTATTCACCATTTCTTCTATGCTCTGTGCTTTTATCGGAATGTGGTGATTAGGACAATACGGGATCCCAATTCTTGCATACAAAAGTCTTAAATAATCATATATTTCTGTTACTGTACCTACTGTAGACCTTGGGTTTTTATTTGTTGTTTTTTGATCAATACTAATAGAGGGAGATAAACCTTCAATTGAATCAACGTCTGGTTTATCTGTTCCACCCAGGAATTGTCTTGCATATGCACTCAAACTTTCAACATATCTTCTTTGGCCCTCAGCATAAATAGTGTCAAAAGCAAGGCTACTCTTTCCACTACCGGAAACTCCGGTCATAACAATCAATTTGTTTTTTGGCAGAGTTAGGTTAATATTTTTTAAATTGTTTTCTCTTGCTCCTTTGATTATTATCTCGTTCATAAAATCACCTACTATTTATAATACCTGTTTCTATGGAATACATTTTTTCTTTCTAATTTTTTAATCATTATATTTTGTAAAACTCTACTAGTTCCTGTTTTTATATCATATTTATCATCTACAGGAGCAACTAAAATACTATAAAGTCCATATTCGTTTGCACCTTTAATATCACTCAACATTTGATCTCCAACCATTACCGTATCATTTGTATTAGCTTCCAAAATCTTTAGCGCCTTATCAAACGCGGCTTTAGTAGGTTTTTTTGCCTCGTATAAATATAAAACATCTAATATTTTTGCTGGAGGCAACACTCTTTCTTTTTTATTATTGGATACTAAACAAATATTAAGCCCTACTTTTTTAATCTTTTTGAACAATTCAACCAGTTCGTTCGGCACTCCAACTTTATTAACTGGCAATATAGTATTATCTATATCAAAAATAATATTTCTGTATCCTTTTTTATATAACTTTTTGTAATCTATGTCATATATGTCTTTAACATAGCAATTGGGAACTACTAAATTCATATATTTTTCATTGCCTTTCATTACTCCAAAAAAAACTTTTAACATTTCTCTATTTTTTTTTGACATAAATACCTCCATAAACTAATTATATTATATCATTTTTTTATTGTTATATCTACACAACACAAAAGTGTGCAAGAATATATAGCACACATTGTTTTTATTTATTTTTTATTAGACTTATTTTTAAATGTGCACTTACTGCACAATTCTTCATAACATTTGTTGTTTTTAAAACCTTCAATAATGTTACAGGTTCGTTCACTTGTCAAAATGATGTTCAAGTCGCTTTCAAAAATATTACCTAAATTAATAGTTCCATCGCCGTCTAGACAACAAGGAATAACAGTACCATCTACTAATATACCTATATGAGTCGACAATCCATGACAATAATTATTACTTGTACTTTTATTTTTTAAATTAGGCCACTCAAACAAATTATCTTTATTCACAAATGTATTATCAGCGATTTTAATTTGAATGTCATTATTTAATTTTTCCACCAAACTTGTTGATAAATTATAGCTATCAATTATTTTGTTAACAATTTCTGTGGATTTTTTGTCTAATTGATAATTATTTAAAGTCCAAAGTCTATAACTTATATACATTTTTGAAGATAATTTTTTACATACAGAAAAAATGTCCTCAAAATATGTTGATAAAGTGTTTTCTGAGTGTAATGAAACATTAACCTGTCTAACACAGTCCGACTCTAATAATATTTTATACTTTTGTTTTAACAAAGTTCCGTTGGTAGTAATATTTACATGAATATCACTATCCTTACACACCTCTAATATTTCTTTTAATTGTGGATGTAGTAAAGGCTCTCCTTTAACATGTAAATAAACATAATTAGCGTATGGAGCTATTTGATTAATAATATGTTTAAACTGAGATACAGACATAAATAGTTTGTCTCTTTTATTATTTCCGCAAAAAGAGCAACTTAAATTACATTTATTTGTAATTTCTATATATACTTTTTTAAATTTCATTATATTCCTGCCTTCATTTCAAATAAAATATCTCTTAATTCCATAGCTCGTTCGAAATCTAAATTGCGCGCTGCCTCTTTCATCTCTTGTTCTACCATCTCTATTGTCTTTTTGAACTCCTTCTTGTTTTTGCCAGTCTTCTTATCGCTAACACTATCTATATTAGTAATTAATTCTCTTATTTCCTTTATAATTGTCCTAGGAACTATATTATGAATCTTATTGTACTCTTCCTGTATTTTTCTTCGGCGCATAGTTTCGTTAATCGCATAATTCATAGAATCAGTTATCTTATCAGCATACATAATACACTTACCGTTTTCATTTCTTGCACATCTACCTATAGTCTGAACCAAACTTCTACTACTACGCAAGAACCCCTCCTTATCAGCATCCAAAATTGCAATTAAACTGACTTCTGGAATATCGATACCTTCTCTTAATAAATTAATTCCTACAATACAATCATATTTACCTAACCTCAAATCTCTAATTATTTGCATTCTTTCTAACGTTTTTACTTCTGTATGAAGATAAGCCACACTAATATCTAACTCTTTTAAATAATTAGTTAGTTCTTCTGCCATCCTAATTGTTAGTGTAGTAATCAATGTTCTTTCATTTTTATCTATTCGTTCCTTTATTTCACTAATTAAATCATCAATTTGACCCTTGCTTTGTCGAACCTCGATAACAGGATCTAACAGCCCTGTTGGTCTTATAATTTGTTCAATATATTCATTATTAACCAGTTCAAGTTCATAATCTCCTGGCGTAGCAGAAATGTATATGGCTTGATTAATCTTACTTTCAAATTCATTAAATTGAAGAGGTCTGTTATCTAAGGCGCTTGGCAACCTAAAACCATAATCAACCAAATTCATCTTTCTAGCTCTATCGCCATTATACATACCTCTTACTTGTGGTATTGTAACATGTGACTCGTCAATTACTAACAAATAATCTTTGGGGAAAAAATCCATTAAAGTGGTAGGTGTCTCACCTTCTTTTCTGCCCGCCAAATGCCTTGAATAATTCTCAACCCCCGTACAAAATCCAGTTTCTTCAAGCATTTCTAAATCATAATTTGTTCTTTGTTCTAGTCGTTGATATTCCAATAATTTGTTTTGTTTCTTAAAATAATCTAGCCTCTCTTTTAACTCTTCCTTAATAGTTATAAGGGCAGCTTTTAATTTTTCTTCACTCGTTACAAAATGGCTGGCAGGAAAAATAGAAATAGTTTTTTTATTGTTCTTTATAACTCCTGTTAAGATATCGATTTCACTAATACGCTCTATCTCATCCCCAAAAAATTCTACTCTAATACCACTTGCACGATCGTTGGCAGGAATTATTTCTAAAACATCTCCCTTTACTCTAAAGGTTCCCCTTTTAAAATCAAAATCATTTCTTTCATACAACATATCTATCAACTTTAATAAAACCTTGTCTCTATCTACAACATCTCCAATATTTAAAGTTAACATTTTATTTCTATATTCTTCGACTTCACCAATTCCGTATATGCACGACACACTAGCTACTACAATGACATCACGCCTACTTAATAATGCACTGGTTGCAGAATGACGCAATTCGTCTATTTCATCATTTATAGAAGAATCTTTTTCAATGTATGTATCAGAAGATGGAACATATGCTTCTGGTTGATAATAATCATAGTATGAAACAAAATATTCAACACGATTTTCTGGAAACAACTCTTTTAGCTCGCTATATAGTTGACCAGCCAAAGTCTTGTTGTGCGCCAATACCAATGTGGGCTTATTTACCTCATTAATTACGTTAGCTATGGTAAAAGTTTTACCAGTTCCTGTCGCCCCTAATAGTACTTGATGTTTTTTTTCATCATTAATGCCTCTAACTAATTCTTGTATAGCTTTTGGTTGATCGCCAGAAGGAGTATATTTTGAACATATTTTAAATATCTTATCTTTCATATTTTACATGCTTCCTCCTATTTTAAAAAGTCTAGTAAATATATACCAATTAAACTACGTAATAAAAACAGCCTTTTTCAACATCATATTTTAACACTTATTTAGTAATAAAACAAGAAACCAACAACACTACTATTGTTCTTAAATCTTTCACATCAATGTTTATGTTCGTTTTAAAATAAAAACACATCTATAAAGATGTGTAATTCTAACATTATCTTAATTTTAATGCACTAATGTCTATATCCTCCGGAACATATTTTTCGATGTAATCTAAAGTTTCTTCAGCCGTAGTAGTTACTTTATACATATCCACACAATCCTCTGTAATAAATTTCTTTTCTATAGACCACTCCATCATTTTTAATAAATTATCATAGTATCCATCAACATTAAAAACAACTATTGCCTTATTATGTCTCCCTAATTGCTTTAATGTTAATATTTCAAAAAATTCATCAAATGTCCCTATTCCACCTGGAGCCATTATAAATGCATCTGATGTTTCGTCCAATAAGCCTTTTCTTTGTCGCATTGTATCCGGCTGGATTAAAGTTGTACAATTAGGGAATATTATTTCAGCATTATTTTCTTCAAAGAATTTAGGTGATATACCAATTATTTCTCCGCCTTTTTCTGCAGCACCAGATGCTACTGCACCCATCATTCCGCCTCTTCCACCTCCAAATACTAGAGAATGACCACGCTCTACCATTTTTCGACCAAGGTCTTTTCCGGCCTCAATAAATAATTCATCGATTTCGCTGCTTGCTGCACCATATACACATATTTTCATAATTTATCATCCTTACTTTTAATTTTTAATATAACGATATTATTATATCATTACAAAGCATATTCTGCAAAGATATAAATTATGACATTTACACTTTGTGTAAACTTTTCAACTATTAAAATTGCATTAATAATAGTTTATATAAATTTAATATGCATATATATTTAATAAAAAAGATAGAACAAGTTGTTCTATCTACTATACCACGGATTATATGTCCCATCGGGGAAACTAATTAGTTGTCTTGGCCCTTTATAACCATTATTAGCTAATACTTTCATATAGCTAACATGTGCATCCCAATTTCGACAAGAGTAATCTACATACCAGCGACAAGCATTTATTTCCAAATGCAAATGAGGGCCGGTAGAATATCCTGAATTTCCCATATATCCTATATATGTGTCAGAAGTGACATATTGTCCTATTTTCAGACCCGGAGCAAATGAATTTAGATGCGCATAAAGCGAAGTGTAATACTTATTGTTTATTGCATCATAATGCTCAATTGCTACACACAAAGCGCCATAATAATCATAATACTTGTCAACAACTGTCCCATTGGCAACAGGATAAATTTTTGTATTGTATGGATCTCCGTTACTTATATCTAGTCCTCTATGAAAAGATCCCCAACGACTTCCAAACTCACTGGTTATATAACCAACCATTGTAGGTCTTCTGAATACTCCTGCTGCTCCTGAAGTAGCACAATCAACTCCTATTACATGATGACTTTTACAACCTAAACCTTTATAATAATTTACTTGCTCTTGAAAACTCTTCACTTGATTTTGAATAGAAGAACCACCTTCAGTTAAGCTTGCTTTAGTATTTCCTAAGGAAATTAGCTTTTGTTCCATAGCCTTTTGTTTTTCGTTTAATTCAACATTCAATTTTTCTATTTCTTTTTCTCTCTGCTTATTTTTTTCGATCATCTCTTCTAATTCCTTAGTAACCTTATTATTATATTCTGTCATTTGTTCAACAATAGCCATTCTATAAATTAGATCTGTTATAGTTTCCGCACCAAAAGCGTACTCTAAATAAATATTTTCACCACTAGACATTTGAAAATATTCAAATATCTCTTTTGTTTGAAGACTTTTATCTTTTATTTCTTTATTATAATCTTCAATCTCCTGCTTTAATCTTACAACTTCATTTGCCAAGTTTTGCATTTCTGTTTTTATATTGGAAATTTCTCTGTTTGTGGCATTTATTTCTTCCTGTGTTTTATTAATGGCTGTTTGGTTAGCAGCAGCTTCGTCTTTGAATTTTTGTAGTTTTGCTTCATAGTCACCTAATGTAATGGCGCTTGCATTATATGGTATTAAAGTATAACAAATAACTAATATTAATAATATTTTAACTGCTTTTCTCATACTTTTAGATACTTCCTTACAGCTCTACCACTACCAAGCATTCCTACCAAAATTCCTATTACTAAAACTGCACTTGCAACAATATATATAAATGGCTCTGGCGAAATCAATTTAATTAACGCTGAGAACAATTGCCCACCGAATTTTTCGTATAACGCTGAGTATCCATATATAACTACAACGATTGGGATAATTGAACCTAGTGCACCAATTAACATTCCCTCAATAATAAAAGGAATTTTAATGCTTATATTACTAGCACCTACTAATCTCATAATTGATATTTCGCGCTTACGAGAGAAAATTGTTAATTTTATTGTATTAATGATTAAGAACACTGTCACAACAATCAATATAGCAACTATTATTATTGTAATCTTTTCTACTAACTTAAATGCCTCTATAAGTTGTTCAACCATTCCTTCTCCATAATCAACAACTTCTACTTTATCTATTGTTTTGATTTTTTGAACTGTATCTTTAATCTGTTCAATGTCTTTTACTTTTATCAAATAACTATCTCTTAATGGATTGTCCTCTTCTGGCCAAGTTTCCATTGTTGCTTTAAAAACATCGGATTCTGCCATCATTTCTTTTTTTGATTCTTCTTTTGATTTTAATACAATGGGTTTTTCAACATTTTGAAGTTTTTCTATTTTTGCTTTTATCGTGTGATTAAACTCATCTTCTGTAGTCTCTTGATTAAGAAAAACAACTATTGTAACATCCCTTTTTATTATTTTAGCGAAATTATCTACATTAAACGAAAGAACTAACGCTATTCCCACAACTATTAGAGTAATGCTTATACAAGAAATAGATGCAATCGATAAAGAAAGGTTTCTTGATACACTTTTGAAAGCATCTCTTACATATCTACCAAACATTCTAAATAACTTCATTATCGTATGTTCCTTTCTCAAAATCTTTTACTAATCTTCCGTCTTTTAACGCAATAACATGCTTTTTCATTTCATTTACTATTTCCCTATCATGGGTAGCCATTATAATGGTTGTCCCAACTTCTTTGTTAATCGTATCCAAAACACTAACTATTTCTCTACTCATATCAGGATCTAGATTCCCAGTAGGTTCATCACAAATTAGTAATTTAGGGTTATTTACAATCGCTCTAGCAATTGCAACTCTTTGTTGTTCCCCACCCGATAACTCTGTTGGGTATGTTCTTAACTTTGATTTTAAACCTACAAGATCTATTGCTTTGATTGTTTTCTTTTTTATTTCTTCCTTCCTAGCGCCTATAGCTTCTAATGCAAAAGCAACATTTTCATAAACCGTTAGTTTAGGCAATAATCTATAATCTTGGAATACAATTCCTAATTTTCTTCTTAATTTATATACTTTACTATTTCTTAATTTCGCTACATTAAGACCACCAAGAATTATTTCTCCCGATGTAGGTCTTTCTTCACGATATAACATTTTTATTAGCGTCGATTTACCACTACCTGAACCGCCTATTACAAACACAAAATCACCTTTTTTTATTTTTAACGACAAGTCATAAATCGCAGTTACACCATTTTTGTAGACTTTATTAACATGTTTAATATTAATTAGATCCATTGTTACCTCCTTTTTATTGCTGATACAATATAATTATACCATAAATTCAGTAAATTTCATTGGAAAATTTAGGCTCCATTTAATAATTGATATGAATCTGTTACAATAAAGAAAGCGTCTTTATCTATATCTTTAATTCCTGTAGATGTTTTGAAATAATCTTTAGTAGGAACGGCAGTCATTAACATCTTACCTTTCTGATTTAAATATCCACTTATTACATTGAACTCTGTAATCCCGTGTCCTACCTCATTAATTAAAAACTCTCTCACTTCTTTTTCCTTAGTAGTAAAAATATAAAAAACCTTGTTTTTTGATATTCCTATCAACACCTTATCTATTACTATACTACTAACAAAAATAACAATTACTGCATACATAATGTTATTTATTCCAAAGCAAAGTCCGCCTAACAAAACTATTATAAGATTAATAGTAAACGATGTTTTGCTAATAGAAATTTTTGCTTTTTCAAAAACAATTTGATTTATAAGAGAAGTCCCGCCACTACTAAACCCCATTTTGTATATTATTCCTGATGTCCAACCACTTATAATACCGGCAAACAAGCAAATTAATGGTATATCACTATTATTTACTGATATTATTGTAGTAATCCCCGAAGTAACATCTACAAAAAATGGATAAACAAAACTCGCCACTAATGCCCCGCTTGTTTTTTCGATCCCTAATGCTAGCACCCCTATAATTAATACAACAACATTAAACATTAAAATAAACAACGAAGGAGAAAGATGGAAAGCCCATTCCACTACTATTGACAGACCATTACCGCCGCCCGCTACTATTTTTGTTGGATATATCAAAAGATTATATGATATGGCAGAAATAAATAAAGCTAATAACAACAAACCATACCTTTTAAACAAGCGTTTTTCCGCAATTACTTCAACAATATTTGACAACATTTTATTCACCACCGTAAACCTCATAAGCATCTGTTACTACGAAAAAAGCTTTTTCATCAATTAAAGATATTCCTTCTTTAAGCTTAAAGTATTCTTTAGTGGGTATAACACAAAACAACACTTTTTGTTTTTTATTATTATATCCACCCCTGGCTTCAAAGATAGTAACCCCGTGGCTTAGATTTTTTATAACAAAATCTCTTACCTCTTTATCATTTTCAGTTACTATATAAAAAGCTTTAGAGTCCGATATACCCAATAAAACACGATCTGTCATGATACTAATTAAATATAATACAATTATGGCATACATAAAGTTGTTTATTCCAAATATAAAGGTACCACACAAAAGTATTAAGCCATCACTCATCATCATTGCTTTACCTAAACTCATCTTAAAATATTTTGATAACACTTGATTTATAATATCTGTTCCGCCAGAAGTGAATCCAGCTTTAAAGACAAACCCAGCCCCAAGTCCTGCAATCACTCCACCAAATACTGCACAAAGTAACGGTTGAGAAACATCAAAATCTAAAAACACTCTCACATTACTTGTAAGTTTTACTACAACAGGAAAAAGAAGGGAGCCTAATACAGAGGCTGCAGTTTTTTCTTTACCTAATGCAAAATAACTTACTACAAGCAGTAAAATCGACAAAACAAATATAACTGACGAAGGTTCTAGCCCAAATAATCTTTGAGTTATGATTGCAACGCCACTTACTCCGCCATATACAAAATTATTTGGAAGAATAAACAAATTAAAAGCAAGTGCAAGTATAGTGACACCAAAAACGAGTTGTATATATCTTTTTAATTGAATTTTTTTAGTAGCTCTTACTAAATGATTTTGATTTTTTTTCATATTACTATCTCCTTTTTAAATTTGCTTCTATAAATAAATCTATTTCTCCGTCTAATACCTTGTCAACATTACTTGTTTCGCAATTTGTTCTATGATCTTTAACCATAGAATACGGATGCATTACATAACTTCTTATTTGAGAACCAAACTCTATATTTCTCTGTTCACCACGTATTTCACTTAATTCATTATTTTGTTTTTCCAATTCCATTAACTTCAACTTGCTTTTTAACATTTCTAGAGCCTTTTCCCTATTTTGGATTTGGCTTCTTTGGTTTTGGCAAGTAACCACCGTTTTGGTTGGTAAATGAGTAATTCTAACAGCACTGTCAGTGGTATTAACATGTTGTCCGCCTGCACCGCTTGCACGATACACATCAATCTTTAAATCTTTTTCGTTAATCTCTATATCTAATGTGTTATCAAATTCAGGAATTACATCAATAGAAGCAAACGAAGTATGTCGCTTATTATTGGCATCAAAAGGTGATAATCTAACCAATCTATGGATTCCTTTTTCGTTTTTCAAATACCCATAACTGTTCTTACCTTTAACTAGAATATATGCGCTTTTTATTCCCACTTCTTCTCCAGCTTGAATATCCAATATTTCTATACGAAACTTTTTCTTTTCGCACCATCTTGTATACATTCTATAAAGCATATTTGCCCAATCACAGGCTTCTGTTCCTCCAGCACCAGAGTGCACTTCTAAAATGCAATCATTCCCATCATAAGGGCCGTCTAAAAGCGTATTTGTTTCTAAAGTTCTTACTTCTTTGACTATATCCTTCATTTCCTCATTTATCATAGAAACAATCTCATCGTCATCGAAAGATACTGATAAAACCTCCAAATTTCCCTCTAATTTACACTTAATTCTATTTACATCATCAACTATTTGTTTTAATAAATTTAATTCATCAATTGTTTTTTCGGCTCTTTTTTTGTCATCCCAAAAGTTTTCTTTTAATAGTTCCGCTTCTAACGACTTAATATCCTTTTGTTTGGAATCGATGTCAAAGTGACCTCCACAAGTCAACCACTTTATCTAAATTTAATTCTAAAACTCTTTTCAATTCATTAAAGTCCATAATTACCATCCTTTATCTTTGCTATATCTTAATGCCATTATATCATAAAAATAAACAAAACGATACATATCAATGTATCGTTTGTATATCTAGTTCGTTATTCCCTAATAATAACTGTTCAAGTATAAGATCATTAATTTTGAGGTTGATAATTTTTTCTATTTTTCGAGCGCCAAACTCTTCGTATTTACACTCTTCAATTATTTCATCAACGACTCGCCTATTTATGTGTGTGTTAATATTTTTTTTCTTAAACTTTATTTTAATATCTCTTAACTTATTCGAAATAATAGTACCAATGTCTTTTTCTGTTAATCTTTCAAAAACAACCACATCATCTATTCTGTTTATTATTTCTAAACTTAAAAATTCTTTTAATTTAGATTCAACAACTTCTATGTTATTATAATTAAAACCTATAGAATTCTTAGAAAATCCAACGTTTGATGTCATTATTATTATTGTATTATCAAACCTGACTATATTTCCCTTTGAGTCTTTTATTCTACCTTCATCCAAAATCTGTAAAAATAAATTAATTACCGAAGGATGTGCTTTTTCAATCTCATCCAATAATAAAACAGAATATGGTTTATCTTTTATTTGTTCTAAAACATTGTTTTTATTTGAATACCCAACATATCCTGGGGGAGAGCCTATTATTTTGCTTATTGTGTGTTCTTCTTTATATTCGCTCATATCAATAGTAATCAACTGGTCGTCACCCAGAAATAACCTACTAAACTCCTTAACCATCAAGGTTTTTCCTACTCCTGTCGGACCAACAAATAACAGTGAAATAGGTTTGCTTTTGTCTTTAAATCCTAATTTGATTTTTTTGCTGATTTTATAAAGAACATCAATTGCTTTTGTTTGACCAATTATTCTCTTCGACAATTCCTCTTTAAGTTTAATTAATTTTTTTGTTGCTTCTCCCTCTATTTCGAAAATAGGTATTTTGGTCTTTTGTTTGATTACCTTTGCAACAACGTCTTTACCTACTTCTAAACATCTCTGCTTGTTTGTTATGGATTTTTCCAATTTATATATTTTGTCTTCGATATAGTTTTCCTTTTTTCTTAACTGTGATGCTTCCAAAAAATTATGATCTATTATTGCTTTATTTTTTTCCTCTAATATTTCTTTTAGCGATTCTTGGTATGCTTTTAAATTTCTGTTTTGTTTGTTTTTTGAAGTTGCTGCCTTAGAACAAGATTCATCTAATATGTCGATGGATTTGTCCGGCTGTTTACGGTCATATATATATTTGTCAGACAGCTCTACTATTATATTTATTACCTCATCTGAAATGTGTACATTATGAAACGCTTCATAAACAGGTTTTAGTTTTGATAATATGTCCTTTGTTTGTTGTATATTTGGTTCTTCAATAAACACGTTTTGAAATCTTCTTGATAATGCACGATCATCCTCTATATATTTTTTAAATTCCTCTGTTGTTGTAGCTCCGATAATCTTTATTTGGCCTCTAGCTAAAATTGGTTTTAATATATTCGATGCATCAATAGCACCTTCTGCACCGCCTGCGCCTACTAAAGTATGAATTTCATCAATAAAAATTATAACCCTGCTGTCGTCTTCTATTTCTTTCATTATTTTATTGACTCTTTCTTCAAATTCTCCACGATATTTTGTCCCTGAAACTAAACTAGCCATAGAAAGAGATACAATTCTTTTTCCTTTTAATTGTTGTGGTACATTTCCGTTTGCTATTCGCTTGCTCAACTCTTCCACAATTGCTGTTTTTCCCACACCTGCTTCTCCAATTAAAAGCGGGTTGTTTTTGCTTCTCCTACACAGTATTTCTATAATTCTTTCAATTTCTTCTTCTCTTCCGATAACCGGATCAAGTTCATTTTTACACGCCTTTTTATTTAGATCATATCCGAATTCGTCTATCATGAATTTTTTCTTGTTCTTTCCTCTTTTGTTATGTGTTTTATTGCTAAACTGTTCAATAAGTTCATCTAAATCAATTCCCATAGAAATCATGATTCTAATTGCTATTCCTTCACCTTCTTGAATTAAAGAGGAGAATAATAGTTCAACTGTAACATCACTATTTAATTCTCTAGATTCTATAATACTATCTTCTATAACTTTTTTTAATAAAGGGGTATATAAAAACCACTCTGCTTGATCATTACCAATACCAAGAATGGTTATTATTTCCTTTTTAAATTCATCATATTCCAAATTATATCCTTTTAACTTTTTAGCAAGCTTACTGTTCTTATTTTTCAGCATCGCAAGCACCAAATGTTCGCTACCAATATATGGATGCTTTAATTCGTTCATTTCTTTTTTTGCATCTATTAGAACCTTTCTTGCACTTTCCGTAAATTTTGAAAACATAGAATCTCCTTTCATACTATTCTATGTTTATTATGTTATTTATTTTCTTTTTATAAACAAAAAAAGAACCGAAGTTCTTTAAATAAGTATTAATATTGTAAATATTAATAACAATGCCACTAAAACTTCAAGAATTAGTTTCCATGAAGCCTTAAACCATTGCCAGAACGAAATATTCAAGTATGATAATGTGGCAATTAATAAGATACTAGTTGGAGCCACTAAAACAGCTAACCCTTGCATTGCTTGCCATACTACAGCAATTAATGGATATGTTTCGACATCTGTGATAATTGACGCTACATATGGTAATACACTGCTTGCTATATAGTATGGTTCAACATTAAATACACTACTTATGAACGATACAATGCTCATTGTAAACACATTAAATCCGCTAGTAGCAGTTAAAATTGGCTTAAATATTGCTAATAACACAGGGTGTGTTACCGCAATTACTAGAACAATATATATTAGGAATACTAATATTGCTGGCTGTAAAGCTTTTTTCACCCCTGAAAGAAAACCTTCTATAAATTCATTAAATGATTTTCTATAGCACAATGAGATAATTCCTGCGCCAAATACAATTAACGCAGATAATTCCATTAGTGTCCATTTCCCAAATGGTACCAGAGTTGTTTCACCCAAAAGCTTACCAAAAATTGCGAAATCGCCTATTTTGGCAGTCATAACAGACTCGTGAATAGTATCAAATAATTTTACTCCAAACACAGAATCCCAAGATAGTGAAGCCAAAATCATAATTACTAGTATTAAATCTACTATTAATATAATTGGCCAACTTCTTTTCTTAGAATCCTTAGAAACAGGTAATTCTATTTCTTCGTTTTCATTTTTATGCTTTTTAGCATAACTTAATGTATTAAATATTAATAGCACTAATCCAACCAACAAAATGATTGCCTTTGTAAATAATTCAGAACTAAAATCTAGCCCCAATATTCCAACTATAGTGTTAATATTAGTTGCAGATATCGTTGTCCCAATTAAACCAATTGCAACCGCACCAACTGTTGTAAGAGCAGCCGTAGACTTGTTATATCCCATCATTAAAATAATTGAAATAATAAATGGGAACACAAATAAAAGAGCGTTTGTTAGTCCTGCCATTGATGTTATTATAGCCAATAAGATCATAACAGCAGATAAGAAGATGTTTTCCTTTCCTTTAAATTTATCTACTATTTTGTCTAATAAATTTCTGTATCCGTCTATTTTATGTAGCACGCCGTAAAATCCGCCAACTACTAAAACATAAAATATAATACTACCAAAATAGTTAAATATTGTTGGACCATATGTGAATAATTCAAACAACCCAACTTGCATTCGTGCTTCTTCTGTCAAGCTATAACCAAAATATGTTATAGGAAAAATCCACGTCAATAAAATTGCCACTATGATTGTAATTCCAATCACTTTGAATAAATTATGTTTTTTCATATTAACCCTCCCATTATTTATTATACAACAATTTATTGTAAAAACAAGTTTTTAGAACAAATTTGATGGTTTATTCATTAAAAAAAAGCAGTATTTCTGCTTTTATTTATCTAAAGGCCTCATAAGAGGAAATAATACTACATCTCTTATAGAAGGTTGATTATATATAATCATCATTAATCTATCTATACCAAATCCTAATCCAGATATTGGAGGCATACCTTGTTCCATTGCGGACAAGAAAGTCTCATCTAAATCCATCGTTTCATCATCGCCCTGTTCTTTAGCTTTTAACTGCTCAAGAAAAGCCTCTCTTTGTGTAATTGGATTTACTAATTCGGAATAAGCTTTGCACAATTCTGTTTTAGCCGCTAAAACTTGGAAAACATCTATTCTTTTTGGGTCTTCATCGTTACGACGAGCTAAAGGTATAAGAACCGCTGGATAATTATAGATAATTGTAGGTTCTATAATATTTTCTCTTACTTTTCTTTTATAACAAAAATCAATAATTTGACTTAATGATTTGTATTCTTCTAAATCATTATAACTAAACAATCCTTTTTCTACGATTTTGTCTTTTAACTCATTCGGATCTTCTATGTTTAAGAAGTCAAAACCAAATACCTCTGTCATTTTTTCTACATAATTAATTCTATTCCAATTTTCTTTACCAAAATCTAACGTGTGACCTTGATATTCAAGAGTAGTAGTACCAACTAACTCTAAAAGAAGGTTTTTAATAAAGTTTTGATAAAATTTTATATTATCTTCAAAATTCCAATATGAAGCATACCACTCTACTTGAGTGAATTCTTGTAAATGTTCAGCATCCATACCTTCGTTTCTAAAACATTTTGCAACTTCATACACTCTGTCAAAGCCACCAGCTATGCATTGTTTTAGATACGTTTCAGGTGCAATTCTTAAATTACATTCAATATCTAAAGCGTTATGATGTGTATAAAATGGTTTAGCAGAAGCACCACAAACAGCATTTTGTAAAATTGGCGTTTCCACTTGTAAAAATCCATTTTTACCTAAATAATCGTGGATAAAAGCATATAATTTACTTCTTCCTAAAAATACTCTTCTAGATTCTTCATTCATTATTAAATCTGTATATCTTTGTCTATATTTTTGTTCAATGTCTGTTAGTCCGTGGAACTTTTCTGGCAACGGTCTTAATGCTTTACCTAAAAATTCAAAAGAAGAAGCACGCAATGTCTTTTCTCCTGTATGCGTTGTAAATATTTCTCCTTCAGCACCAATAAAATCACCCAAATCAAAACTATCTTTAAAGAAATTGTATCTTTCATCTCCAACAACATCTATTTTGATTGAAAGTTGTAAATCTGCTTCTATGTCTCTAATTTTTATAAAGCTTAATTTACCCATTTTTCTCATAAAAACTATTCTTCCAGCTACTCTAACCCCTTGGGTTTCATCTTCCAATTGGGCAGCATCTTTTAATCTGTGTGTAATTTCATATCTTTCTGGATATGGATTACAAACCTTTTTTATTTCTTCTACTTTTTCTCTTCTAACTACCTCTTGTTCTGAAAACTCTCTCATATATGTCACTCCATTCTAAACTTGTTCTATCTTAGTTTTAGCTAAATAATCATGCACTCCTCTAGATTTGAACATCATCATTATAATTGTAATAAAGATCACTATAAGATGCGTATTGCTCAAAATAGTACTTATATTATTGTATAGACCTTTTCCAACAAACAATATAAGGACTAGCGATATAAAATTAACTAGTATTCCATATGGAATTAAACTTCTAATTAACAATGTATTTATATCGACCATAGAGTCGTCGTTTTTAACAACTTGTATTTTAAACACTTTTTTTCCCAGTGTTTGGCCATTATTATACGCCTGAAACACAACAAAGTAAAGTATATAAATAACAATTGATACAACTGTTGAAATATATGTTTCTTTTGATAATTTGTAATTTAAATTAGCACTTTCTTTATTAAATTCTTCTACACTAATTTTTTCTTCAATATAGTCATTCGCCAAGTTAACTAATTTGTTGCTTATTTCAGCAGTTTCTGGACTTACTGGAATAAACAAATTAACAATCGTTATTGCAAAAAATAAGATAATACAATCTAAAATATAAGCACCTATTCTTCTAAAAAACATATTTTATTCATCTCCTTTAAAATCTTCCTTATAATTTTTTAATATATTAATTATATCATTTATTTTCTTAGTTTGATAGATTTTATTTTTAATTTCATTTGATCTATTTAGACCTTTCAAATACCACGCAATATGATTCCTTATTTCAAGAACGGCCACTTTCTCATCTTTTATTTGTTGCAAATAATTTAAATGTTTTAGACACATGTCAACTTTCTCTAAAGAGCTGATTGGATCTGGAATTTTTTTGCATTCTAAATATTCAACTATGTTTCTAATTAACCAGGGATTTCCCAAAACAGCGCGTCCTACCATGATTGCATCACAACCAGTATAATCCAACATTTCCTTTGCACTATAAATATCTATTATATCGCCATTACCAATAACAGGAATTTTAACAGCTTCTTTTACTTTTTTTATAATTTCCCAATTAGCTTTACCAGTGTATCCTTGGCTTCTAGTGCGACCATGTATGCAAATGGCGGAAGCACCTGCTGATTCACATATTTTTGCCACTTCAACGGCGTTAATATTATTTTGGTCCCACCCACTCCTAATTTTAACTGTTACAGGTATAGGAACAGTTTCTACTACAGCAGTCACTATTTCTTTTATTTTTTCAGGATTTTTTAGCAATGCAGAACCAGCTTGAGCTCTAACTGCTACCTTAGGAACAGGACACCCCATATTAATATCTATAATATCGGGGCGCATATTTTCATATATATATTTGGCTGCAATAACAAAAGATTCTTTATCACTCCCAAATATTTGTTGAACAATTGGGCGTTCTTCTTCTCTCATTTCTAACATATCTATAGTTTTTTTGTTATTATAAAAAATTGCTTTGTCACTAACCATTTCAGCATAAATTAGTCCCGCGCCCATTTCCTTGCAAATTCTTCTAAAACTAGAATTGCAAATGCCTGCCATAGGCGCTAAAACAACTTTGTTACTAATTTCAACATTACCGATTTTCCACATAAAATCACCTGCACTGATTATAACACTATTTCTATTTCAATTAAAGAAAAAGAACTTAAATTTTCTTAAGTTCTTCCATTAACTCTTCCTTTGTCATTTTTGTATAACCCTTTAAACCTTTTTCTTTTGCAATCATTCTAAGTTCAGTCATACTATATGTTTCATAACTTGTTTCTTCTTTTGGCATTTCTTTGTGTTCTGCTAAATATTCAATTTGCTCCTTAGTTAGCGTTTCGTGTTCTAACAATGCTTCTGCGATAAGTTTTACTAAGTCTTCGTTTTCTTTTAATATTTTTTTAGCGTTTTCATAACACTCATCAATTATTTTCCTCATCTCTAAGTCGATTTCGTGGGCCACTTCATTAGAGAAATTGCGACTTTTATTATAATCTCTTCCCAGAAATACGCCACCTTCTTGTTGTTCAAGTTGTACCGGACCTAAATCGCTCATACCGTATTCCGTAACCATACTTCTAGCAATCTTTGTTGCTTTTTCAAAATCGTTATGTGCTCCTGTTGTAACTTCTCCAAAATTAAGTTCTTCTGAAACACGACCACCAAGAAGGCCGGTAATGCGTTCAATTAATTCCTTTTTCGTAGATGTATATTTTTCTTCTTTAGGAATCATCATTGCATATCCGCCAGCATAGCTTCTGGGAATGATAGTTACCTTTTGAACATCGTTTGCATCGTCTAGTTTTAAACCTAATACAACATGACCAGCTTCGTGATATGCTACTAGTTTCTTTTCTTTTTCTGTATATTTTTTGCTTAATTTAGCGGGACCCATTAATACACGGTCTGTCGCTTCATCAACCTCACTCATTGTAATAGAATCTTTGTTGCGTCTTACTGCAAGTAACGCAGCCTCATTTAATAAGTTTTCTAAGTCTGCTCCACTAAACCCTGGGGTTCTTTTTGCTAAATTACTTAGTGTTACAGTAGGCGCTAAAACCTTGTTTCTAGCATGTACTGCTAATATTTCTTCTCTTCCTTTTTTATCAGGCAAGTTTACTGTTACTTGTCTATCAAATCTTCCTGGACGAAGTAATGCAGGGTCTAACACATCGGCTCTATTTGTTGCAGCTATAATTATAATTCCCTCGTTTGCGCCAAATCCATCCATTTCAGTAAGCAATTGGTTTAGTGTTTGTTCACGTTCATCGTGTCCTCCACCCAATCCTGTTCCTCTTTGGCGGCCAACTGCATCTATTTCATCAATAAAGATTAAACAAGGTGCATTATGTTTAGCCTGTTTAAACATATCTCTAACACGAGATGCTCCAACACCAACAAATAATTCAACAAAATCAGATCCACTTATGTAATAAAACGGAACATTCGCTTCTCCAGCAACTGCTTTTGCAAGCAAAGTCTTACCTGTTCCAGGAGGTCCCACCAATAATACACCTTTAGGAATTCTAGCCCCTAATTTTTGGAATTTTTTAGGATTTTTTAAGAAGTCAATAAGTTCTCTAACTTCTTCTTTTTCTTCTTTTAATCCTGCAACATCTTTAAATGTGACTTTATTTTTCTCGTCATTAAGCCTTGCTTTGCTCTTTCCAAAATCCATAGATTTTCCTGCACTACCCATTTGTTTTGAAAATATAAAGAAAGCTCCTACAATTAATATTACCATCGGTAATACATTAACCAAAATTAGCATAAATGAGCTTGATTCTGGATCTGTATTCCAATCAACTTTATATCCTAACTCTTTTTCATCTGTGGATAAAATTGATTTTACAACTTCATCAGATAAAGGCGCTTTTACATAAAACGATTCGTTATCTTCATATGAAGATAATTTTCCTGTTATCTCATATACCATTGCTCTTTCTCTTGGAACAATCGAAACCTCAGTGACCGTTTTATTGTTTAATTCGTTTATAAATTGATCATAAGTAAAAGTATTAACCTTTTCATTAACAACATTAAATACATAATAAACAACCATTATTAATAAAATCAAAAATACGTAAGGCAATAACCCTCTTTTGACATTCTTTTTGTTCATAATATCCTCCTTTACTGGTTACATTTTAATATTATATCATAACTTTCATTCTTGTGCTTAGAAAATTTAGATTTTTTTATACCGGGTATCCACAAAATATTATCATTACTATCTACAACAACGGGCCAATCATCCCTCAAAGAAACTGGAACTTTTTTATCGATGAAAATTTGTTTTAACTTTTGTTTACCATTAATTTTTTTTAAGGAGATTTTATCTCCAAGTTTCCTGGTTCTAACATATAACGGTAACACTATTTCGCTGGACAACAATCTACAAACATTGTTGTCGTTCTTTTCTTCAAAATCCACAACTTGTATAGTTCTCCCTCGAGGAAGTTCAACAAATTTATCAATCTCTATTTCATACGAACCTATATAATCTACTTCTTGTTTAATCCTTAAAACATCATATTCTTTTATAACTTTATAACTTCCAGGAAGATTTATACTTCCGCTAGACCTTTTTGATTTCATTAGTTTAATAATAGATAATACATGCGTAGTATTAATTTGGTTTAAATCATCGTTATATATTTGCTCCAATATATAAAAGATAATCTTTTTTTGAATTAATTCTTCCTTAGTCAAAAAGAGAGGTATTTTAATATAATCATCAACATAAACACGCCTTATTTCTTTTTGAATTATGTTGTCTATATAATTGCTATATTCTATTAAAGTGTCACTAAATTTTAAAAATTTGTTATGGACCAGTTCATCTTCCCTCTTTAAAAATGGCAATATATCTTTTCTATATCTATTTCTAGTATATTTTCCCTTAAAATTAGATTTATCAACAACATAAGGAACGTTGTTTTTGTCATTATATTTTTTTATTTCCTTTTTAGTGACAAAAATAAGTGGTCTTATCAAGGTATACTTTTCGTTCTTTATTATTCTTTCAAATCCGGCATACCCTTTTAATGTTGACCCTCTGACAATTCTCATAAGAATTGTCTCTATCAAATCATCTCCATGATGTGCGGTCATGAGATATTTTGCTTGATATTTGCTAACAACTTCCTCAAAAAAACGATATCTTATTTTTCTAGCTTCGTTATGAAAGTTGTCGTCTCCATAAGCCTCTATTGTCATTGACTCAAAAACAATGCCATTGTTGGCGCAATATTCCTGCATAAATCTCTCTTCTTCACGACTTTCTTTTCTAACATTGTGATTAACGTGAGCACAAATTAAAAGCAAATTCTTCTTTTTCCTGATATCCATCAATATATTCATAAGCGCCATAGAATCTGGCCCTCCAGAACATCCGACTACAATTGTATCTCGATTAGTTAACTCAATATCTTTTTCTAAAAAATCATATACTTTTTTCATTACTCCACCACCTAACGAATTAATTAATAAAATTAATTTAATAACATATTAAGTATAATATCACAAAATAAAGAAAAGAGCATTATTTTTTGCTCTCTTCTGGTATTCGAATTATATATTCGCCATTTTTTGAATAAAAATATTTCTCTCTTAAATATCTTGCCACATACTCCGGATCTTGAAGACGCTCTACATCTACGGTTAATTGTTCTTCTTCTTCTTTCAATGCTAATATTTTTTCTTCTAGCTCATTTTTTTCTTTATATTTGTCATATATTTGTACCCAAACTTTAGCAAAAGAAGTTAATATTCCTCCAATGATAAAAATACAAGCTAAACCAAAAATTAAAAATCTAAAAGTTTGTTTTTTAGCCTTTTTTACAACCCTTTTTTTGCTTGCCATTTTATCACCTACCTTATCAATATATATTATATCATTTTAGATTATCAACAAACAATTTTTTTTGACGTTTTTTACAATCATTTACATAAAAATAAAAAAGATACTTTCGTATCTTATTTTGTATATGGTAATAAAGCAATAGCTCTAGCTCTTTTGATTTGTTCAGCTATATGTCTTTGGTGTTTAGCACATGCTCCAGTAACACGTCTAGGTAAAATTTTACCTCTTTCATTAATATATCTCTTTAAAGTTTCAACATCTTTATAATCTATATTTTTTCCTGTACACATGTAGCAAACTTTTTTCTTTTTTCTATAAAATTCTGCCATTGTAATCCTCCTTTTTAGAATGGTAATTCATCATCATTGATTTCTATACTTGAACCAAAATCTGAGAAAGGATCATTTTTAACATTAGTAGTAGTCATACTGTCAGAAAAATCACTTGGTGTTACATCATTGTAACCACTATTGGATGAAGACATATTTACATCTCTACTTCCCTTGCTATCTAAAAATTGTACATTATCTGCAACAACTTCTGTAATGTAGCGTTTTTTTCCGTCTTCTCCATCATAAGTTCTAGTCTGAATTCTTCCATCTATCGCCACTTGACTACCCTGTGTTAAATAATTTTTAATATTTTCTGCCTGTTTTCTCCAAACAACAATATTAATAAAATCTGCTTCTCTTTCTCCTGATTGATTTGTAAAGTTTCTATTTACTGCTAAACTAAATGTCGCAACAGGTAAATTAGAACTAGTGTATCTTAATTCAGGATCTCTTGTTAATCTTCCTATTAAAAATACTTTATTCATAACTCGACTCCTATCCTATATTATTCTTCAACTTTAACAATTAAGTGACGAATGATATTTTCATTGATTAAAGCTACACGATCAAACTCTACAGTTGCATCATTATTTTCAGATTCGATTACGAATAAGAAATAATAACCCATCTTATATTTGTTAATTTCGTAAGCAAGTTCTCTTTGACCCATTTCTTTTACTTCTAACACTTTTGCGCCTTTTTCTTCAACTAAAGTTTTCATTGATTCCATAACGCTTTTGATATTAGCTTCTTCTAGATCTGGTTTTACAATGAACATAATTTCATATTTATTCATTTTTTACACCTCCTTTTGGACTTATGGCCTCATTTCCACGAATGAAGCAAGGAGTAACTTAATACTCGCAAGTAGTATAACAAAAGTATGGATTTTTGTCCATACTTATTTTTTATTATACATTAAATCTAAAATAACATATATCTCCATCCTGCATAACATAATCTTTACCTTCAAGGCGGGCACGTCCATTTTCTTTTACTTTTTGTTCATCCCCATATTTAAGCAAATCTTCATAACTCATAACTTCTGCTTTAATAAAACCTTTTTCAAAATCCGTGTGAATTATATCTGCACATTTTTTTGCGTTCATCCCTTTTTTAAATGTCCAAGCACGAACCTCATCTTTACCAACCGTAAAATATGTTGCAAGACCTAATAAATCATATGTTTCTCTTATAAGCCTATCTAAACCACTTTCTTTTATCCCTACAGCACTTAACATCTCTTTTTTATCTTCATCATTTAATTCACTTAACTCAGATTCTAACTTAGCACACATTTTAATAACTTTAGCTTTTTCATTTTTAGCATATTCTCGCACCTTTTTAACATGCACATTATCTTCTATAGCAACTTCATCTTCGCTGACGTTTGCCAAATAAATGATAGGTTTAATAGTAAGAAATGCAAAACTACTTAATAAGTTCAATTCTTCTTCATTAAAATCAACTAATCTAAGTGGAATATTTTGTTCTAAATTTTCTTTAGCTCTTTTTAAAATACTTACCTCTTCTAAAGCATCTTTATCACGATTTGTTTCTGCTTTTTTCTTAATTTTGTCTATTCTATTATTTAAGATTTCTAAATCTGATAGAGCTAGTTCTAAATTAATTATTTCGATGTCTCTTACTGGGTCTACTGTATTTTCCACATGAATAATATTAGTATCTTCAAAACATCTAACCACTTCTACAATAGCATCTACTTCTCTAATGTGCGACAGAAATTTATTTCCTAGTCCCTCGCCTAATGATGCGCCTTTAACTAGTCCAGCAATATCAGTAAATTCATAACTTGTTGCTATTAACCTATCCGGAACATACATTTCTTCCAATTTTACTAATCTTTCGTCCGGAACATTAACTATTCCAACATTTGGATCTATAGTTGCAAAAGGATAGTTAGCAGCCAAAATATTTTTTTTGGTAATAGCATTAAAAAGAGTTGATTTACCTACATTAGGTAATCCAACGATACCTGCTTTTAAACTCATAATAAACCCTCCTATAGTGTTGGGAACACTCCGGGACCAATTGGTAAACCAATTAAGTACCATCCTACTATTAGCAATATCCATGTAAGTCCCATAGCTATACAGCAAGGCGTAGCATAAGAAATTGCTTTTCTAATAGTAATCGGTTCCCTGCTTTTGTTATAGATGTTTAGATATCCCAAATAAATTGCAAAATATGCAAGTAAAGGAGTAATACCTTTAGTTATTGAATCACCTGCTCTTAATATAAACTGGGCAAATTGCGGTGATATGTTTGATTGCATCATTAAAGGCACAACCACCGGAGATAGAATTACCCATTTACTTGCAGGAGAAGTCATAAACAAATTAGATACTAATATAACAATTAATACCAATAAAATCAATGGTAATCCTGAAAATGATAAATCTTTTATAATGTTGACTCCTAGCGCCGTAATCACAGTTCCAATATTACTTTCTTTAAATACAGCAACAAATTGTGAAGCAAAGAATAAAATTGCGACTAAGCTACCAGTATTTTTAATATATTCAGATGTTTTCTCTATTAATTGTTTATCGCTCTTAATTGTTTTAGCACCAAATCCATATGCTATTCCTGTAATTGCAAAAAACAATGTCACCATATAAGAAAACCCGTCTTGAAAATAAGAGTTGCTACCAAATAGCTGTTTTAAATATGTTTTTTCATTCATATCCAATAGCATTCCAGATCCAGGAAGGTTTGGAATTAGCATATATATAAATACTAAAATAATTATAATTCCAGAAATGTAAGCGCATTTTAAACCTTTTTTTTCATTAATTTCTAATTCTATTTTTTTTTGTTCTTCTATAGGAAATCCGACTTTCTCTAACTCTTGAGTTTCTTCCAATGATAATTTATATTTTCCTAATTTTTTAACAACTATATTTTCAACAACAATTGTACCAACAATAGCTAACGCTATAGAAAATGCGATCATTATAAACAAATTTGATGTTAAACTAACATGAAATTCAGGATCTATTAATCTAGCACTTGTTGTCGTTAAAGATATCAAATTAACTTCCATAGATCCAACAAACAATGTTGCACCATATCCAAATGACACTCCCGAAAAAGCTGCTACAACACCTAACAACGGACTTCTTCCGTTGGACATAAATAACAATGCTGCCAACGGAATTAAAATTACATATCCCACATCATTTATAATGCTAGAAAAAATTGCAACTAATATTAATATGAACGTTAGATGTTTATTACTAATATTTAATGTGACTCTTTTAATAAAGGTATCGATTAAACCAGAGGCATGTGCAACAGATAATCCTATTAAAGCAATTAATAAACTTATTAATGGTGCAAATGAAGCAAAATTTGTCGCTGCATTACTTATTAAATATTTAATTCCATCATAATTCATTAGATTTTTAACAGTTACAAACACTGATTCTAATTCTAAGTTTTCTGGCCTTACTACTGTATATGTTGCCTGAAATTGTAATAAAGATAATAACCAAGACAAAACAAAAACCCCGAGAGTCATCAATATAAAAGTAGTAATGGGATGAAAACTAAATTTTTTTAACTTCATTCTTTTTTTAGTACTCATTTGATTTCTCCTAACTAATAATTTTTTTTAGTTTTTTATTAAATTCTACTCTAGGAATCATAACTATCCTACCACATTTTACACATTTTATTTTAATATCTGCACCAATTCTTATAACTTCCCATTTGTTTTCACCACAAGGATGTCCCTTTTTCATTTCTACTACAGTTCCTACTGTATAACTTTTATTGTCCATGAAATCACCGTCATTTTATTTTTCTATTAAATTTAGTGATTCCAATATTCTATTTAAATCATCTGTATCACTAAACTTAATTTCGATTTTGGTTTTAGAAATTTTTACCTTTGTTCCTAATTTATCACACAATGTTTCCTCAATATAACGATATTCGTTTTCTTTTCTCTTTTCAATATGACGTTTTTTTATTATTTCTTTGTCTTGTGACATTTCTTCTAAATCTCTAACATTTAAGTTGTTGTCAACTATTTTTTGCGCTAAATCTAAGATCTTATTTCTTCCCTCTATTTTGCTTAAAACTCGAGCATGACTCATACTAATTTTATTATCATTAATCATCTCTTTTACTTCTTCTGGTAAAGATAACAATCCTAACATATTTGTAATATGACTTCTACTTTTACCTAGTTTTTTAGCTAGCTCTTCTTGTGTTAATTTTAAAGTATCTAATAACTTTCTATAAGCGGTTGCTTCTTCTATTGAGTTTAAATTTTCTCTTTGTAGATTTTCAAGCAAGGCAATTTCCATCATTGCCTCATCATCGAAATCTCTTATAATTGCAGGGATCTTTTCTAATCCTGCTTTAGAAGATGCTTTTACTCTTCTTTCCCCAGCAATGATCTCATATCCTTTTATACTTTTTTTAATTATAATTGGCTGAAATACACCGTGTTCTTTAATTGATGATGCCAACTCTTCTAGCTTTGATTCATCAAACACCTTTCTAGGCTGATATGGGTTAGGCCTCAATTCACTAATCTTAACCTCAATTATTTCTTCTTTTGGTGTGCTTTCAATTATCTTCTTTTCAAATTTATTTAAATCTAGTTGTTCGTTATTAAATAGTTCTTCTAATCCCTTTCCAAGGGCTCTTCTTTTAGTTTCCATTTCTTTCAATCACTTCCTTCGCTAAATTTAAATAGGCTTCTGTTCCTTTACTTTTTGGGTCATATGCTATTATAGGCTTCCCATGAGAAGGAGCTTCTGTTAACCTAATTAATCTCGGTATTATTGTATTATACACTCTTTCTTTAAAATACTTTCTAATATCCTCTACTACTTCAAACCCCAACTTTGTTCTAGAATCAAGCATAGTTAATAACACCCCTTCTATGTCTAAATCAGGATTTAATGTCTTTTGGGCCATCATTATTGTATTTAATAACTGCATTATTCCTTCTAGTGCAAAAAATTCACATTGCACAGGTATTATTACAGAATCAGATGCTGTTAAAGCATTTGTAGTAATTAACCCCAAGGATGGAGGACAATCTATTATAATAAAATCAAATAATTCTCTTATTGTATCTAACTTCGTTTTTAATTGTTTTCCTTTAGAAAAAGTAGGGTCCTCATTGCTCTTTTCTAAAAGCTCTATATCAATACCCGCTAAATTAATAGTGGCCGGCAACAAAGACAATCTTTTATACCTAGTAGATATTACTGCTTCTTGGATATTACAATTGTCTATTAAAACATCATAAACACTTTTATCTATATCACCTTTGTTTATACCTATTCCTGTTGTTGTATTTCCTTGTGGATCTAAATCTATTAGTAAAACTTGTTTTCCTAGTACTGCTAATGATGCTGAAAGATTAATGCTTGTCGTTGTCTTTCCTACTCCACCTTTTTGATTTACCAAAGAAATTACCTTTCCCATCCTATCACCTTTTTCTAATAATTCTTGACAAATAATATTCTATCAAAAAATAACAACTTTTTAAATGTTTTTATAAAAAAAAGATAGAAATTCTATCTTAATTTTTTATTTGTTATCTTTTTCTATTTCAATTATAAACCTATGTTTGTTTTCTAAGTCTAACTCATCGCTTTTAATTTTGATTCCTAGCTTTTTAATTTCGTTAACTGTAGCACGTAATTTATCAATACTATTGCTAAAACTATTATTATTAATATCTGTGAACCCGTCAAACGAAAAGTAATTGTCGTCTGTCTCTTGAATATCAAGAGTCTCTATTTCTTCTTCTATTATAGGGTCATCTTTCTTAAGATTTTTCAATAGATCCTCAAAATTTATTCTTGGATATTCATCATTTTTTTGTTGTTTATTATTCTTTTCTTCTACAGAATTTAAATTAATCTCTTCTTTTACTTCTTCTTTTTCTTGGGTTTCTTCTGCAATTTCTTTATTTTTTATGATACTTTCTAAATCTTTTACCGACAATCTTTTTTCTACAATTAATTCTGTTAACCTCTCTCGTTCTTTTTCGTCAGGAACGTTTAACAAACTTCTAGCATGTCTTTCCGATATTTTTTCATTTAAAAGTGCTTCTTGGATTTTATTTGATAGAGTTAAAAGTCTTAGTTTGTTTGAAACCGCTGACTGACTTTTACCCATGCTTTTTGCTAATTCTTCTTGCGTAATATTATCGATATCTAAGATTTTTTGGTAAGTACGAGCTTCTTCTATTGGGGTCAAATCTTTTCTTTGTAGGTTTTCAATTAAAGCAACTTTAGAGCTTTCTTTATCGTCTAAATTTCTAACTATTGCAGGAATTTTAGTAAGCCCTGCTAATGTTGATGCTTTATATCTGCGTTCACCAGCAATTATTTCATATTTTGTTCCAATTTTCCTTACAATAATTGGCTGGATAACCCCATGCTCTCTTATTGATAGGGCTAGTTCTTTTAATGCTCTTTCATCAAATACTTCTCTAGGTTGAAATCTGTTAGGTATAATGTCATCTAAATATAGATAAACTACTTCATCCATTTTATACCCTCCCCTTTACTCTTTTATTCTATATTACATTATATAATAATTTGAGATGTTTTTCAATCTCTTTTTTATTAATAATAAAAAGAATATATAATTATATTCTTTATTTTATAGCGGATTTTTTTTGATTTTATCTATTGTTCTAGGATACTTTTCTTTGGTCTTTGATGTCTTTTTAATATTAATTAGAGTCCTATTACTATTTTCTTTAGGTAAAGTAAACTTTTTAACATTAACTAATTCACAGGACAATTCTTTTAGTGCTTTTTTACAGTTAGATATTTCTTCTTCACAATTAGCTTTCATAAGTATCAATCGCCCGTTTATTTTTAATGATTTTATGCTTATTTCTAATAAAGTGTTCATATTCGCAACAGCTCTTGCCGTTATAATATCGAATTTTTCCTCGTTTAATTTTGAAAAATCTTCCATTCTAACATGATATGCTCTAATATCCGCTAAATTTAACTCTTCTATTATGGTGTTCAAATAATTCACTCTTTTTTGTAATGAATCTACAAGTGTTATATTTAGTTTTGGAAAGCAAATTTTTAAAACAATACCGGGAAAACCAGCTCCAGTACCCACATCACACAAATATAGGGTTTCATTTAAATTAACTTCCTTATATAAAGTTAAACTATCGAAAAAGTGTTTTAAATATACTTCTTCATATGAGGTAATTGTAGTTAAATTTATTTTTTTATTCCATTCAATTAGTAAATTATAAAATCTATCTAACAAATCCAGCTGTTCTACAGTAATATCAAGACCCATTTTTTTTGTTTCTATTAAAAATTCTTCTTTATTCATTTTCTTTATTCCTTTTCAAATATACCATTAACATAGTGATGTCTGACGGATTAACGCCGCTTATTCTCATAGCCTGTCCAATTGAAGTAGGCCTTATCTCACTTAGTTTTTGTTTTGCCTCTGCTGCTATATTATGAACTAATGTATAATCAATATCTTCAGGAATTTTAATATTATCATATTCTAGCATTTTCTCTGCTTCTTTATTTGCTTTTATTATATAACCTTCATATTTAATATTTATACTTACTTGCTCTAATACATCTTTCTTATAGTTTAAATCTATATATTTTTCTAAATCTTTAAGTTCTACTTCGGGTCTTTTTAATAAATCATATAGTGAAGTAGTAGTAACTATTTCAGGTGTATTAATACTCATCAAATATTCGTTATTTTCCTTGTTTGGGGTTAATAAATATTCCTTCAAATTTTTTGTTAATTTTTCTATATTTGATCTCTTTTCTGAAAACAAATTATAATCTTCTTCGCTTACTAAGCCTACAGAATATCCGTAATCCATTAATCTTAAATCTGCGTTATCGTGCCTTAACAGCAAACGATATTCTGCTCGCGAAGTTAACAATCTATACGGATCAATTACACCTTTAGTAACTAAGTCATCAATCAAAACCCCAATGTATGCTTCATTTCTTTTTAATACTAACTCTTCTTTAGACTCCAATTTTAGTGCAGCATTAATTCCTGCAATTAACCCTTGACATGCCGCTTCCTCATAACCGCTTGTTCCATTTATTTGCCCGGCAGTATATAATCCTTCTATTAATTTTGTTTCAAGAGTTGGTTTTAATTGGGTAGAGTCAATTGCATCATACTCTATAGCATAAGCATATTTATTGATAATCGCATTTTCAAGTCCTGGCAAACTGCGTACCATTTTTTCTTGAATGTCATGTGGCATACTCGTTGAAAATCCTTGAATATATATATCATCGTAATAAATACTTTCTGGTTCCAAAAATAATTGGTGTCTTTCTTTATCGCTAAATCTTACAATTTTATCTTCTATTGATGGACAATATCTAGGTCCTACACCTTCTACATAACCACCATACATACTAGATTTATTTAAATTTTCTTTAATTATCTCATGGGTTTCAGAATTAGTATAAATCAAATAACATGGTATTTGGTCGTTAACATCGTATTCTTTGTTATTAAAAATAGAAAAGTATCTTGGTTCAGGGTCTCCTGGTTGTAATTCTGCTTTACTAAAATCAATACTACTTTTTTCTATTCTAGGAGGCGTTCCTGTTTTTAATCTTTTTATTCTAAAACCAAGTTTTCTAAGGTTTTCACTCAAGAATTTAGATGGTCTTTCATCATGTGGCCCACTTTCTATTTTTGTAGAACCATATAAAATAGTACCTTTTAAATAAGTTCCTGTTGTTAATATTACGATTTTAGATTTTATTCTTGTTCCATCCTCTAACTCTATTCCTTTTATCTTTTCGTTTTCTATTAGTAAATCTTCAACCATTCCTTCTAAAATCGTTAGATTAAGTGTATTTTCTAAAGTTTTAATCATTTCCTTGCTATAGTCAATTTTATCTGCTTGTGCTCTTAACGCTCTTACCGCTGGACCTTTTTTTGTGTTAAGTAACTTCATTTGTAAAAAACTTTTATCTATATTATTGGCCATTTCTCCACCAAGAGCAGATATTTCTCTTACTACTATACCTTTAGCGGGTCCCCCAATTGAAGGATTACAAGGCATATCCGCTATATTTTTTTTATTACTTGTTATAAGCAAAGTTTTCTTTCCTTTTCTAGCAGCCGCCAAGGATGCCTCACATCCCGCATGTCCTCCCCCTACAACAATAATATCATATTCCATTTAAATCACTTCCTATTTTCCAAGACAAAACTGGGTAAATAATTGGTCTATTAATTCATCCGTATATGTTTCACCAAGTATTTCTCCTAATTTTTCCCAAATGCGTTTTATATCAATTTCTATTAAGTCTGTTGGCACTTCATTTTGTATTCCTGTTTCAATGTCATTAATTATTGCATATGCTTCTTTTGCTAAAGAGATTTGTCTTGCATTACTTAAATAAGTACAATCTCCATTATTTATTTGATCTAACTTAAACATTTCTTTAATTTTTTCTTTTAACGGTTCTATACCATCTAGACTAACGGTATTAATAAACACTTTTTCTCTATCTATACTTTCTATATCAAGTCTATTTTCTAAATCTGTTTTATTAATAACTATAATCGAATTTTTTGGTAATTCATCAATTAGCTGTTTATCTTCGCTATTTAATTCTTCGTTGTTATTTAACACTAACAAAACTAAATCAGCAGAATTTATTTCATTTTTGCTTCTTTCTATTCCTATTTGTTCTACTATGTCGGTTGCTTCTCTAATACCTGCTGTATCCACAAAATTAAACAAAATACCATCTAGACTAACTTGTCCTTCAACTATATCTCTAGTTGTACCTGCTATATCTGTAACAATTGCTTTTTCCTCGTCTAAGAAACGATTCAAAATACTACTCTTACCTACATTTGGCCTTCCAACAATAGCAACTTTAATTCCGTTTCTAATTATTTTTCCGTTTTCTGACTCCTTAATTATTTTAAGTAACTCATTTTTTATATAATTAATCTCTTTTTTAATATTTTCATTTGTTATAACTTCATATTCTTCATATTCAGGATAATCTATGTTAACTTCTATACTAGCTAATAATTCTAGCAATTTTTTTCTAAATTTCTTTATTATTTCACTTACTTTTCCATCCAACTGATTAATTGATAATTTTCTAGCTTGTTCTGTTTTTGCATCAATCAAATCCATTACTGATTCAGCTTCTATCAGATCAATTCTTCCGTTTAAAAATGCTCTTTTAGTAAATTCTCCTGGTTCAGCAAGTCTTGCTCCTTTTAGCAAGATTAACTCTAATATTTTGTTCGTAGTTGCGATACCACCATGACAATTAATTTCTATAATATCTTCGCAAGTAAAGGTTTTAGGGGCTCTCATTATAGATAATAAAACTTCATCTATTGTTTCTTCTTCATCCACTATATGTCCATAGTGAATGGTATGGCTATCTACTTTAGTTAAATCTTTACCTTTAAAAATAGAATTAGCAATATTTATAGCTTCATCACCACTTATACGAATAATTGAAATTGCTCCTACTCCTAATGCTGTTGAGATAGCCGTTATTGTATCCTTCATATTATCACCCCTTTTTTGTCTATATAGATTATAACATATTTATAATTTTTTCAAGTGCTTGATATAACAAAATAGATTTTTTTATTTAATTTATAAATATAAAAAATACTGAACATTTATTTCAGTATCTTTATTTTTCTAATAACAATATAATTATAGTTGCTATTTATCTTTTTTTAACAATATTATTATTTGAATTTTCTTTTTCTAATTGCTCATCTATAGGCTTGTTGTTTTCTTCATTTAATAGTTCACTATATTTTTCAAGTTTATTATTAACTAACAATTGATCCTCATCTGTATAATATCTTCCTGAAAAAGTAGGATCCCAAACCGTTCCTACTGGGGTATGCGAAATAACGCTTTTATTCATTTTTTCACTCCAGTTAATTTTTATAAAAATATTTACTTAATCTCTTGGTTTTATTACTACAGCCCTGTTTGGTTCTTCACCAATACTTTCTGTATAAACTTTTTCATTATCTGATAAAATACTATGAACTAATCTTCTTTCATAAGAATTCATAGGGTCTAATTTTGCTTCTATTTTTGTTTTTGCTACTTCTCTGGCAACTTTTTTTGCCATATATTCAATATTTTTTTGGTGTTTTGCTTTATATTCACCAACATCTAGTATAAATCTAAAATTAGTACCTATTTCATTGTGAATATATTGTTTGGCGATCATGCTTAATGCATCAATTGTTCTTCCGCCTTTACCGATTAAAATTTTGTTATTATCACTATACACAGTAATACTAACACTATCTTCTCTTGTTTTTACCTCTAGATTTGCTTCTATCCCCATTAGTTTTATAACGTTTTTTATGAAGTTTTTCAATTCCTCAACTACATCAGATTTTTTTATAATTTCTAAATCAATTCTTTTATTTTTAAATAATCCGCCTTTTTGTTCGGTCTCCTTAACATAAATTTCTTTTTCGCTAACATTTAAATCAGTTAAAGCTTTCTCTAACGCTTCCTCTTTATTCTTCCCACTATATACATACTTATCCATTTATTTTTTTACTCCTTTTAACTAATAAATTTTGTGCAACAGTAAACATATTAGTTGTTACCCAATATATACCTAACGCAGCAGACATAAATAATGACATAAATGTAATTGTTATTACCATTATTCTATTCATCATTCCATTCTGTCCATTAACATCTGTGCTTGTTGAATTTAATTTAAATGAGAAGAATGTTGTAAGTGCTACTAATGCAACTATTATTAAATATAAATAATTACCATTTTGCATTCCTATCATAGGTGTTGTACCTAATTGGAATCCTATAAAATTTTCTTCAAAAATAGCTGGAACCCTATTTATAGATTCTAAAAATGCTATAAACAAAGGAATTTGTAAAAATGCATATAAACATCCTGCAATAGGGTTTATGTTATATTTTTTATAAATCATTGTCATCTCTTGACTCTTCTTCATCATCGATGCTTGATCAGTTTTATTTTCATATTTCTTCTCTAATCTATCTAATTCAGGTTTAGCTTTAGCTATAAGTTCAGATTGAATCGCAGTTTTTTTAGTTATTGGCAGCGCTACCATTCTTATTAATAAGCTAGTAATTATTAATGCTAATCCGTAACTTTTTACAAAATTACCTATTTGAATGATAGACCATGCTAACGGCTTTATAAAAAGGCTATCCCATAAACCATCGTAACCACCAGAAGTAATAGAAAATTTATTGCAGGTAGGCAATTTCTCTATATTTATTATTTTCTTATATTCTTTGTATAATTTTATTGACTCCTCATCTGTAGGTTGACACAATATATTTTGTGTTAAACTTTGACCAGTTCTAGGGTTTATGACCGCTTTCTTTGTTTCAGGATCATTTAATGTTTTGGTACACCCTGTTGATAATATCAATATTAATGCTAAAAACAATATTCTTATTTTTTTGTTTTTGTTTTTCATTGTAACTCTCCTCTATGTGTTATTTTGTTTATTAATTCTAAATATTTAATTTCCAATTCATAAAAATTTAAATTAATATAATTTCTTCTTACTATTATAATATAATCTCTGTTTTTTTGGTAGATGTTTTTATATTTATCAGCAATATTTCTTATTTGTCTTTTTATTTTATTTCTCACTACTGCATTACCGATTTTTTTACTTACTGAAATCCCTATTCTGTAATTGCCATAATTATTTTCGTCATAATATATTGAATAAGCATCATTCCAACATTTTTTTCCGTTATTTATAATTTTAGAAAAATCTTTATTTTCTTTAACAATATTTTTCTTTTTCATAACACACGCTCCAATACAAGTATATAACAAAAAAGCCACTGTTGCCAGTGGAATTAATTATACTAGTTTTTTACGACCTTTTGCTCTTCTTCTTTTAATAATACCATTTTTCATTCTAGCGAAAAATCCTAGCTTTTTTGCTTTTTTTCTATTATTGGGTTGATAAGTTCTTTTCATTTATTCCACCTCCAAACTAAAATCTACCCTATTATAATAGTACTTCTATCTTTTTGTCAAACTTTTTTAAAAAAATATCACATAAATTGTTTTCAACACAATTAACATACATGTGCATAACTTTTTCTACATTTGTTATTTAAAATTTGTGGAAAATGTGCAAAACTTATTAATATTATTGTTTTTTATACACAAAAATTGTTGAAAACTTTGTGAATTACTTGTTGATTATTTTTTTTTACCGTTTTTGCTTTATTTTTTCAACAGTATAAGTTAAAATGAAATTGTATTAATTAATCTTTTATCTGGGGGGAGTGATAATGATGGATACATATCTTTTATGGTCTAATATTTTAGAAAAAATTAAATCCGAAATTAATTCATTAGCATTCCAAACTTGGTTTGAAGAAACAGAACTTTATGATTTAAATAACGGTGTTGCACGTATTATTGTACCTTTTCCAATGCATAAGAAACATATTTTGATACATTATAACGATTCTTTAAAAAATTATTTTTTAGAATTAACCGGTAAAAATATTGAAATTGAATTGTATATTACAGAAGAAATTGAAAATTTAAAAGAATCTAATGTTATTAAAAATGCTGTTACTACTGCTCAAAGTAACATATATAATAATGATAATCTGTATCTTAATACTAACCTAAATTCAAAATATACTTTTGAAAATTTTATAGTAGGAAATAGTAATAAATTTGCACATGCCGCAGCACTTTCTGTAGCTGAGTCTCCTGGAAAAATGTATAATCCTTTGTTTATATATGGAAATAGCGGGTTAGGAAAAACTCATTTAATGCATGCAATAGGAAATTACATTACAAAGAATTCTAACAAAAAAGTTTTATATGTGACAAGTGAGCAATTTGTTTCAGATTTTATTGGAATAAACAAAAAAGATGAGTCAGGAACAAACTTTAGTTATGTTGACTTTTTTAAACAAAAATATAGAAATATTGATGTTTTAATTATAGATGACATTCAATACTTAGGTGGAGCAACAGAAACGCAAAAAGAATTTTTCCACACATTTAATAATTTATATGGCGATAATAAACAAATAATTATTTCATCAGATAGGTCTCCTGACGATTTAAAAATTTTAGAAGATAGACTTAGAACAAGATTTTGTTGGGGATTACCTGTTGATATTTATCCGCCAGATTTAGACTTACGTATTGCAATTTTAAAGAAAAGGATTGCTGGTGAAGCAATAAATAAACATATACCAGACCAAGTAATTGAATATATGGCATCTAATTTAAAAAGCGATGTTCGTATGTTAGAAGGAGCTGTTACAAGATTGGTAGCATATTCTACCATAATGAGTTCTGAAATAGATTTGAATTTAGCGATGGAAGCATTAAAGGACTATATAAATAAGGGAAGTAGCGAAAAAAATGATATAAATAAAATTCAAAAAGTAGTGGCAGAAAAATTTAAAATTTCTATTGAAGATTTAAAATCAAAGAAAAGAAGTTCAAACATAGCTTTTCCTAGACAAATTGCTATGTATCTTTGTAGAAAATTAACTGATGAGTCTTTTCCTAAAATAGGAATTGAATTTGGTGGTAAAGATCATTCTACAGTAATGCATTCTTGTGAAAAAATAGAAAGAGAAATTTCTGTTAACAAAGATCTAGCTAAAACTATTGAGAGTTTAGAAAAAGACATTAAATAATATGATTTTAAACACTTTTTCCACAAGTCAATATATTAAAAACATATATAAATATTAAGGAAAAACAGTTTTCAACAGTTTCCACTCTAATAATAATAAAATGTTAATAAAAGAAAGAAGGAATAATAATGAAATTAGAAATTAAAAAAGAAATATTACTAGAAGGATTAAATAAAGTTTCAAAGGCTATTTCAACAAAAAATTTAATTCCCATTTTATCAGGAATAAAATTTGATTTAGATAATAAAGGATTAACACTAACAGCTTCTGATAATGATATAACAATTCAATCATTTATACCAAATAATGAAAATATGAATATTGAAAAAGAAGGAAGTATTATTATACAAGGTAAATATATATTAGATATAGTAAGAAAATTGCCAGATGAATATATTAATATTGAAGTAATAGATGAACTAAAAATAATTATCTATACAGATAATAGTGAATTTAATTTAAATGGAATTAATAAAAATGAATATCCAAATATATCTTTAGAAGAAAGTAAAAAGATTATATATATAAATAATAAAGACTTTAGAAATATAATTAATCAAACTTCATTTGCAACATCTAGTGATGAATCAAGACCGGTTTTGACAGGTATTAATTTTAAAGTAGTAGGGGATATTTTAGAATGTAATGCTACTGATTCTTATAGATTAGCTAAAAAAACAATAAAGTTAGACAAAATATTAGATGAAAATTATAATTTTGTAATTCCTAGTAAAAATTTAATGGAATTAAATAAAATACTAGATAGTGGAGAAGATAATATAGAAATGCACATTTTTAATAATAAAATTTTATTTAAATATAACAATCTTTTATTTCAATCTAGATTAATTAATGGAAATTATCCTAATACATCAAATTTGTGGCCAACAGATGCGATATTGACAATAACAGCAGATTTAGATGAATTATACAATGTTATAGATAGAGCAAGTATTTTAACTTCTGATAAGGAAAAAAACATTGTTACATTTGAAATAAACAATAATACATTATTAGTTAAGTCTTCATCTGCAGAAATTGGTAGGGTAGAAGAAAAAATGAAAATTGAAAAAGATAGAGATGAAGAAATAAAAATTTCATTCAGTGCGAAATATATGATGGAAGCATTAAAATCTTTTGAAGATAAAAGTGCTAGACTTTCTTTCTTTGGAGAAATAAAACCAATAATAATAAAAGGTAATGAAGATGAAACTCTTGAACAGTTAGTTTTACCAATAAGAACATATTAAAAAAATACAAATGTCGACATAAAACGACATTATTCGACAAAAATTTGATATATAATATTCCTCGTAATTTAAATTACATATTTAAGAAACGGGGGATTTTTTATGAAATATGAAATTAATGATGAAACTGTGGCAATAATTCCGATAGATTCATCAAACACAAAAATAATTGAATTAACAAAGGAGTATGACGTTCCTCAATCAACATTTGAAATATTAGAAGAAAATTGTGAATATTATGGAAGTACTTATAACGGTAGAATAAAGGCGGCACAAAAAATATTAAATTTCAGTTATAAAATACCTTTATTGGTTGAAGAATCAGGAAAAATTATTTTTTTTCCTACTAGATCTTCTAATGCAATAGATTGTTGTTGGATTAATCACAATTTTGTTAAAAAAAGAGAAAAAAATGGAAAACAAACAAAAGTCATGTTTTCAAATGGTGTTGAAAAGACATTTAATATTTCAAAACTTTCTTTTGAAAATCAATTATTGCGTGCTGGGATGTTAGATGCTATGATTTCAAAAAGAATAAAACAAAAATAAAAGAGGAAAAACCTCTTTTTTCTTTTGTAATCATCGAAAATATGGTATAATATTTATGTATGTATAGAGGACTATGAAATAGGTAAAGGTGGTTATATGGGCGTTTTTGGTGGAATTAAATGATTTTAACTAAAATTAATTTAGTAAATTTTAGAAATTATTACAAATGTAATATAAAATTTAATAGTAAGATTAATATTTTTATTGGAAATAATGCTCAGGGTAAAACAAATATTTTAGAAAGTGTTTATGTTTTAGCTCTTACTAAATCTTATAGGACTAATTATGATGAAATTTTGAAGAGGAATGGTAGTGATAGTTATAAAATAAAAGGACAAGTAAAAATAGGTAAATATTTTAAGGATTTATCTATATCGGTTATAAATAATGAAAAAAAGGTTTTTGTTAATGATACTAACATTAAAAAAATATCAGATTATGTTAGTAACTTAAATGTAATCTTATTTTCCCCAGAAGATGTGGAAACAATAAAAGGTTCTCCGTCTTTAAGAAGGGATTTATTAAATATAGAAATAAGTCAGTTAAATCAGCAATATATAAAAAATTATAACGAATATAATAAAATTCTGAAAATGAGAAATGATTATTTGAAATTAATATATACAAATAGTATCAGTGATATAAGATATCTAGATGTATTAACAGATAATTTAGTTGATAGAGCTACTTATATTTATAAGGAAAGACTTGAATTTATAAAAAAGATAAATTTTAATATTTCAGTTATATATAGGGATTTAACTAAAACTGACAATTTAAAGGTACGATATGAAACAAATATTGATATTGAAGATAAATCAGAAGAAGAAATAAAAAAAATATTATTGCAAAAATATCAAAAGAATCAAAATAGGGAGATTATTGCTGGAATGACTTTATTTGGTCCGCATAGAGATGATTTTCATTTTTTGATAAACGATAGTGATATTAAAGTTTATGGTTCACAAGGTCAACAAAAAATGGCAATGATTTCATTTAAATTAGCTGAAATTCCTATTTTTGAAGAAATAACCAATACTAAGCCTATACTTCTTTTAGATGATATTTTTAGTGAGTTAGATAAAACAAAAAGAAATAGATTGATAAATTATATAAATAATGATATTCAAGTAATAATTACAGCTAATGATACTGTCGGTATTAACAAAAAATTATTAGAAAATGCAAAAATTTTTAAAATAGATAATGGAAAAATTATAGATAAGGGTGATTATAATGGAAGAAAATAAAGCATATGATTCGTCTGCGATACAGGTATTAGAAGGGCTAGAAGCAGTACGAAAAAGACCTGGTATGTACATTGGTACAACAGATATTAAAGGATTACATCATCTAGTATGGGAAATTGTTGATAATGCAATAGATGAGGCACTTGCTGGATTTTGTAATAATATAGAAGTAATAATTAATAAAGATAATTCTATAACTGTTAAAGATGATGGTAGAGGAATACCAACAGATGTCCATCCAAAAACGGGAAAATCAACAGTAGAAACTGTTTATACAGTGTTGCACGCTGGAGGAAAATTTGGTGGTGGCGGATATAAAGTATCTGGTGGTCTTCATGGAGTAGGAGCTTCTGTTGTTAATGCATTAAGTAAATGGTTAGAGGTAAAAGTTTATAAAAATGGAGAAGTTAACTATATTAGGTTTGAAAATGGAGGACATACAGTAGAACCATTGAAAGTTATTGATAAATGCAGTGAAAATAGAACGGGAACAACAGTAACATTTAAACCAGATCCTGAAATTTTTGATAGTGATATTTATAATTATGAAACTCTAATGGTCAGAATACGAGAATTAGCCTTCTTAAATAGAGGTTTAGCTATTACAATTCGTGATGATAGAGATTTAGAAGATACTACTGGAGAAACATTCTTATACGAAGGTGGTATCAGTGAATATGTTAGGTTTATTAATCAAGAAAAAACAGCAGTTCATGAAGCGATAATTCACTTAGATGGTGAAGAAGATAATGTGTTTTTTGAAGTAGCAATGCAATACAATTCTAGTTATAATGATAATATTTATTCTTTTGTTAACAACATTAATACGCATGATGGAGGAACACATGAAGAGGGAGTAAAAAGGGCATTAACAAGAGTTATAAATTCTTATGCTAGAAAAAATAATATATTGAAAGACAAAGATGAGGCACTGACAGGGGATGACGTTAAAGAAGGTCTAACAATGATTATTTCTTGTAAACATCCAAATCCGCAATTTGAAGGTCAAACTAAGGGAAGATTGGGAAACTCAGAAGTTAGAAAACTTGCAGATAATGTTTTTTCTCAAGGTTTTGAAAGGTTTTTATTAGAAAACCCTGAAGAAGCTAAAGCTATTGTTAATAAGGCATTACTTGCATGTCGTGCTAGAAATGCCGCTAGAAAAGCAAGGGAAATTACTAGAAAAAGCGATTTAGCAACTACTAACTTTTTTGGAAAATTGTCCGATTGTAAAAGTAAGGATCCAAAAGTGTCTGAAATATTTATAGTCGAAGGGGATTCAGCAGGAGGTTCTGCAAAAAAAGGAAGAGACTCAATGACGCAAGCAATTCTTCCTCTTCGTGGTAAGATATTAAATGTAGAAAAAGCTAGACTTGATAGAGCGTTGTCAAACGAAGAAATTAGAACAATAATTACAGCGTTTGGTACAGGAATTGGGGAAGACTTTGATTTATCTAAGTTGCGATATGACAAAATAATAATAATGACCGATGCCGATGTTGATGGTTCTCATATTAGAGTATTGTTATTAACTTTATTTTATAGGTTTTTTAAGCCTATAGTAGAGGCAGGGCATATATATGCTGCACAACCACCATTATTTAGAATAATGCATGGAAAAACAAGAAAATATGTATTAAATGAAGAAGAAAAAGATGAATATTTAAAATCGTTGCCAGATAATGTAAGAGCTCGTGCTGAAATTGCTCGTATGAAAGGGTTAGGGGAAATGGATGCTGAAGAGCTGAATGAAACAACAATGGATATCGAAAAACGTGTATTAAGAAAAATTACTGTAGATGATTGCGTAGCCGCGGATGCTATTTTTGAAAAATTAATGGGTGATGAAGTAGAACCAAGAAGAAAATTTATAGAAGAAAATGCAGGATACGTACAAAATCTTGATATATAGGGGGTGAAAATAATGGATAACAAAAACGAAGAAATAAGTAATGATTTAGAAAAAATGAATAGTGAAAAATTTAATGGATATTTTCACGAAAGAGATAGTTTGTCAGAAAATAACATTGTTGATGAAGTAAAATCATCATTCTTGGAATATTCAATGAGTGTTATAGCGTCTCGTGCATTACCAGATTTAAGAGATGGTTTAAAGCCTGTTCATCGTCGTATTTTGTGGTCAATGTATGAGTCTGGTTATACTCCAGATAAACCTCATAGAAAATCTGCTACAACGGTAGGTTATGTTATGGGACATTATCATCCACATGGAGATTCGTCAATTTATGAAGCAATGGTCAGAATGGCTCAGGATTTTAACCAAAGATATATGTTAATTGATGGACATGGTAACTTTGGTAACATCGAAGGTGATGGAGCTGCAGCAATGCGTTATACAGAATCCAAACTTGCTAAAATCTCGTTAGAATTATTAAGAGACATTAATAAAGATACTGTAGACATGGAAGATAATTTTGATGTTACTAGTAAGGAACCAAAAGTATTACCTTCAAGATATCCTAACATTTTAGTAAATGGTACTATGGGTATAGCAGTTGGTATGGCAACAAATATTCCTCCTCATAATTTAGGTGAAGTTATTGATGGATGTATAGCATATATTGATAATCCTGAGATTGATACTCTTGGGTTAATGGAATATGTAAAAGGTCCCGATTTTCCTACAGGTGGTATTATTTTAGGAAATTCAGGTATAAAGAAGGCGTATGAAACAGGAAAAGGTAGTATTACAATAAGGAGTAAAGCAGTTATTGAAGATGCTGGAAACCATAGTAACATTGTTATAACTGAAGTTCCATATGGCGTTAATACAATGGATTTAAAAAACAAAGTAGCAGAATTAGTACATTCAAAAACAATTGATGGAATTGCTGATTATCATACCGATTTAAAAGATGGTGTAAAAATAACTATAACATTAAAAAGAGATGCTAATCCACAAGTTGTACTAAACAATTTATATAAACACACAAATTTTCAAACACAATACAGCATTACATTTTTAATGTTAGATGGACTGACGCCAAGAACACTAAGTCTAAAGGCAATAATTTCTAAGTATATTGATCATCAAAAAGAAGTAATAATTAGAAGGACGAAATTTGATTTAGCTAAAGATGAACGAAGAGTACACATTTTAGAAGGATATAAAATAGCACAAGATAACATAGATGAGGTCGTTAAAATTATTAAATCAGCTAAGAGTGATACAGAAGCAAAAGAAAATTTAATGTCCAGGTTTGGTTTGTCTGAAATTCAAACAGATGCAATTTTGGAATTAAAACTAAGACGTTTAACAGGATTAGAAAGAGAAAAAATAGAAGCTGAATTGAAGCAATTGTTAGAAGAAATTGAGGAATTAAAATCAATTTTAGCTTCTGAACAAAAGGTTTTGGATATAATTAAAAAAGAGTTAATTGAAGTTAAGAATAGATATAGCGACGATAGGCGTACCGAAATTGATATGACAGCTATAGATTATATTGAAGACGAATCATTAATACCTGTTGAGGATTCAATAATAACATTAACAAGCAAAGGGTATATTAAAAGATTGCCTGTAGATACTTATAAAATCCAGAATAGAGGAGGAGTAGGTATAAGGGGTATGGGTACTAATGAAGAAGATTTTCCTGAGAAACTTATTTCAATGAAGACTCATGACTACATATTGTTCTTCTCAAATTTTGGTAAAGTATATAGAATGAAAGGTTATGAAATCCCTAAATTTAATAGACAGTCTAAAGGGTTGCCGATAGTAAATTTATTACCTATTGAAAAGGAAGAAAAAATAACTTCTACTATTGTAGTAAAACAAGAGGATGAAGAAGCTAAGTATTTGGCATTTATTACAAAAAACGGGCTTATAAAAAGAACGGCATTAACAGAATTTGATAGCATTAGAAACAATGGTAAAAAGGCTATTGTATTTAAGGATGATGATGAGTTAATTTCTGTTCGCAAAACAACCGGAAATAATGAAATAATAATTGGAAGCAGCGACGGAAGACTTGTTAGATTTGATGAAAAAGAGGTCAGAGTAATGGGACGCAGTAGTTCTGGTGTAAAAGGAATTACATGTGAGCATTCTCATGTTGTTGGTGCTGAAGTTGTTGAAGAAAATTGCCAAGTATTAGTGGTCACAGAAAACGGTTACGGTAAGAGAACATCAATAGATGAATATCGTTTGACACATAGAGGTAGCAAAGGTGTTAAAACATTGAATATTACCGACAAAAATGGTAGTATTGTAGCACTAAGGTCTATAAAAGGTGATGAAGATCTAATGATTATTACTAACAGTGGAATAGTAATAAGAATATCAATCGAGCAAGTATCTCTATTAAGTAGAAATACGCAGGGAGTAAGATTAATTAACTTAAAGAACGGACAAAAAGTTTCTACTGCTAGCACAGTAGAACACATAGAAGAGGAAATAATTGAAGAATAAAATATTTCCCGGGAAATATTTTGAAAAACACTTGCAAAAACAAAAAAAATATATTAATTTATATATAGCGCAATAAATATATTGGAACCAGGTCAGGATCGGAAGATAGCAGCCTTAACATTCAATGTTTATGTGCGCTATTTTTTATGGAGTGATGTACTATGGTTTATAATGACGAATATTTCATGAATAGAGCATTAAAACTTGCCGAGCAAGCTTTCAATGAAAACGAAATTCCCGTAGGTGCAATTATAGTAAAAGATAACAAAATAATAGCAGAAGCGTACAATAAAAAAGATTCTTCTAAACTAGTAACACAACATGCAGAAATAATCGCAATTGAATCAGCGAGCAAACATTTTAGCGACTGGAGACTTAACGGATGTATAATTTATGTAACAATGGAACCTTGTCCTATGTGTGCTAGTGCTATACAACAATCTAGAATTACAAAAATAGTATATGGATGTAGTTCAAATGTTTTCGAGAACTCTAAAATAATTGAGGAAATTCTTCAAAATTCTAGATTTAATCACCAAGTTGTTATTGAAAGAGGCGTACTAGAAGGAGATTGTTCAAAAATTATTAAAAAATTTTTCAAATTAAAAAGGTAAATTATTTCCCGGGAAATAATTTTGATATTTTTTTAAATGTTTCATGTGAAACAAAGCATCTATAAATTGTACAGATGTTTTTTTGTTTTGTTTCATGTGAAACAAAAAACATAGATTAAATTTGTAATAAAACCAATAAAGTCTTTATATAAAAAATCATACGTGATATAATTAAAAAGGAGGGATAGTATGGAACATTTAGCGATGTATAGAAAATATAGACCATCTAATTTTGATGAAGTGTCAGGGCAAAAGACTGTTGTAAGTGTTTTGAAAAACGCTATAAAAAACAACAGTGTTTCACATGCATATTTGTTTACTGGTCCAAGAGGAACAGGTAAAACAAGCGTGGCTAAAATTTTTGCTAGAACAATAAATTGTGGAAAACCAGAACAAAATAATCCATGTAACAAATGTGTATATTGCGAAAATTCTTTTTCGAAAGAATGCGTTGATATAATTGAAATAGACGCAGCATCTAACAATGGTGTGGATGAAATAAGAGAACTAAAAAGTAAAATCAATATAGTTCCGTCTTTGCTTAAATATAAGGTTTATATAATAGATGAAGTTCACATGTTATCTATAGGTGCATTTAACGCCTTGTTAAAGACTTTGGAAGAACCGCCGTCTCATGCTATATTTATATTAGCTACCACAGAACTTCATAAAGTTCCTGCTACCATTTTATCGAGGTGTCAAGTTCTTGAGTTTAAGAAAATATCACCAAACGATATGAAAAATAAAATTTTAGATATATGTAGTTTTGAAAAAATAAATGCAACTGAAGAGGCAATAAAAGAAATTGTTAATTGTTCGGATGGTTGTATGAGAGATGCTTTAAGTCTGTTGGAAAAAATGACGGCATATTGTAATAAGGATATAGCTGTTGAAGAGGTTCGAGTTGTGTGTGGAAAACCAGAAAAAACGAGTATACAAAATTTAATCGAATCGGTAAAAAACAATGATATAAATGATGTCTTTAAAAAAATTAATTATTTTTATGAAAATGATTATGATATGTTAAGTATTGTTGGTGATATTATAAACCAATTGGAACAACTAATTTTTATAAATAACAAAATTGATACATTATATCTATCTATATTATCTGAATTTGTGGAAATATATGATAAAATGAAAACCAGCTCTGTGGATAAAAAAATATTGTTTGAAATAGGAATTTTAAATTTTTATAAGGATAAAGAAGAAAAAAATATTTCCCGGGAAATATTTTCTCGAACAAAAATCGAACAACAAAAACAGGGTGACGATTGCATGAGCATAGAGAAAGATGACAAGCGTTCTATGGAAAAACAGCAAAATGTTCATGACGATAATATTGATTTAGTTGAATTTAAAAGTGTTAGAATAAATAATGCTTTTGTTAGTGCAAGCAAAGATTTATTACATACTGCAAAAGAAATGTGGGAAATGTTAAAAGAATATGCGTTTGATAAAAATAAAGGTTCTGAGATATGCATCTTATTGGATGGAACACCAGTTATGGCAAGTCCTGAATATATTGTTTTATTGTATCAATATTCGTCCGTTGCAGATAAGGTTAACGCTGAATATATGAAATTAGAACAAGTTATTAACGAGATGTTAAATTATAATTGCCATATCGTTGCTGTTGATAATGAAGATTGGTCTAACGCTAAAGGAGATTATATAAAAAAAATAAATTCTGGTGAAAAATATTTGTTATTAGACGATAAATATTTTGATGGTGTTAAAGAAAAAAGTGTTATAATAAATAACATAGAATCAAACATATCTAGTGAAAATGATACTGAGAAAAAAATGTATGATTTGTTTGATTCAAATTATATAGAAATAAAATAAGGAGATGATTAGCATGAATATGCAAGCAATATTAAAGCAAGCTCAAAATATGCAAAAAGATATGCTTAAGGCAAAAGAGGAAATTGATAATAGTATTTTTATTGGTGAAAGTTCTTTGGTAAAAGTCGAGGTTTACGGTACTAAACAACTAAAGTCAGTTAAAATAAATACTGAACAAGATATAGAGGCAGATGAGATCGAAATGTTGGAAGATATGTTAATGGTGGCATTAAATTCTGCTTTTAAGGAAGTAGATAAACTTACAGAAGAAAAAATGGGGAAATACACCAATATCCCGGGGTTGTTTTAATCATTATGTATCCAGAAAGTCTTGAAGATTTAATCGAAAGCTTTAAACTATTGCCTGGTATAGGCGAAAAAACTGCAGAGCGTCTTGCTTTTTATATATTAAATATGGATGTTGAAAAGTCAAACTTCTTAGCTGAATCAGTTGTTAATGCAAAGAGAAATTTACATAAATGCCCAGTTTGTTCTAATATAACAGACAAAGAAAAGTGTAATGTTTGTTCAGATTTAAAAAGAGACAGCAATGTTTTGTGTATAGTAGAGGATTCTAGAAGTATATATTTATTTGAAAGAACTGGTTCGTTTCATGGCTTTTACCATGTGTTAGACAATTTGATTTCTCCACTAGATGGTGTTAATCCAGAAGATATTGGTATTGAAAAATTGGTAAAACGAATTGAAAAATCATCTTTTTCAGAAATCATAATTGCTGTTAAGCCTACTATAGAAGGTGAAACAACAAGCTTATACATAAAAAAAATATTAGAAGGTCTAAATATAAAAGTAACAAGAATTGCAAGCGGTATTCCGTTGGGTGCAGATATAGAATATATAGATTCGTTAACTTTAGAAAGAGCTTTACTAGATAGGAAAGAGATCGAATAATAATTTTTTATCCTCATAAATTTATGTGAGGGATAATATGATAATAAAAGTTTTTAAGAAGATAATTTTTTCTGTAGTATTGTTGTATAGTTTTAATTTGATTGCAATAAAGTTTGGAGTTATTTTACCGATTAATTATATAACTATTGGTTTAGTATCTTTAATGGATATCCCAGCAATGATATTATTAACATTTTCTTTGATATTAGTATTTTAATGGAGGTTGTGCTATGGTAATTACTGAAGATAATTTAAATTATTTTAATAGAGATAATTTGCGACACGCTTATTTATTAGAAACAAATAATTTTAATAAAGTTTTAAATATTGCCAAACACATATTTAATCAATTTAATACAGAAGTAAAAAACTTAGATTTAATGATAGAAAATGGGTTATATCCAGATTTAAAAATAATTGAGCCGGATGGACAATGGATAAAAAAAGAACAGGTATATAACTTGAAAGGTGAATTTAAATCAAAATCATCTTTTAACAATAAAAGAATTTATATAATAAAAAATGCTGAAAATCTTAATAAAAATGCGGCAAATACAATATTGAAATTTTTAGAAGAGCCAGAGGAAAATATTGTAGCACTTTTAATAACAACGAATAAATCAAAAGTTTTAGATACTATTGTTTCAAGATGTCAGTATATTGTGCTAGATTCAAATAAAGAAAAAGTCAAAAACCCTACTGATAATAGCCTTCAGTTATATAATATTTTAGAAGAGCATCACCAAAGATCCGGGTTAGAGTTATTTAAGATATTAGAAGGTTATGGGGATAGAAATTCTATAAAAGAAGCACTAAGTGAGTTGGTTTGGATTTATGAACAAACTTTGTTAATAAAGTTGGGTGTCATAGAATTAGACAGTAATAAAATGTTTGACAAAATAGTAAAAAACAATACAATAGAAGACATACAAAAAAGGATAAACAGCATAATTTTTGCTGTAGATTCGTTAGAGTATAATGTTAATTTAAAATTATTAGTGGACAAACTAATAATTTCGATGTTTGGAGTTGATTGATATGTATGAAGTAGTCGGAATAAAATTTGCCAGTGCAAATCGTCTATACTATTTTGAAATAAACTCTTTGCCATTAAAAAAAGGTGACAAAGTTATTGTAGAAACTGAAAAAGGAATTCAGTTTGGTAGTGTTTCTACAGAAATAAAAAATATAGAGGAAAAAGACGTCTCTACTCCGCTAAAAAAAGTGTTGAGAATTGCAACAAAAGAAGACTTAAAGCAAAATCAGAAAAACGAAGAATTGAATAAAAAAGCAATAGAAGATGCAAAAAAGATATCTAATAAATTAGACCTAAAGATGAATTTTATTGGTGCTTATTTTACGTTGGACAGAAATCAATTGATTTATAACTTTGTTTCTGATGAAAGAGTAGATTTTAGGGAATTGGCCAAAAGGTTAGCATCTATTTATAAAACACGTATAGAATTGAGACAGATTGGCGTTAGGGATAAAGCAAAAGAAATCGGTGGATTAGGACCTTGTGGTCGTTTTCTTTGCTGCAATAGTTTTTTAACTGATTTTAATAGCGTTTCCATTAATATGGCAAAAAACCAATATATTGCTCTCAATCCAACAAAAATTAATGGTATTTGTGGTAGATTATTGTGTTGCTTAAATTTTGAGGATGATCAATATACAGAAATGAAAAAATCTTTTCCGGAGATAGGTGTTCATATGAAGAAAGGAAACATTAGTGGTAAGGTAGTATCTCATAATCTGTTTAAAAGAACTTATACTCTAGAGTGTACTGATAAAACCTTGGTTGAGTTTGTGTTAGATGAAGATGAAAGTAATTAATGATTTGATTGGTTACAAAAATATGAAGGTGGTGCAAAATCCGGATTGGTTTAGTTTTTCTTTGGATTCTGTACTGCTTCCTAGATTTGTAACATTAAATAAAGAAGTAAAAAATATTTTGGACATTGGTACTGGAAATGCTCCTATCCCACTTATTTTATCAACAAGAACAAATGCTAATATATATGGCGTAGAAATTCAGAATGATATATATAATTTGGCAGTTGAGACAATAAATATAAACAAATTAGAATCGCAAATAAAAATAATAAATGACGATATAAAAAATATAGGCCAACATTTTAAAAGTGGTTTTTTTGACGTTATAGTATCTAATCCGCCTTATTTTAAATTAAATGAAAAAACTAGAAAAAACGATGATATCCACAAAACAATAGCAAGACATGAATTAAAATTAAACTTAGAAGATATTTTAAAACTTGCTGGTGTTTATTTAAAGAACGATGGAGTCTTAGCTATAGTACATAGAAGTGATAGGTTAATAGAGATTATCGAATTATTTAGAAAGTACAAGATAGAACCTAAAAGAATCCAATTAATATATCCAAAAGAAAATGCAGAAGCAAATATTGTGTTAATTGAAGGAAGGAAAGGTGGCAAGCCAGGATTAAAGGTTTTACATCCAATAATTGCACATAATACAGATGGTAGCTATAGCAAAGAGATAACAAACTATTTTAGTTAGGAGATGTAACTATGAGTCAAAAAAGTTATGATGGAACAAATTCGCTTTACTTAATTCCAACACCTATAGGTAATTTGGAAGATATAACATTAAGAGCAATTAATACTTTAAAGAAAGTAGATTTAGTTTTTTGTGAAGATACTCGTATTGCGGGGCTTTTATTAAATAAGTTAGAAATAAAGAAAAAATTGGTTAGTTGCAATAATATAAATGAAGAAAATGTAAAAGAAAAAGCATTATTAGCTTTAAAGGAGGGATTAAATATAGGTTTAGTTACGGATAGGGGTACCCCAATTATTAGTGATCCTGGATATAAATTAGTAGAATATGTTGTAAATAATGGATATAACGTAATTGGCCTTCCTGGTCCTACTGCTTTAATACCTGCTTTAATTACATCAGGAATTGAACCTTCACCATTCTTATTTTATGGTTTCTTAAATTCAAAACAATCAAAACTGGAAAAAGAGTTAGATATGTTAAAATCTTTGAAATACACATTAATTTTTTACGAATCTCCACATCGTATTATTAGTATGTTAGAGTCATTAAGAAAGGTATTTGGAGATAGGCGAATATCAGTTAATAGAGAGATTTCTAAATTATATGAAGAGATATATAGAGGAACAATTACAGAAGTAATAAATGAGTTAGGTGAAGAAATAAAGGGAGAATTTGTAATAATTGTTGAAGGTAATAAAGATGTTATTGATTATAACGAAGTCTCTGTTAGAGAGCACATAATTTCCTATGTTAACCTAGGTTATAGCGAAAAAGAAGCAATGAAGTTAGTGGCAAGAGACAGAAACACTACAAAATCAGATGTCTATAAAGAGTATCATAAAGGAAGTGATTAAATGAAATTAATAGTAGGACTAGGTAATCCTGGACGTGAATATGAAAAAACAAGACACAATATGGGTTTTTTATATATTGATTTCTATGCTAGTAAAAATAATCTTGATATAACAAAGAAAAAATTTAACGGATTATATGTAGATTTTACAAAAAATGGGGAAAAAATAATTTTATTAAAACCACAGAGTTATATGAATCTATCTGGTGAAGTAGTAAAAAAATTTGTAGATTATTTTAATATTGATATAAAAGATATATTGATTATTTGTGATGACTTAGATACTGCTTTAGGGAAATATCGCTTAAGAGCAAGTGGTAGTCCTGGTGGACACAACGGATTAAAAGACATTGAATTATTATTGGGAACCCCTAATTATTCAAGATTAAAAATTGGCATTTCTCACAATAGAAATATTGATACTAAAGATTATGTTTTATCTAAATTAGATAATGATAGTTTAAAAGTAATTGAAGATAATAGAGAAGTGATCTGTAATATTATTGATGATTTTTTGGATAATGATATGGAAACATTAATGTCGAGATATAATAGAAAATGATGGTGATTAAATGAATTTTTTAGATAATTTGAATTATAAAGAACTAACAAAAAACATTAGTTTAAGTGGTATGACTGATGAATTTTTTTGTTTGTATATTTCTAAATTATCTAAGGAAACTGCTAGAAACATTGTAATAGTAACACCAACTTTATTTGAAGCAAATAAATTAGTTAATTCATTAAGTAACTATGATGATAGTGTATTGTTGTTTCCAATGGATGACTTTCTTGCAAGCGCGTCTATAGCAACAAGTCCTGAATTGAAAATAACAAGATTAGAGACAATAAATCATTTAATTTCGAATGACAGGAATATTATAGTCACTCATTTAAACTCATATTTAAGATATTTACCTTCTAAAAAAGAATATGTGAATAATATTCTTCATATAAAAACTGGCGATGTTTTTGAACGAGATGAATTAATCAGTAAATTACTAAATATAGGATATGTGCGTGAAACTACTGTTACTAGAACTGGAGATGTTGGCATAAGAGGATTCGTTATAGATATATTTCCTTTAGGTTATCATGATGCAGTACGTTTAGAATTTTTTGGAGATGAAATAGAGTCTATACGTATATTTGATACTAATACACAAAAGTCAATAGAGAGTATTGAAGAAGTAACAATATATCCAAATACAGAATTTTTTGGTGATATAGAAAACGATTTAAATAAGAAGTTTAATATAATTAACAACCCCGAAAATATTTCTAATTATTTAAACGATCCTATTACTGTAGTTAAAGATTATTCTCAACTAGAAGCATCTTATTTAAAATTAATTGAAGATATACACGACTATTTATCTAGAAATAATCAAGTGTCTAGAAACTTGATGTTTTCATTAGATAAAATTCCAGATGGTTGTATATTATATAACACTTTTGCTTCTGATTCAGTTAAATTTAAAAACAACAAGAAACTGAAATTTGATGTTTCTACTATAGATTCTTTTCATGAAAATATAGATGTCATAAAGGAATATATTAAGATTAATTTAAGTGGTGGTAAAACCATTGTCATATGCTTAAAAGATTATCAAATTAAAAGTTTTTTGAAGTTTGTTGATATTGAGCATGAATTTATTAAAGAGGGTCAAATTTTATTAAATAAGTTGAATATATCTAGTATTCCTTTAAACCAAGGTTTTATATATGAAAATTATATATTTTTAACTGAAAAAGAACTTTTTAATAAGAGTACTAATAAAAATAAATATAAAACTACTTTTAAATATTCGTCAAAAATAAAAAATATAAATAATCTTAATATTGGAGATTACGTAGTTCATAATGTTCATGGAATTGGTGTTTATAATGGTATAAAAACATTATCTAAAGGAGGATTGAAGAAAGACTATTTAGAATTACTATATGATGGTAAAGATAAGTTATATATTCCGGTGGAAAAAATAGAACTAATAAATAAATATACAGGAAAAGAAGGCATGATTCCTAAAGTTCATAAATTGGGTGGAACTGAATGGGCTAAGACTAAATTAAGAGTTAGGAATAAAGTTCGGGAAATTGCTGCTGATTTAATTAAACTTTATGCTTCAAGAGAGATGCAAGAGGGTTATGCTTTTAGTATTGATGGCGAATTGCAATCTTTATTCGAAGATGAATTTCAACATGATTTGACTGTAGATCAAAGAATCGCAGTTAACCAAATAAAGTCTGATATGGAAAATAAACATCCTATGGATAGGCTGTTATGTGGCGATGTTGGTTATGGTAAAACTGAAGTAGCTTTTAGAGCGATGTTTAAAGCTGTATCTGATTCTAAACAAGTATTATATTTATGTCCTACTACTATTTTATCTAATCAGCAATACAATAATGCTTTGGCGAGATTCAAAAACTTTCCTGTTAATATAGCAGTATTAAATCGATTTACTACCCCTAAGCGCGCTAAAGAAATATTAAAGGATTTAGAAGAAGGTAAGTTAGACATTTTATTTGGTACGCATCGTATCCTAAGTAATGACATAAAACCTAGTAATTTAGGCTTGTTAATAATAGATGAGGAACAAAGATTTGGTGTTGTTCATAAAGAAAAAATAAAGCAATATAAGAATAATGTTGATGTATTAACTCTTACTGCAACTCCTATTCCTAGAACTCTTCAAATGTCTATGATGGGCATTAGAAGTCTTTCTTTAATTGAAACACCTCCAGTTAATAGATATCCAGTTGAGACATACGTTATAGAAGAGAATGACTTATTAATTAAAGATGCTATTTATAAAGAGTTGTCTAGAAATGGTCAGGTTTTCTTTCTATATAATAGTGTAGAGAAGATAGAGGCTAAAGCTAGAGAAATTTCTAACCTTGTTCCAGATGCTAGAGTTGTTTTTGCTCACGGAAGGATGAATAAAGAAGAATTAGAAGATATAATGTTGAGGTTTATTAATCATGATTTTGATGTGTTAATATGTACAACAATTATAGAGACAGGTATTGATATTCCAAATGTTAATACGTTAATTATCATTGATGCTGATAAATTTGGTCTTAGTCAATTGTATCAAATACGAGGTCGTGTAGGTAGAAGTGATAAGATAGCATATGCTTATTTAATGTATAACAAAAACAAAATATTGACTGAAACAGCAATGAAGCGATTAAAAGTCATTAAAGAATTTACTGAGCTTGGTAGCGGGTTTTCTATTGCTACTAGGGATTTATCAATTCGTGGTGCTGGTGATATATTAGGAAGTGAACAAGCTGGTTTTATTGACAATGTAGGTATTGATTTATATATGAAAATATTAAATGATGAGATAAATCGTTTAAAAGGGGAGCCTGTTGAAGAAGAACAAACTGTTGATACAAAACCGTTGATAGAAGTTGAAACGCATATTGATGATAAATATGTAGAAGAAAACGAACTGAAAATAGAAATTCATAAAAAAATTAATGAGATTGACTCATACGAAAAATTACTTCAAGTAAAAGAAGAATTGGAGGATAGATTTGGAAGACTGAGTGAAACATTAATTGTTTATATGTATGAAGAGTGGTTTGAAAAATTAGCTAAAATTAATCATGTAGAGAGTGTAAGAGAAACTAAGAATTTTGTTGAAATAATTTTTGATGTAGAGAATTCTAGCAGAGTAGATGGTGAAAAATTATTTGAGGATGCTTATAAAATTTCAAATATGTTTAGGTTTATGTTTAAAAACAATAGGCTAATAATAGTTTTGGATACATTAAAGTTAGAAAAACATTATTTATATTATTTGGTAGACTTACTTAAAGAAATTAAGTTTAGTGACAAAGCCTAAATATTGACGGAAGGTAATATATTTGATAATATAAATCTATAAATAATAGAAGATAGGTGTATATATGGACATTGATATAAATGAAATGTTTAGTGAGAAAAATCAAACTATATTTTTAAATAAATTACAGATGGATTTATCTAACAATAATGATGCTTTGACATTGGCTACTAAACACATTGTTATGATGGAATTTGCAAAGGTTCTATCATCGTTAAAAAAAATGTATGAGAAGTATTCTGTTGACTATGATGAAGAAGAATTAAAACAGTTATTAAGTAAAACAAAAAATGCTTTGTTAGATGACATAAATGCTGTGATAGATGATAAATTCAAAAATAATGATGATTATGTTGAACAATCTAAAGGAAAAGAAATAAGAAAAACATATTTGAAGCAATATCACCAACATATTGATGATAATGATAATACGTTTAACGAAAACGTATTATTAGCGGTGCAAACAAATTCGGAAGTTAACTTGTATGAGGACTTAGTTAGATTATATCCTTGTGCAAGTGAAGAGATGCAACAAGAGCTTCTTCAAATGATCAATGTTGATTTTTCAAAAAGAATATCAACCCGCGTAATTCAAGAAAGTAAGCTTCGCAGTATGACGCTTAAAAACATTTCAGAAGAGACATATCAGAAGTATTTAGATTTATCTAGAAATTCAAGTGTTCTAGGTAGTGGTTCAAAGGTTAAAAAGAAAACGGATAAATAACCCATAATTTGGGTTTTTTTATTTTAAAGTTTTATTGGTAAAATTTACCAAAGGAAATATCCCGTTAAAAAGATTATAATTTACTTATAAGAAACTGTTTGTAGTAGGTATAATTTTTTATTCACAACAGATACTAAATTGTGAAAGAGAGGGAAAACCAATGGAAACAACTGGCGTAGTAAGAAGAATTGATGATTTGGGTAGAGTTGTCATACCTAAAGAGATACGAAGAACTCTTGGAATAAAAGATGGTACCTCATTAGAAATATTTGTAGACAAGGATATGGTGGCATTAAAAAAACATTCTTCTATGAACAATTTATCTCATTTTGCTGAAGTATATGTTGATTCGATTTATAATGCATTAAAAAAAGATATTATCATAACTGATAGGGATAATGTGATTGCGTGTGCGGGTGCTTTAAAAAAAGAGTATTTAATGCAGCCAATAAGTTCATACCTTGAAGAGTGTATAAATAATCGCGTGAATATTAAAGAGGATGATATAAAAGATTTAAATATAGTCAATTATAAAAGTGAAAAATGTAGTTATATTATTAATACAATAATTTCAAATGGAGATTCAATTGGATTAATTATAATTTTATCTACAGAAGAAAGTTTAGGGGAACTTGAAGAGAAAACAGCACAAATTGCATCACAATTTTTTGGAAAACATATTGAAGAATGATAATAAAGGTGTTATAATGTTATACATATTTATTATGACTTTGATGGAAAGAGACGTAATTATTTCATTATAGAGAGCTTTTGTTTGGTGGAAAAAAGTATGGAAATTATAGAAAATGGTTCCGGAGTCTTATCATTCGATATGTAGAATGATACGTTAACAGCGTTAATGTTTTGAGTGCATAGTTTTACTATGAAATAAGGTGGTAACACGGTAATTCGTCCTTAGAGTGATGATTACCGTGTTTTATTTTTGGAGGTGTTCTATGTCAAGAAACACTTGCAAGATATTTAAAAACTGATGATGTTGTTTAATCAAATTCTGAATGAAACGGTGCATTTGGACCTACAAATAAATAGAAAGAGGGATATTATGGAAAAAGAAAAGTATTATATTTCAACGGCTATTGCTTATACTTCGGGAAAACCTCATATTGGAAATACGTATGAGATTGTTCTAGCAGATGCTATTGCAAGGTATAAAAGACAGAAGGGATTTGATGTTTATTTTCAAACTGGAACGGATGAGCATGGTGAAAAAATAGAATTAAAAGCTAAAGAAAAAGGGGTAACCCCTCAGGAATTTGTTGACGAAGTAGCAACGGAGATTAAAAGAATTTGGGGAGTAATGAATACTAGTTACGATAAATTTGTTAGAACAACGGATCCTATCCATGAAAAACAAGTTCAAAAAATATTTAAAAAAATGTATGATAAAGGTGATATATACTTAGGGAAATATGAAGGCCTTTATTGTACCCCTTGTGAATCGTTTTTTACCGAAAGTCAATTAGTAGACGGAAAATGTCCTGATTGTGGAAGGGAAGTAGAACACGCAAGTGAGGAAGCCTATTTCTTTAGATTATCAAAATATCAAGATAGACTAGTAGATTATTATGAAAAACATCCTGAATTTATAAAACCAGATTCTAGAAAAAACGAGATGATTAACAATTTTATAAAACCGGGTTTACAAGACTTGTGTGTTTCTAGGACATCTTTCAAATGGGGGATTCCTGTTGATTTTGATCCAAAACATGTTGTTTATGTTTGGCTGGATGCTCTTACTAATTACATTACTAACATTGGATATGATGTTGATAACCCTAGTGACGAATTTCACAAGTATTGGCCTGCAGATCTACATTTAATCGGTAAAGATATAATTAGATTTCATACAATATATTGGCCCTGCTTCTTGATGTCTTTGGATATTCCGTTACCAAAACAAATATTTGGTCATCCTTGGTTATTGTTTGGAAATGATAAGATGAGCAAATCTAAAGGGAATATTATGTATGCGGATGATTTGGTAAATTATTTTGGTGTGGATGCAGTTAGGTATTATGTGTTACACGAAATTCCTTATGCTAATGATGGAAATCTTACTTATGAATTATTAATAGAAAGAATTAACAGTGATTTGGCTAACATTTTAGGTAATTTAGTAAATAGAACCATATCAATGGCAAACAAATATTTTGATGGACATGTGGAAAATAATAAAATAAAAGATGAGATTGATGTAGAACTTATAGATAGTATAAATAGATTAGAGTTAAAATTAGAAGATAAGATGAGTAGACTAGAAATTGGTGCAGCATTAGATGAAATATTTGATGTTTTAAGAAAAACTAATAAATACATTGATGATACGACGCCTTGGGTTTTAGCAAAAGACGATAGTAGTAAAGATAGACTTGAAACAGTAATATATAATTTATTAGAGTCAATAAGAGTGTGTGCTATATCTTTATCTCCATTTCTTCCTGATACGAGCGCAGAAATAATGAGACAAATAAATATTACAGATGATAATTGTGTTTATAATGAATCTAATATATATAATACTTCTGCTCCTAAGCCAATATTTCAACGCATAGACAAGGAAGAAAAATTAAAGGAAATCGGATCAAACAATTAAACTATTGATAACTAATCAATAGTTTTTTGTTATAATATAATTTGTAGAGGGTGAAATTATGTATATAGATACACATTTACATTTAAATAAAGAAGATGATGTTAAAAAAATTATTAAAGAAGCAACGGATGCAAATGTACAAAAACTAGTCATTTCTGGATGTGATAAAAAAGGAATTACTGAGGCTTTAGAAATATCTAGTTGCTTTGAAAATGTATATACTACCATTGGTTTTCATCCTAGTGAAGTTATCGAGCTAACGGATGATGATATTATTTGGTTAGAAACTTTAATAACAAGTAATAACAAAGTATTGGGTGTAGGTGAAATAGGATTAGATTATTATTATGGCAAAGAAAACAAGGAAAAGCAGTTATACTTTTTTAAAAAGCAACTAGAACTAGCAGAAAAACTAGCTCTTCCTGTAGTAATACATTCTAGAGAGGCCTTTGAGGATACTTATAATACATTAAAAGAACATAAACTAAAAGGTGTTATTCATTGTTTTAGTGGAAGTTTGGAAACGGCCAAATTATATATAAAGCTTGGATATGTTTTGGGTGTTGGTGGTGTATTAACATTTAAAAATAGTAGGTTGCCTGAAGTAATTAAAACAATTAATTTAAACAACGTTGTTTTAGAAACCGACAGTCCATATCTTGCTCCCACACCGCATAGAGGAGAAATAAATTATCCGAAATATATCCCCATAATTGCGAAAAAAATTTCTGAAATAAAAAAAATATCCACAAAAGATGTGGAAAACATTACCTCTAGCAATGTTTCGAGAATATTTGACTTAAAAATATGAGTGTGCTATTATTAAGTGTGTAAAGATGAGGTCGAAAGTATGAAAAACATTTTATATATGGTTAGAAATCAACTTTGCGTCATAGCGTTTCTTGTTGTTATGTTTTTAATAATTGTAAGCGGCAACAAGAAAGAGGAGTTAATTACATACAATGTTAGCAGTATTAATTCTATTCAGGCGGTACATTTGGTATCAAAATATAACCCTGAGGTTGTAGAAACTATATATGCGAGCAATATACAAGAAGTATTACAATATGGGAAAACTAATCCTGTTATATTTAATGGTACTATGACAGGATATGGGCCAGATTGCGTTGGTTGTACAGGAAAAGTTTCTTGCCCACCAAGAAACGATGTAAGAAATGGTAACATTTATTTTCAAGATAACGATTATGGTATGATTAGAATAGTCGCAGCAGATAAGAGCATTCCTTGTGGTACTATAGTAAAAGTTACTGGTAATAGATTATCAGAAGAGATGGTTGCAATAGTATTGGATAGAGGAGGCGTTATAAAAGGTACATTAATGGATCTTTTGATGCCTAGTGAAAGAAGTTCTATATCTTTTGGTAGACAAAATGTAGCATATGAAGTAGTAAGATGGGGATGGTAAAAGTACAGAAATGTACTTTTTTTATAGTAAGGAGGTATTATGAAATATTCGCCGGTAGAAGCAAATAAAATTTTAAAAGAGCATGAGTTTAATTTTAAAAAAAAATTCGGTCAAAATTTTATTGTTGATGAAAATATAATTGATAACATAATTAAGAAGACCGATATTAAAGAAGATAGTTTGGTGATAGAAGTTGGTCCAGGAAGTGGAGCACTAACCTATAAATTATGTGCTAAAGCTAATCGCGTTTTATGTTTTGAAATTGACAAAACTTTAGAAAAGATTTTAAAGAATAATTTGCGAGAATTTAACAATGTAGATATTGTTTTTGAGGACTTTCTTCAGGTCGATTTGAAAAAAGAACTAAAAAAATACAATTATAAGCATTTATATTTAGTTGCTAATCTTCCGTATTACATAACTACTCCAATCATTACTAAAGTAATAGAACAAGATATAGATATAGATAAAATGGTGGTTATGGTTCAAAAAGAAGTTGGAGAGCGCTTTAGCGCTAAGGTTAATACAAAACATTATAATTCATTGAGTGTTTTTTTACAGTACCATTTTGATATACACAAAATAATGGATGTTAGTCGTAATGTTTTTGTACCGAAGCCCAATGTTGACAGCGAAGTAGTAGAATTTGTAAAGAAAGAAAAGATAAAAACCAATAATTTAGATAAATTTTATAGCTTAGTCAAAGATAGTTTCAATCAAAAAAGGAAAAACTTGCGCAATAATTTAAAATCATATGATTTAGAAAAAATCGAACTTATTTTGAAAAAATACGGATACGATTTAACTGCTCGTGCCGAGCAATTAAGTATAGATATTTTTATTGACATTAGTAATAATTTATAAGCTTATAGAGATATTAAATAACAAATTGATAATAAAACAAGAATAAAAACATATAATTATTTGAGGATGATTATATGTTTTTTAAAATTGGCGATTTGGTTACTAGAAAGTCTTATGATAATGACATTGTTTTTAAAATTGTTGAAGTTAATGAAAAAACAGCATATTTAAAAGGCCTTAATGTAAGGTTGTGTGCGGATAGTAATATGGATGATTTGAAGTTGGTTGAAAATGCTCAAATAGATGATAACGATGTTTTTGATCGAATAAACACTACTATAAGTCTAGATAGAAACGAATATTTCTATTTACCAGGAAAAGTCTTACATTTTGATGGGGATATCGAATATTTAGAAAGGTGTATGAATTTTTATAAGAAGTTAAAAATAATGGCCTACGGCGTTAATTTGAAAGAAGATGAAATGCCGTTAGAAATAAATAAATACCTAGAAGATTTACATCCGGATATAGTTGTTATAACTGGACATGATGTTTTTTACAAAAAAAGTGGAAAATCAAATGATATTGATAGTTATAAAAATAGCAAGAACTTTGCTCAGGCTGTAAAAATGGCTAGAAAGTATGAAAGTTCTCATGATAAACTGATAATAATTGCAGGTGCATGTCAGTCTGATTATGAGGAACTTATTAGGGCAGGAGCCAATTTTGCAAGTAGTCCTAAGAGAGTGAACTTACATGCGCTTGATCCTGCAATTGTTGCTACATCGGTTGCGCTAGCTGATAAAAGTAAACCAATAGATCTTATAAACATCATAAAGAAGACAAAGTATAAGGCCGAAGGGATTGGTGGAATAATAACTAATGGAACAATGTATACGGGGTATCCAAGATGAATATAGAAAAAATAAAAGTTAATTTAGAGAATAACAAAGGCAAATTATTAAATTTTAAATTTAATGGTAGTAGGAATCAGACAGAAACATTTACTGGTACAATAGAGAATACATATAATTATGTTTTTTTGGTAAAACTTGATAACGATAACGAACAAATCCGCTCATTTAGTTATAGTGATGTTCTTACTGAAAGCTTGGAAATTTTTGTTGATAAATAAAGAAAAAAGTTGCAATTTATAATAATTTATTATAAGATCATATTATAAAGTTATAGTTATGATGACTACACTTTAAGAGGGAGGATAGGCAAATGAAAATCACATCTGTAAACGTGCGAAAAATTGAAAAAGAAAACTCACGTATGAAAGGAATTGCGTCAGTATTGATAGACGATAGTTTTGCAGTACACGATATTAGAATAATTGAAGGAGATAACGGACTATTCATAGCTATGCCAAGCAGAAAAACAGCTACTGGTGGTTATCGCGATATAGCACATCCAATTAATCCAGAAGGACGTGCAATGTTTGAAGAGGCAATTTTTGAAGCATACAAAAATGCTGATCAACCTTCAGAAGACGAAGAGTAGCAAACCAAAGCAACAAAAGTTGCTTTTTTTGTTCATATAATTTTTTTTTATACATATATTTTGTTAGGAGGAATTAATATGGACAAGATCGATGGTAATATAACTAACTATAATCATGGAATAAGCGTAATCGAAAGAAAAAACATAATAGTAACAGGGGTTAAAAAAATAGATAACTTTGATAACGAGGAATTTTTGATGCAAACAACTATGGGATATTTAATAGTTAAGGGGGAGGGTCTAGAATTAATAAAGTTAGATACAATGCAAGGAAATGTTTCAATAAAGGGAATGATTAAAAGTTTTACTTATGTAGAGGAAGGTAAAGCTAAGGATAAAGATAACAGTATATTTAATAGGTTGTTTAAATAATGAGCTTAGAAATACAAATACAATCTCTAATTGTTTCGTTTATTTTTGGAATGTTTTTTTCTGTTCTATTTAATTTGTTTTATAAATTTTTGTTTATAAGAAAAAAGATTATAAAAATTACAGTTAATTTTCTTTTTATTACTATAACCACATTATTGTATTTTTCTGTGCTCTGCATAATAAATAGTGGGATAATACATAGCTATTTTATAATAATGCTTATTTTGGGCTTTTGGATTGGCAATAAAAAGAGCCGTCGAATTAGAAAAGATAAATTAGAAATATGAATTAGCGACAATTCATATTTCTTTTTTTCTTATTTATATAGTAATGACATAACATCGATTTTGTTGTATAATTAATTTGGGGGTTTGTCAGGAGGTTTATGAAAATAATTGATAATTACAAAAAAATAAATAAACTAATTAATGATAGTTCGAATGTTTTTATTGTTGGCCATAAAGATTTAGATTTAGATGCTTTAGGGGCTTGTTTAGCTATGTATAACTATTCTATTGCTTTAAACAAAGAAGCTTATATAATTGTTGATGATAATCGATTGGAACCCGCTGTAGAAAAGGTTATAAAGGATTTAATTGAAAGCGTTCAATTTTTAGATAGTGAAAAAGCATTGAAGTTAAAGAATGGAGATAGTTTATTGGTTGTAATTGATACTAATAAAAACTACTTGTTACAAAATCCTTCTTTAGAGCAAGACTTTGATACTAAAATAATCATAGACCATCATGAACAAGGGACGGGAACTATGATTAACGAAAAATTGGTTATAATAGACACTGACGCTTCTAGTACTTGTGAAATGATGACTGAATTTCTAAAACTTAATAAATATATTATAGATAGTGATTTAGCTACAGTTTTATTATCGGGTATAATACTGGATACTAATAGTTATGTGTTAAAAACAGATACCAATACATTTTATTATTCATATTTTCTGACTACTTGCGGTGCTAAGCCTAACAAGGTGCAGTATTTATTGAAACAAGATTTAAACAAGTACATCAAAAGGCAACAGATGATAACTAATACAAAAATTATTAATAATATTGCTATTACCAAAGGGCAAAACGAAGACGTGTATCGTCGAGAGGAGTTGGCAAAAGCAGCTGACACATTGTTGTTGTTTAATGATATAGAGGCCTCGTTTGTTATTGCTAAAACAGATAAGGATACAGTGGGCGTTAGCGCAAGATCTTTAGGTAATATAAATGTTGGACAAATCCTAGGTATGTTAGGTGGAGGTGGCGATGTGCATGAGGCAGCTGCCAAAGTTTCTAACACAACTACTAATAATTTAGAAAAGGAAATTATAAATATAATCAAACTTTTGTAAGGGGGAGATAAAACATGAAAGTAATTTTTATTAAAGATTTAAGAGGTCAAGGCAAAAGAGGAGATATAAAAGAAGTAAAAGATGGATATGCAAAAAATTTCTTGATAAAAAATGGATATGCTTCACAACTTACGGATTCAACATTAGGAAAATATAATCGTGAATGTGAACACCAAAAAGAACAAGATGAAAAAATGAGGAAAGATGCAACAACTTTAAAACAAAAATTAGAGAAAGAAGAATTGGTATTTGTTGTGAAGACTGGTAAAGGTGATCAGGTCTTTGGAAGCATAAGTTCAAAACAAATAAAGGAAGAATTGGATAAAAAGGGATATAGCATCGATCGCAAACAAGTAGAATTTGATCATACTGTATCTAGTTTAGGATATCACGATATTAAAATCAATTTATACAAGGATATATATGCTAAATTAAAAGTAAAATTAGAAAAATAGGAGGTGTTATCATGCCTAATAAAAATATACCAAACAACTTTGAAGCGGAACAATCCGTAATAGGGTCGATGTTCCTGTCTAAATATGCATTAGATAAGGCATGTGAGACGCTTACAAAGGAAACTTTTTATAATAATAACAATGCTTTAATTTTTGAAACAATCAAAAACATGAATGAAGCTAAAAAACCTATAGATATTACTACGCTAACATCCGAATTAAAAAATAAAAATATATTAAATGAAATAGGCGGGGTTGAATATTTATCAGAAGTGCTTGACAGCGTTCCAACCGCTGCGAATGCTGAATATTATATTAAATTAGTGGAAGATTCTGCTATTTTAAGAAGACTAATCGAAGTTTCTACCAATATTGCCACTAATGCATATCAATCTGATGGCAATGTTAATGAGACTCTAGATGAAGCAGAAAGAAAAATACTAAGTATAATAAAGAATAGACGTTCTACAGAGTTTAGAACAATTAAAGAAGTTCTTGATTCTACGCAAGCCAATTTAGAGAAATTGGCCGCTACAAAGGGTGAAGTTACTGGTATACCAACGGGATGGTACGACATTGATAATATTACTACTGGTCTTCATGGGAATCAATTGATAATAATTGCTGCTCGCCCAGCCATGGGTAAGACAGCCTTTGCTGTAAATTTAGCAGCAAATGTAGCCATAAACACAGATAAAACCGTTGCTCTATTTAATATGGAAATGGGCGCAGAGCAATTAGCGTCTCGTATGCTTAGTTCACTAGGGCAAATAGAAGGCAAAAAATTAGCAACAGGAAAATTATTAAATGAGGACTGGAAAAAACTAAATGAAGCAATAAGTCAGTTGGCTGATACTAAACTGTATATGGATGATACTCCAGGGATTACTATTGGTGAGATTAGATCAAAATGTAGAAGACTTGCCAGCAGTAACGAAGGTTTGGGAGTGGTAATTATCGACTATTTACAATTAATATCTTCAACCGGCAATTATGGCGCTAATCGTCAACAAGAGGTGTCTGACATTTCTCGTTCTTTAAAGACCATGGCTTTGGAATTAAATGTACCGGTAATTGCTTTAGCACAATTGTCTCGTGCTGTTGATGCTCGTGAAAACAAAAGACCTATAATGAGTGATTTAAGAGAATCGGGATCTATTGAACAGGATGCCGATATAGTAGCATTCTTGTATCGAGATGATTATTATAATAAAGAACAAGCTATAGATGCTAATACTAGCATTAGTGAATTTATAATAGCAAAACATCGTAATGGACCAACAGCAACTATAGAATTATTATTTAAGAGAGATACTTCTACGTTCTTGAGTTATCAGAAAGAAGGACAAGGAGGAACTTATGAATAAGAAGACAATTTTATATACTGTTTTAGCGTTAATTATAAGTTCTAGCGTCTTTTTCTTTGGGTATAAAAAAGCGTATGATCCTCAAGAGGTTTATAGAGTTTATTTAGATGGTGAATCAATAGGACTTATATATTCAAAAGAAGAATTAGAAACATATATAGATGCCGAACAAGAAAGTATTAAAGAAAAATATGGAGTAGATAAAGTCTATATACCAAACAATCTTGATATTGTAAAAGAAATTACATACAATGAAAAAATAGAGAGTGTAGTAGCAATATATGAAAAAATAAATGATAAGGCGCCTTTTACTATAAAAGGATATAGGATAACAATAAAAGGTGTGGAAGAAATAACAGATGAAGGTTCAGAAATGACTGATGATGTTGTTGTTAATGTATTAGACAAACAGGTATTTATTGATTCTGTTGATAATACTATCGGTGCTTTTATCGAAGAAGAAGATTATGAAAAATTTCTAAATGGAACACAGGAACCTATTAAAGAAACCGGAACTATTATAGAAGATGTATATTTGCAAAACGACATCCTTATTAAGGAAGCGAATATTTCAATTAGAGATAAGATATTTTTAAATACTGATGACCTTAGTAAATATTTGTTGTTTGGAACTTTGGAAGAGCAACAAAAATATGTCGTAAAACTTGGTGATACTATCGAAAAGGTGGCGTTCAATAATAAATTATCTGTAGGAGAATTTTTGATAGCTAATGATCAATTTAACAGTGCCGACAATCTTTTATACGAAGGACAAGAAGTTACTTTGGGAATTATCAAACCTGCATTTAAAGTAGTTGAAGAAAATCACACCGTAACTGATGAGGTCAAGCAATATGACACAATTTATGAATATGATGATACTTTGATAATTGGTACTGAATATGTTAAACAAGAAGGCGAGAATGGTTTAAGTCGAGTTACAAGAAAAATGAAAATTGTAAATGGCGATATAGTAGAAGCACTGCCCGCTGGAACAGAGGAGATTCAACCCACTGTATCTAAAATCATTGTTAGAGGAAATAGGGAGGTTTCGAGCATAGGTGGCGGGAAATGGCATTGGCCAACAGCTCAACCATATATGATTAGTAGTCCTTATGGATGGCGTTGGGGAAAACTTCATCAGGGACTTGATATTACAGGGACAGGAAGAGGGTCTCCAATATATGCTGCTAATAATGGTGTTGTAACAAAGGCAGAGTATCATAGTTACAACGGCTACTATATACATATAGATCACAATAATGGATATTTTTCTGAATATGCCCACATGGATTCCCTAAAAGTAAAGAAGGGTCAAATAGTGGAAGCAGGTCAAATAATAGGAACAATGGGAGATACTGGTTTTTCTACAGGAGTTCACTTGCATTTTGGAATTTGGGCTGGTAGCGTTCATAATGGCACATCTTATAACCCGCTATTATTTTATAGATGAAAATAAAAGTATTAGCTAGTGGTTCTAAAGGAAATTGTACTTTAATAGTTTCAAATAATACTAAACTATTAATTGATGCTGGAATTACTGAGCTACAAATAAAAAAGTGTTTGAATAATGTTGGAATTGATATATATGATTTAGACGGAATATTAATTTCTCATATGCACTCTGATCACATTAAGGGTTTAATTCAAATAGTAAAAAAGCACAAATTAAAAGTATATGTTCCTCCTGAACTTGTATATGATTTAACGAAGATAATACCAGTAGAATTTATTATTGTGGTTAATAAAGAATTTAATATTAACGATATTCATGTCACATTAATAGAAACTTCTCATGATGTAGTATCATATGGCTTTATCGTTGAATATGATCAAAAGTCATTAGTATATATTACTGATACGGGATATATTAATAAAAAATATTATGATATAACTGCTAATAAAAATGTATATATAATTGAAACAAATCATGATGAGGAAATGCTAATGAATGGACCTTATCCCTATCATTTAAAACAAAGAGTAATTAGTGATAAAGGCCATTTATCTAATAGATATGCAGGAAGATATTTAACAAAAGTTATTGGTGATAACACTAAATTTATATTGTTAGCACACATAAGCGAAAACAACAATACTTATGATTTGGCATTATCACAAGTAAAAGAAGAATTGGTTAATTCTGAATTCGATTGTGACAATATTGTTATAGCCTATCAAAATGAAGGTACAGAATTAATAGAGGTTTAAATGATTAAAATTATATGTGTTGGAAAATTAAAAGAAAGTTATTTAAAGGATTCAGTTAATGAATATTTAAAAAGATTAAGCAAATATACTAAGGTAAACATTATAGAAGTTAATGATATTAGTGGTTTTGATATTCATACTATTTTAAAAAAAGAACAGGAAGAAATATTAAAAAACATTAATGAAAAAGATTATGTTATTACTCTAGAGATTGAAGGAAATCAAATTAATTCATTGGAGTTGGCTAAGAAAATAGATAAAATATTTTTAATGCATAGCAATATTGTATTTATTATTGGTGGATCTTATGGTTTGGATGATCAAGTAAAAACAAGAGCAAACTATCGATTATCTTTTTCAAAATTGACCTTTCCACATCAGTTGTTTAGGATAATGCTGCTTGAGCAAATTTACAGGGTATTTAAAATAAATAATAACGAAGAATATCATAAATAGATATTCTTTTTTAATAAATTTCGTTCATCTATAATAAAATTTATTGGTGATAATTATTTTAACAAGTATAAATAGAATTTTATGGGGGATAACGACAATATTGTTAATTTATGCCGGAGTTTATTTTAGTAAAAAACTTAAATTTATACAGTTTAATATAAGGGATATGTTTACAGGGTTTAAAAGAAGTGGGTACGAAAAAGTTTCTCCCTTTGAAACACTAATGTTAACACTAGGAGCGAGAATTGGAGTAGGTTCATTAGCGGGTGTGGCGTTGGCGGTTTACTTTGGGGGACCAGGAACCATTTTTTGGATGTGGATAGCAACATTTGTTGTTGCTCCAAATGCATATGTAGAGAGTTTTTTAGGAGTTTTGTTTCATAGAAAAATAGATAATGTATATCAAGGTGGCCCATCTTATTATATTAATTATGGATTGAATAATAAATGGTTAGGAAAAATTTATGCTTTATTAATTATTATTACATATATTTTTGGATTTTCTACCATTCAAGCTAACACAATTGCTAAGTCAATAGAATCTTTTGCAGGCATTAACCCTCTTATTACAGGTATATTGCTTTCTCTAATTACTGGGTACGTGATTCTAAAAGGTGCAAGTTACATAATAAAAATTTCGTCTAAGATTATGCCTTTTATTGTGGTCATATATTTAATCATATCTGGTTATGTAATTCTATCCAATATAACTTTGTTGCCGCTAATATTAAAAACTATTGTAGTAGAAGCCTTTAACTTTAAAGCTTTTGGTTCCGGTTTATTAACAACTTTCATTATTGGATTTCAAAGAGGTATTTTTTCAAACGAAGCTGGAATTGGAAGTGGCGCTATAGCAGCTTCTACGGTGGATAATGATGATGCTAGAGGTCAAGGCATGATTCAAATAATAGGTATTTATTTTACTACACTGGTTTTGTGCACATTAACAGCTATTATGATATTAATGAGTAATTATTCTGATATTACATTTATCAATGTAAATGGTATTGAAATAACACAATATGCATTGAATTATCATTTGGGATCAATCGGGGAAGTAGTTTTAGTGTTGACAATATTTGTTTTTGCATTTTCTACAATCATTTCTGGTTATTACTATGGTGAAAATAGTTTAAAATTTATAAAATCAAATTCCAATTCAAAATCGATTTTCGTATTAAAGTTGATTACTATTTGTTTGTTAACGGTAGGTAGCGTTGTCAGGGCTTCTTTATTGTGGGATTTTGTTGATATATTAATTGCTATTCTAGGTATAATTAACATTTATGCGATATATAAACTTAGAAAAAAAGTGAAATAAATATGGTATAATAAATATAGGTGATATAAAATGATTGGTAACGATTGGGATATTTTGCTTAATGAAGAGTATCAAAAAGATTATTTTAAGAATTTAGAAAAGTTTGTGATGAATGAATATAAAAATAAAACAATTTATCCAAAAGTTAATGAAATATATAATGCATTTAGGTACACAGCTTTTAATGATGTAAAGGTTGTTATTTTAGGACAAGATCCATACCACGGAGAACATCAAGCAGAAGGATTGTGTTTTTCTGTTAAAAAAGGTGTGCAGAAACCACCGTCGTTAAATAATATTTTTAAGGAATTATATGATGATTTAGGCTTGTCAGTACCTAAAAACGGCAGTTTAGTATCTTGGACTAAAGAAGGAGTTTTGTTATTAAATGCAGTTCTTACTGTGGAAAAAGACAAGGCAGCATCTCATAAAGGGAGAGGCTGGGAAAAGTTTACTGATGAAGTTATAAAAATTATTAATCAAAAGGAAACGCCGGTTGTTTTTATATTATGGGGAAGTTATGCAAGAAGCAAAAAAGAACTGATTACAAATGATAAACACTTTATCATTGAATCAGCTCATCCATCACCACTGTCAGCATATAACGGGTTCTTTGGTAGTAAACCGTTTTCTAAGACTAATCAATTTTTAATAAAAAATAATATAAAACCAATTAATTGGGAAATAAAAGATTAATTTTATTTCTTTTTTAATATCTCAAATTCTTCTTCAATTGGATCGTTATATAATTCTTTTTTGTAAATTCCTTTGGTTTTAGCAATTAAACTGTTGGGGAAAGATTTAATTTTATTATTTAGTATTATTACTTTATCATTATAGTAGTTTTTAATAGCGGAACATTCGATATCGACTTTATATAATTCATCCAACTTTTCTTTGATTTGTTCATCTGGTATAAAACTTCTTTTATCATTTAGAAACTCTTTTAACTCTTTATATGCTTTGTTAAGAATTGTGTTAAGTTTAAATTCATCGTCATCTATATCTTCTAAATTGCATAAAAAGTCGAATTCGGTTTCTGTGTCTCTTTCGCTAAAAATTGCTTGTAATTCACTAAGAAGAGAAAGTTTTTTTGAAAGAAAAATTTCTAATTCTTTTTCAGCTTCTTCTATTTTTAATGTACATAATGTTATTGTGTTTGCTTTTAGTTTAAAAAATAGAATTATTAATGCTATAGTAGCAACAAATGCACTTATAATAGCTATTATCATACAATCACCTCTATGCTATAAAGATTATAACAAAAAAAAAAGAATGATACAATCACTCTTTAATACATATTTAATTCTTCGTTAAAGACGACGAAATTAAGATATATTGAAGGTAATACATACCATTCACCTGTTTGTTCATTCTTTAATAGAGTATATTCTCTTGTTGCATGAACTATCCTTCCTGAAAAAATTCTGTCTCTCCATTCTATTGAGTCCGGGTATGACATATAAAAGTCCGCAATTTGGTTTGGATTATTATTCAATATGTTGTAAGCATATTGATATGGATCGTTTTGGCTATTATTTTGATTTGGAAAATTAGTAAATGGTGGTTGGGTCCCTGGACTTACATAATAATTTCCATTATTTCCTTGGGGAAAAGAATTTTGATAATTTCCGTTCATTAGATCATCCTTTCGTTTCTATAATAAATATTATGTATTAGTCTAAAAAAAATGATATAATAAAAAAGAAAGGATGATACGTATGGATATTAAAATAGGAGTTTCAAATAGACATGTGCATTTATCTAGCGATGATTATTTAACTTTGTTTGGTGATATTAAAATGGAAAAACTTAAAGACTTAGTTCAAGTAGGTGAGTTTGCAACAAATCTAGTGGTTGAAATAGCGACAGAAAAAGCAAAAATTGGAAAGGTTCGATTTTTGGGGCCTTGTAGAAGCTATACGCAAGTAGAAATTTCTAAAACAGATTGTTATACTTTAGGAATAGATGCTCCAGTTAGAGCCTCTGGGGATTTAGAGAATGCTAGTGAGATTACAATTATAGGACCGTGTGGTAGGGTAACTAAAAGATGCGCTATTATAGCAAATAGACATTTACATATAAATCATATTGATAGAGAAAGATTAGGCTTACTCACCAAAGAAAAAGTATCGATCGAACTAGGAACTGTAAAATCTGCTGTTTTAAATGATGTATATATAAAAGAAACTTTAAATGGAGTTTTAGAATTGCACTTAGATACAGATGATGCAAATAGCAATTTAGTTAAAACAGGAGATATTGCTAGAATTATTCGTTAGACTCTAATTTTTCATCAAATACCATTTCTTCACCTGTTGGTTCTGTGCCTTTTAAGTAGTACAGAATCTTTTTTTTGGTAGAATTGTCGGTGGCAGGTTTCCCGGAAATAGGTTCTATTAAGACTCCTACAACATTAGAGGGCATTTTAAACCAGACTGCTTCTTTTCCTTCTAAAAATGTTTCCATGGTGTCCGCCCATATATTTTTCGATGTTGCATATATAGTTTCGTTTATTTTACTGGCGTCGTCGTACCCGACCCAAATTGCAGTGACTACTTCAGGATTATATCCTATAGTCCAACTGTCTGTAGCTGTTGTTCCTGATTTGACTGAATACTTTCTACTTAATCTTCCAGCAATATTTATTATTGTAGGGTAGTTATAATCTATGAAGGAAGAATCGTATGTGGTTGTTAATAATTCGTTTAATATGTAGGTTAAACTAGGGTTGAGAACTAATTCTGGTGTTTCTTTGAATTCGTACAATATTGTTCCATTCATATCTTCTATTTTTGATATTAAATGAGGAGTGGTTTTATATCCACTATTGGCAAATACGGCGTATGCTGAAGCCATATCTATAATACCTATTTCGCTTGTTCCCAATGGTAATGAAGGTATTTCCGGGAGATTAGAATTGATACCTAATCTTTTAGCCATGTCTACTAGAACATCTTCCCCTAAAAACATATGAGTTTTAATGGCATATATATTTTCAGAATATGCTATAGCGGCAGCCAATGAAATAGGTTTGTTACCATATATTTCGTTTGCGTTTTGTGGGGAATATGTGTCTTTGCTAGAAAATACAAATGTAGTTTTTTCGCTGGTAAAAGAAGTGCTTGCTGTAAAACCATTTTCTAAGGCGGCATAGTATAGGAATGGTTTCATAGTTGATCCCACCTGCCTTTTAGATTGTATTGCGCGATTATATTGGGATATTGAGTAATCTTTTCCACCGGCCAACGCAATAATATTTCCATTAGTGGGGTCTATCATTACTCCTGATGATTGTAAGTCTTCTTTATTATTGAGCGTATTTTTTATACTCGATTCTAGAGAAAGCTGTGCTTTCATATCCAATGTGGTATATATTTTTAATCCTCCTGTATCTAGGAACGATGACGGAATACTTTCGATGGTTTTTAATTCATTTAACACAGCATCTTGAAAATATAGTATTGTATCTGAATTAATTGTAGCTTTCTTACCTATTAATACAATATTTTCATTATACGCTGAATTCATGTCATCTTCCGTAATGTATCCATTTTTAACCATGCCATTTAATATTATTTTTTGCCTTTTTTTTGCTAAACTAAAATTAACTAAAGGTGAGTAGTTCGCTGGTGACTTTGGAATCCCTACTAATAGTGTTGCCTCGGCTAGCGAAAGTTCTTTTGCCGATTTATTGAAGTAATAATCCGCTGCATTTTCGATTCCATACATTCCATGACCATAATTTATTGTGTTAAGGTATCCTTCTAATATTTCATCTTTAGTATAATGCGTTTCTATATTTAATGTTAACCATAGTTCGTTCCATTTTCTTTCCCATGTTTTATCAAAGTCTAGAAAGAGGTTTTTTACATATTGTTGAGATATTGTAGATGCACCTTGTTTCGTTTCGCCAGAAATTACATTAATATATCCTGCTTTAATTATTCTTAGAAAATCAAATCCAAAATGCTTATAAAAATATTTATCCTCGGTTGATATGGTGGCATTTATTACGTTTTGAGATATATCGTTTAAATTCACCCATTCATTGGTTCCGTTTCCTTGAAAATACATGTTTCCATCGGCATCATACAAAGATATGTTGTTGGCACTTTTAATTTCTAATTTAGTTGATATTTGGCCATATCCGTACAAGCCTAATCCTATTGAAATAACGAAAATAGTTAAAAACATAAAAAGTTTAATAGTTTTTTTAATAAATTTCATCTAATCACCATCGGTTCTAATTTTAGTATGCAAATAAAAAAGCAAAAATATGTATTAAATTTCTTTAACTTGTGTTATAATTCGTGTTAGTAATTTTGGCGGTGATAAAATGAAAAAGGCAAAATTTAAATATTATCTAAAAAACAATGATTTGGTTACATGTTTTGATAGCAATGGTTATTATTATGAAGATAAAAAAGTATTGGTGTTTAATGAAGATAATGGTACTCAGGTGTTTGTTGATATGAATAATCTACTTCTTACAAGAGAAAATACTGAGATGTTATTAGTGATTGATTTTAATAACGGAAATAGCTTTGTTCAAATGAAACAAATGGGGAAAAAAATAGAAATGCCAACTCAAATAACGCATAAGAAATTAGAATCAAATAGATTTATGGCTAATTATACTTTGTCTGAAAATAATAATTTTGAGTTTATGATAGAATGGTTTTTAGGTGGTGAGTAAAATGAGTTTTATTAAAAAAATTGAATGCGATTTAACGAAAATAATAAATGAAATAGGATATGAAATAGATAATGTTTTTTTGTCTGTCTCTAATAGACCTGATCTAGGTGAATATCAATTAAATGACGCAATGAAATTGGCGAAAAAATACTCTACAAATCCAAGACAAATAGCAGAAAGAATTGTGGAAGTTTTAAATAATGATAATCGTTTCATAAATGTAAATATTGCGGGATCTGGATTTATAAACATAAGTATTAGTGATGATTACTTAATCGAATGCATGAATCAAATGATAAAAGATGTCTATAACAACATTGATTTACAAGCTAAGAAAAAAATTATTTTAGATTATGGTGGAGCAAACGTTGCTAAAGCTCTTCATGTCGGTCATTTGCGAAGTGCGAATATTGGAGAAGCTTTGAAAAGGCTTGCAAGGACGCTCGGTGTTGAGACATTGGCTGATGCCCATTTGGGAGATTGGGGAAGGCCAATAGGATTAGTGATGTTAGAAATAAAGAATAGAAACCCACTTCTTCCATACTTTGATGAGACATTTGATGGTGAGTATCCTGAAGAATCGCCAGTAACAAATGATGATTTAATGGAATTATATCCATTTGCAAGCGCTAAAGCTAAAGAGGATCCTGTATACATGGAAGAGGCACGTGTTATTACTGCAAAGTTTCAAAATAGAGACAAAGGTTTGATGGCTTTGTGGAACCATATTATGAAGGTGTCAAAAGCAGATATTAAAAGAATATATGATAAATTAAATACCACTTTTGAAATATGGAATGGTGAAAGTGATGAGGATAAGTTTATTCCAGAAATGATAAATTATTTGGAAACAAAAAACTTAATTGAGGAAAGCCAAGGTGCAAGAATTATTAATGTCAAAGAGGAAAGTGATGACCGTGAAATGCCACCGTTATTATTAATTAAATCAAATGGGGGAGCATCATATGAAACTACAGATCTTGCGTGTATTTGGGGAAGGGTTAAACTACACAGTCCAGATGAGATTTGGTATTTAACAGATGTTAGACAATCACTTCATTTTGAACAAGTGTTTAGAGCGGCAAAGAAGGCAAAAATTGTTGACGAAAATGTTAAGCTAGAGTTTATTCCTTTTGGTACAATGAATGGTAGCGATGGAAAACCTTTTAAAACTAGAGATGGTGGAGTTATGAAGTTAGAAGATTTGTTAACTTTGGCCGAAAATGAATGTGAAAAGAAAATCTTGCCAAATATTATTGGTCAAGAAAGAAAAGAGATTGCTGAAAAAGTATCAGTGGCTGCTGTCAAATATGCGGACTTAATACCGTTTAGAGGTACAGATTATATTTTTGATATAGCAAAGTTTAGTGATTTAGAAGGTAAAACAGGACCATATCTTTTATATTCGACAATAAGAATGAAATCGCTATTAAATAAAGCAGAATCATTAAATTTAAATTTTGATGAAGTTAAAATTGTTGATAATGAATGTGATAGGGAAATAATGTTAAATGTTTTAAACTTACCTTTGAGTTTGACTAAATCATATGAAAATAGATCTTTAAATGAGATAGCTGATTATATTTATAAATTAACAAGTTCATATAATAAATTTTATTCAGAAAATAGGGTTTTAGATGAGCAAAATGAAGAGACGAGATCATCTTGGTTGGCATTGACTAAACTAGTTTTAAACATAAATTTAATGCTTTTGGATATATTAGGAATTGAATGCCCAAGCAAAATGTAAAAAAATAAGTTGATTTTCATAATGAATAGTGATATAAGTTTTATTGGTTTGTTATAAACAAATTAGAGTTTAGCGCATATAATATAAATCGTAGGAGGATGTTTATGAGTATAAATAATATGAGTAAAGATGAATTAGAATTATTATCTTATAAAGATATTACAAATATATTGTTGGAAGAAAATGGTGCTATGAGCACTAAGGATTTATTTAAAACGATTACAAATTTGTTAGAATTACCTAGCAAAGTGTTTGAAACAAAAATAGGAGACTATTACACGACCCTTACTACTGATAAGAGATTTATTCTTTTGGAAGATGGCTCTTGGGATTTAAGAGTTAAGCACACTTCGGATAAGGTGGTTGTAGCTGTAGACGATGATGATTCAGAAGATGTTGAAGAATTAGATAATCAAGATGATAGTCTAGATGAAGATGAAAATAATTTTGACGAAGAAAATAATGATGATGATTTTGATGACTCTGATGACGATTTAAAAGATTTAGTTATAATGGATGAAGATGAACTAGAATTAGAACAATAATTTTAGTTTCTTTTTTTGGGGATATCATGGTATAATACGGTAAATGAAGGGATGATTATATGTTAGAACGATTAGAGATTATAAGCAAAAGATATGAAGAATTAAATAAACAATTATTGGATCCTAGTATACTAAGTAATGTTAATAAAACAAGGGAGATTTCTAAAGAAGCTTCAAGTTTAGAAGAAACAGTGACGTGTTTTGGTGAATATAAACAAATTATCTCAGATATAGAAGCAGCAAAAGAAATGATGAAAGAGCCTGAAATGGTAGATTTTGCTAAAGAAGAGTTAGAGACACTAGAAACAAAAAAACAATCATTGGAAAAGAAATTAGAAATATTATTAATTCCAAAAGATCCTAATGATGGGAAAAATGTTATTGTTGAAATAAGAGGTGCTGCTGGTGGAGATGAAGCAAATATTTTTGCTGGCGATTTATATAGAATGTATTTAAAGTATGCGGAAAAACAAGGATGGAAAGTAGAAATATTAGAAGAAGAGCATTCAGAAAACGGTGGGTTTCCGCTAATTAGTTTTATGATTAAAGGGCAAAATGTTTATGCGAAGTTGAAATACGAAAGTGGAGCGCATAGAGTTCAGAGGGTTCCTGTAACAGAAACACAGGGTAGAATTCATACTTCTACCGCTACAGTTTTGGTTATGCCAGAAGCTGAGGAATTTGATTTTCAACTAGATATGTCTGAGGTGCGAATAGACATTACTAGATCATCTGGTAGTGGAGGTCAAGGGGTTAATACCACCGATTCTGCTGTACGTGTTACACATATTCCTACTGGAACTATAGTTTATTGCCAAGTAGGGCGTAGTCAGATTCAAAACAAAGAAATGGCTTTGAATACTTTAAAAACAAGATTGTATAATATGAAAATGCAAGAAAAAGCAGATAAAGAGGGCGAAGAAAGAAGAAGTAAGATTGGCACAGGTGATAGATCAGAAAAAATAAGGACATATAACTATCCACAAAATCGTGTTACTGATCATAGGATTGGATTTACATTGATGCAACTTGATAGAGTAATGGAAGGGGACGTTAGTCCTATTATTGAAGCACTTATTACAGAAGATCAACGAATGCAGTTAGAAGGCAATAATCGATGACTGTTGAAGATTTGATAGTATATGGTAAAAAATATATTCATTCTCACGAAGTAAAAATGTTGCTTAGCCACGTTTTGGGCTATGACAATTTAGAATTGTTTTTACACCTAGATGAACAAGTGCAAGAGGAAGATATAAATCGATATAAAACAATGCTTAAGAAAGTTATTGACAATTACCCTATTCAATATGTTTTGGGGGATGTTAATTTTTATGGACGCGAATTTATTGTTAACGAAAATGTTTTAATTCCTAGATTCGAAACAGAAGAACTAGTATATAACACATTAAATTATATTAGAGCATTATTTCCTAAACAAGAAATTGATATTATTGATTTGGGATGTGGTAGTGGAAATATAGGAATAACTTTAAAGAAGGAATTAAATAGTGCTCATGTTACGTGCATTGATATTAGTGAATCGGCTTTACTAGTTGCACAAGAAAACGCTAAACGACTTGATGCAGATATAACATTTTTAAAAAGTGATATGTTAGATAATGTTAATGGAAAATATAATGTTATAATTAGTAATCCGCCTTATATAAGTAGAGACGAAGAAATAGAGGAAATTGTTAAAAACTACGAACCAAATTCAGCGCTGTTTGCTAATAATGACGGATTATATTTTTATGAAAAAATTCTTTCTACATGTAAGAAAAATTTGCATGACAAATTTTTAATTGCTTTTGAAATTGGAGCGACTCAAAAAGACAAAATTATTGAGTTAGCAAATACATATTTTCAAAACATTAAAGTGGAATCAAAAAAAGATATGTCAGACAACGATAGAATGATATTTATTTATAATATTTGAATGTCGAAAAAAGAGACTAAATGTTTCTCTTTTTTTTGTTTAATTTGTTATTAATAAATTCAGTATATAGTTGAGATGATAATATGAAAAAAACAATGGTTATATTGAGTTTGTTTATTATAATATTGCTAGCTAGTAATGTGACAGACGATTTAATAATTCCTGATAATTCCATTAGAGTTAGAGTAGTTGCTAACAGCAATTCTTCAAGTGATCAATTAATAAAACAAATGGTTAAAAATAAATTAGAAGAAGACATTACTAATTTATTATCTGAAGCAAAAAATATAAACGACGCTCGAAGAATTATAGAAGATAATATTGAATTAATAAATATAAGTGTCAAAACAGCTTTGCAAGAAAACGGATATGATACTGATTATGAAGTTGATTTCGGATATAATCTATTTCCGGAAAAAAAATATAAGGGAGTAGTATATAAAGAAGGTTATTATGAATCGGTTGTAGTTACACTAGGAAAAGGAGAGGGAAATAATTGGTGGTGTGTGTTGTTTCCACCTTTGTGTTTAATGGAGACTGATGAAAGCAATTTAGAAGAAATTGAATATAAATCTTTTATAAAAGAAATAATTGATAAATATTTTTAAATAAATCATAATATCATTTTAGTGATAAAGGGATGATTTTATGATGCAATTAATTAGTATATTTGTAATAGCTATTGGTTTAAGTATGGATGCTTTTTCTTTGGCTATTTTATATGGAACACTAAATTTCAATAGACGGAAGACTATCCTTTTATCTTTTTTTGTAGGGGTGTTTCATTTTTTTATGCCTCTTTTTGGTAATTTGTTAGGTATAATGCTACTTAGCATTTTACCAGTTACAACTAATATTGTAGTCGGAATTATATTTTTTGTTATTTCTACTCAAATGTTTTTATCTATATTTAAAGACGAAGAGATTATTGATTTAAAAGGAATATTAGCTATTATATTTTTTGCGTTTACAGTTAGTATTGATAGTTTTTCTGTAGGAATAGGGTTAAATGCTATTTGTAATAAAAAGATAATCGCTGTAACAATTTTTTCCGTAATAAGTTCTATATTTACCTTTATGGGACTTTCTATCGGAAGTAAGCTTACTGAAAAATTTGGTAAAGTGTCAACTATAATAGGCATTATTGTACTTTTTGTGATGTCTTTTTTCTATCTTTTCTTTTATAATGGCTAATTCTATTGACTTATAAATTTAAATACTACTATAATTAATATAGAGAAAGAATGGTGAAAAAATGTTAGTTAATAGTATTAACATGCTTCAAAAAGCAAAAAACGAGAAATACGCAATTCCTCAATTTAACATTAATAATTTAGAATGGACAAGATATATTTTAGAGGAATGTGAAAAAAATAAAGTGCCAGTTATATTAGGTGTTAGTGAGGGAGCGGCTAAGTATATGGGTGGATTTTTCGTAGTTACATCTTTAGTTGATGCACTAATAAAAGAATTGAATATTACGGTAGATGTTTGTATACACCTAGATCATGGATCAAGCTTTGAGGTGTGTAAAAAAGCAATAGATAGCGGGTTTACTTCGGTTATGATTGATGCATCAAAATATCCTCTTGAAGATAACATTAAAATAACTAAAGAAGTAGTGGATTACGCGCATCAAAACAATGTGAGTGTAGAAGCAGAAGTAGGTCATATTGGTGGAGAAGAGGATGGCGTTTCTTCAGATGTTTATCATGCTACATTAGAAGAATGTATTGCCCTAGCCAAAACTGGAATTGATTCTATTGCTCCTGCTTTAGGAAGTGTACACGGACTTTATAAAGGGCTTCCAAACTTAAACTTTGAGAGAATGGCATTAATAAATCAAGAACTTAATATACCGTTGGTTCTTCATGGTGGAACAGGAATACCTGATTCAGATATTAAAAAAGCTATTGAGTGTGGCATTAGCAAGATAAATATAAATACTGAATTACAGATTGCTTGGCATGATGCGGTGCTGTTGTTTGTAAAAGAAAACGATAAAGTTTATGATCCTAGAAAAGTGATTGGTAGCGGACAAGAAAACATGAAAAAAGCAATATCGTCGAAGATAAACCTGTTTTTAAATAGGTAATTATTTATCAAAATATAATAAAATATATTGAAGTGGAGGTACTATGAAGGTATTAGAAATACAAGGAGGCAATAAACTCTCAGGAACAATAAGAATTAGTGGTGCAAAAAACAGTTCTGTTGCCTTAATTCCTGCCGCAATTTTAGCCGAAGATAAGGTCACGATTTGTAATGTTCCGGAAATTACTGATACTGATGCGTTGAGCGAGATATTAGAATTTTTAGGAGCGGATATAAAAAGAGCTAGCGAAAGTATAGTGATTGATCCTAGTACGATTAAAAACAAGGAAATACCTGCTAAAATATCAAAAAAATTGCGCGCATCGTATTATTTTATGGGTGCTTTGCTGGGAAAGTATAAACACGTAGAGATGTATTTTCCGGGTGGATGTTCTATCGGGGCTAGACCAATCAATTTTCACTTAAAAGGTTTTGAAGCGCTTGGAGCTACCGTCGAAGCTGACGGTGACAAATACATTGTTGATGCTAAAGAATTAAAAGGGGCAAATATTTATTTGGATTTCGCATCCGTTGGTGCAACTATAAATATTATGTTAGCTGCAGTTAAAGCAAAGGGAAAAACAACAATAGATAATGCTGCTAAAGAACCAGAAATAGTAAATGTTGCGACGTTTTTAAATAGCATGGGTGCTAAAATTAGTGGTGCAGGTACTAGCACAATTAAAATAACTGGTGTTGAAAAATTAAATGGATGTTTTCATGAGGTGATACCGGATAGAATTGAAGCAGGAACATATACTATAATTGGAGCTTTAGTTGGTAATTATTTAAAAATAGATAATATTATTCCTGAACATATTGAAGCATTGACATCTAAATTAATAGAGATGGGTGTAGAACTTGAGATTGGTGCGGATTACCTAATTGTTAATAAACCGAATAAATATAAAGCCGTAAATATTAAGACGCTTGTCTTCCCTGGTTTTCCTACTGACTTACAGCAACCGTTTATGGTGCTGTCTACTCAATGCAATGGAAAATCCATAATAGAAGAAACAATTTGGGAAAATAGATTTATGCATGTTCCTTATTTAAACCGTATGGGCTCTAATATAGAGGTTAATGGAACTAAAGCAATAATAAAAGGACCAACACCATTGGCCGGTACAAAAGTGGAGGCTACCGATTTAAGGGCAGGCGCCAGTATGGTTGCTGCGGGACTTTTGGCAAACGGCAAAACAACAATTCATAATATAGAGCATATATTAAGAGGATATGAAAACATTGTAGAAAAATTAAATGATGTTGGTGCTAAAATAGAAGTAAAAGAAATATAATTAATAAAATATTTCTTTTTTTGGAGGTAAAATGAAACACAAAAAGATGATTGTTTTAGTACTGTTAATATTATTTGTTAGTATTGGTGTTTTTTCTATATATACAGGTACTTATGAAGAAAAATTTAATTATGTTGCATTAGGTGATTCTTTAGCATCTGGTAGAAACCCTTATGGTGTTGACGATTACGGATATACGGATTATATTAAGGATTACTTAAATAGTAAAGGGAAACTAAATAATTATGATAATTATGCAGTAAGTGGTTATTTAGTTTCTAACATAATTGATGATATAAATTATAATCGAGTTTTAGAAAAAGAAGATGCTGTTGGATTAAAAAGAGTGCTTAGGGAATCAGATTTAGTTACTATTTCAGTTGGTGCTAATGATTTATTAGAAGGCATTAATTTGTCTAATTTTGCTACTCTTTTTTCGGATAGGGATATGACTATAAATAAAGTAGATAATATTATCGAAAATGTTGAAAATTTATTAGTTCTTGTAAAGCAATATGCAAAAGGAGATATATTAGTAATTGGTTATTATAATCCGTTTCCTGGTTTAACTAAATACAAATCTCAAATTGATGATGTGGTTATGTATGCCGACAATAGATATAATAACCTTTGTAACGAATTGGATATACATTATGTTAAAATATCTGATGTTATTGGTAATAATAGTGAGTTTTTGCCGAATCCACTAGACATTCACCCAAACAAGCAAGGATATGCTGCAATTAGTAAAAAAATTATTGATATAATAGATCAAGAAGTGTTAAAGTAATTTTTTGTTGCATAATTTAAAAAAAGTTGTTATACTATATTAGCAATTATTACTATGACTTCATTAGTCATGGCGGAAGGAGAGATCGTATGAAAGCTGGAATACATCCAAATTACAAAGACACAAAAGTTACATGTGCATGTGGAGAAACATTTACTGTTAAGTCTATTAAAGATGAAATAAATGTTGAAGTTTGTTCAAAATGTCATCCTGTATATACTGGTAAACAAGTTAGAACTTCTCACACTGGTAGAGTAGATAAATTTAATAAAAAATATGGTTTTGATAAACAAAACTAATAAAAAAGCATCACTTGATGTTTTTTTTATTTAGTTTTAAAGCTGGGCATGATATAATTATTACAAAATAAAGAGGTGTTAATATATGAAAATTGCAATTGCTAGCGATCATAAAGGATATCGTTTAAAGACAACTTTAATTAATTATTTAAATAAAAAAGGATATGAAGTTTTTGATTTAGGAACTGATTCTATATTTTCTACAGATTATCCTAAATATGCGTTTTCTCTTTGTGATAAGGTGTCTAAAAAAGAAGTAGACTATGGAATTGTTATTTGTGGAACAGGTATTGGCATTTCGATAGCTTGTAACAAGGTCAATGGAATTAGATGTGCTAAAGTAGATAATATCAAAGAAGCCAAGCTAACTAGACATGATAATGATGCTAATGTTTTAGCATTGAGTGGTAATATGTTTGCGTATAAAGCTAAGGATATAGTTGATGTTTTTTTAAAAGCAGAATTTTCAAATCAAGAACGACATATTAAAAGATTAAAAATGATTGAGGAGTACGAGAGAGGAAAATATAATGAGCGTTAAATTTTTTATATATATTTTTGTTACCATTTTAGTAGTGTGGTCAATGGATTCTGTTAATATTAACCGAATTTTTAAAAAAAATAAGGTATACCAAGCTAGAGTTTTTTACTTGTTATTAGGACTATCGTTAATATATTTAATATCGCAATTTATTTTTGATTTCTTTTTGTCGTCTCAAATAATTTAAAGTATGTATAAAATTCACCAAAATGTTCAAACTGATATTGAGGTGAAAAAATGAAAAAGAAATTAAAATTAAAACCATATGTTATGCCTAGTATTTATGTGGCTGCAATCATGATTTTTGCAATTAGTGCTATGACAACTTTTGAAGATATGCCAGAAAGGAAAGAAGATGTTACCTATGTATCTAATGTGATTCTCTCAAACGATACTCCTGTTGTTTCTACAAATGAGATAGTTATAATTAGACCTTATAATGATAGAGAAGTAAAAATAGGCAAAAACTTTTATAATTATGCTTCGGATGAACAAAGTCAACAGAACTCTATAGTATATTATGAGAATACATACATGCAAAATTCAGGTGTAGATTATGTTAAAACAGATTCGTTTGATGTCATATCAATATTAAAAGGAACAGTTATTAGTGTTAATAATAATGAATTGTTAGGGAACACAATAGAAATTAAGCACGATAACAATCTAATAAGTGTTTATCAAAGTCTTGAAAGTGTGACAATAAAAGAAGGCGACTCTGTAGAACAAGGACAAATTTTAGGAAAAAGTGGACAATCAAAAATTAATAAAGAATTAGGAAAACATTTGCATTTTGAACTTTTTAAAGAAGGACAAGTAGTGAATCCTGAAGAGTATTATAATAAAAATATAAAAGACATATAGGCTGTAATTGCCTTTTTTTATTCATAAGTGTTTATTTACCTTTATATACTTAATTAAAAGGAAGGTAAGTATGGATAAATACATTGTTAATAGAGTATTAGAAGAGGCTAGTTATATGTTAGAACACAAAAGTACAGTAAGAGATATTGCTAATATATATAAAGTTAGTAAGAGTACTGTACATAAGGATTTGCAAGATAGGCTTCGTGAGATAAATGTTAAGCTTCATTGTGAGGTAGATAAGATATTTAAAGAGCACATTGAAGTCAGACATATAAGAGGTGGCGAATCAACAAAACAAAAATATTTAAGAATCTAAAGAGGAAATTATGAAAGATATTGGAATAGATTTAGGAACAGCAAATGTTTTAATTTATGTAAAAGGTCAAGGAATAGTTTTGAATGAACCTTCTGTTTTAGCAATAGACTGTGAAACAAAAAATGTACTGGCTGTAGGAAGCGATGCTAATGATATGTTAGGAAGAACGCCTGGTAAAGTTAGAGCAATAAAACCTTTAAAAGATGGTGTAATAGCTGATTTTGAATATACGGAAGCAATGCTTACTAACATGCTAAAGAAAGTGAAAGGGTTGCGTTTGTGGGCCAAGCCTAGAATATTAATATGTTGCCCATCTAATGTTACTCCGGTAGAAAAGAACGCTATAAAAGAAGCTGCTGAAAAATTGGGGGCTAAAAAAGTTTTCATGGATGAGGAGCCTAAAGTAGCTGCTTTGGGAGCGGGCATGGATATTTCTAAACCAGGGGCAAACATGGTTATAGATATTGGAGGAGGTACCACAGATATAGCAATATTATCATTAGGAGGTATAGTTAATAGCTCATCGATTAAAGTAGCGGGAAATACTTTTGATGACGCTATAACTGATTATATAAGAGAAAAATATAAGCTATTAATTGGTGAGAGGACAGCCGAGTATATCAAACTTAATTTGGGATCGGTGTATAAGGGTGATAAAAACAATAAAAAAGAAATAAAAGGAAGAAGTCTTGAAAATGGATTGCCTCATACTATCATTATTACAGAAAAAGAAATAGAAGAGGCATTATACAATCACGCTCTAAAAATAATAAAAGAAGCAAAGAAAGTGTTAGAAGATACTCCGCCAGAATTGGCAGCAGATATAGTTGATAAAGGAATTGTTTTAACTGGTGGTGGTGCCTTAGTTAAAGGATTTCCAGAACTGTTCGAAAAAGAATTAGGTGTACCTATTTATATAGCAGAAAGTCCTTTGACATGTGTTGCAGAAGGATGTGGTATAATGCTAGCAAATTTAAACTTATTAGATAAATAAACTATTGATTATTGAATTAATAGTTTTTATTTTAATTTTTTTTGTATTTTGTTATAATAGTATCTGAAGTGAGGTTTGTGAAATGGTTGATAAATATTTAATTGAATTAATTTTGATAATGTTAATAACATTTGTGTTTACGGCGGTAATAATTCCTGGAATAATAAGAATTGCAAAACATATAAACGCAATCGACGTCCCTAAGGATAATAGGCGTGTTCATACAAAACCAATACCTAAGTTAGGTGGGTTAGCAATTTTTGGTGGCTTTTTATTTGGATATATGTTATTTGGTGTTCACAGTATCCAAATGAATTCTATTTTAATAGGAAGTTTTATAATAATAATTACTGGTATTATTGATGATATAAACCCAATTAGCGCTAAATATAAGATGCTTGGCCAATTTTGCGCCGCCTTATCTATTATGTTTTATGGGAATATTTTATTAGATGAAGTAACTGTTTTTGGACAAATCATACATTTTGGAACATTTGCTTATCCTATAACACTGCTTTTCATTTTGGGGTGTATTAATATTATTAATTTGATTGATGGACTAGATGGTCTTAGTGGGGGAATTACATCTATATTTCTAATTACTATGGGAGTAATAGCGTTTATACAAGGTAGACAAGGAACGCTAGAAATAACTTTGATATTTATAACACTTGGTTCCGTATTGGGATTTTTATTACACAATTTTAATCCAGCTAAAATTTTTGCCGGTGATACAGGTTCCATGTTTATGGGATTTATAATTGCAATAGTTTCTTTGTTGGGATTTAAAGGAGCTATGTTCTTATCATTCATGGTCCCTTTAGCGGTATTGGCAATACCAATTTTAGATACTTTATTCGCTATATTTAGGAGAATGTTAAAGAAAAAACCAATATTTGAGGCAGATAAAGATCATATGCATCATCAGTTGTTGAAAATGAATTTTTCTCAGAGAAAAACGGTTTTAATTATTTATGTAATTAATATTTTGTTTTCTTTAGCAGCTATATTTTTTACGGTTGGTGATGCTAGAGCAGCAATAGTAATATATTTTATTTTGCTAATTTTAACCATTTGGTTTATTTTGCATACAGGTATTTTGTCTCAATCAATTAGTGATAAAATTAAATGTGTTGAAGACAAAATATTAAATAATAAAACAAAGAAACAATCTTAATAGATTGTTTTTTTTAATTGTAAATTTTTGGAAAATTATGGTAAAATTAAGAAGATAAGATAGTAAGAAGGTGCTGATAATATGGTGAATTTTGTAATTTATGAAGACAAGGAAACAATTAGGAATAAATATGTTAAAATAATAAATAAATTTATGGGAAATAATGATACAGCATATAGAATTTATCAGTATGGCAATTATAGTGCTTCATTAAAGTCATTTGTTAAAAATAATACGGGCAACAATATTTATATTTTAGATATTGAAGTGCCGGGAAAGTCTGGCCTTGATTTAGCTCGAGAAATTAGATTAACTGGTGATTTTGAAAGCCAATTGTTAGTAGTGACAGCGCACAAAGAATTGCTGGAAAATACATTTATAAATAGAAGTTTGGTATTGAATTTTATTTCTAAGTATGATAACTGTGAGGAAAACCTTTTAATGGCACTGGTTGCTGCGTATACTAATTTAACTAGGCACAAGGCTTTTGTTTTTAAGACAGATGGTGAATTATACAGAATTCCTTATGATGATATATATTATTTTGAAACTGATACGGAGCTTGGATGTATTAATTTGTATACTAAAACCGAATCGTTACCGGTAAAGAAAACAATTAGCAGTATTTTAAGTGAACTTGATGATAACAGATTTATGAAAACTCACAAAAGCTGTATTGTTAATCTATATAATATTGAGAAGGTTAATTTATCAGAGTTAATAATTTATTTTTCAAATGGTAAAAATACTAATTTGTTATCTAGAAATTATAAAAAGGAATTACAAGAAAGAATGATGAATAGTAGGTGAGGTTGTAGATATGGGAAACATAATAAATGCAGTTGTTTCTGGCCTTTTTATTGGGCCTTTCTTTATTTATGCTGGTAGTAAATTGTTGCAAGTTAGATTTAAGAAGACTTTCAGAAGTTTTTCGATTTCTTTTTTAGTTATGGTTTTTTCTGTTCTTAGTTATATCTATATGGACAATGGTGCCAAAATGACAATAGTTTATCTTATTGTTTTATTTGCATATAAAATTATGTTTAATAAAAATACATCTCAATCGGCGGTTGCAGCGCTAATATCATATTTATTGCTGACAGTAGGGGAACTATTGTTTATGGTTGGAATAGCAATAGCTAATAAAATTAGTTTTATTAACAATATGGAAGTTTTTAAGGGTAATATTTTTGTTAACGCATCAATTGCTATATTGGCTGTTTTGTTATTGCACCTACTATTAAAACCACTAAATAAAGTTGTTGTTAGAACAAAGGAAAATAACAAATTCACTTTAATATTTACTTGTGCGATTCTGTTGATTGCACTTTGTTCCTTATTTTACAAAATATATTTTAGCAAATTTAGATTAGACGAAACCTTAGTTTTGAATGTAATGCTGATAATTTCAATAACCTATATTGGTGTTGTTATACTTAAGCAAAGATATGATAAAGCTAGAATAAGCGAAGAGTATGAGGTCTATGTTGAATATTCAAAACAAAGTGAAAAATTGGTTGAGGAATATAGTATTAGTCAACATGAAAACAAGAATGAGTTAATTATCATAAAAAGTATGGTTCATAAGAGCAACAAGAAATTGCTAGAATATTTAGACGAGATTATCATTAGCAAAGATAATATCAAAAGCGCATGGATTAGGCATCTTAGATATATACCTTTTGGTGGACTTAAAGGAATATTACATAATAAGATTAGTGTTATGAAGGATGCTGGAATTAATGTGTTTTTGGATATTAGTAAAGAGATTGGTAAATCTAACCTAAAAAAGTTAACAATGAAAGAAAATAATCAGTTATCAAAGGTAATTGGTGTCTTTCTTGACAACGCCAAAGAAGCAGCTATATTATCTGATGCTAAAGAGGTTTCTATATCGATATTTATGAATACAGATGATGTTGTTTTTGAGATATATAATTCATATCAGGAAAAAGAAATAGATATAAAGAGCTTATATGATTCTGGACATTCAACTAAAGGCAAAGGTAGAGGATATGGTTTATCTTTAGTAAAAACTATTGTAGATGAAAATCCAATGTTTATAAATGAAACAAAGATAGTTGATGAATATTTTGTTCAAATATTAAAAGTAATTTTAAAAAATAAAAACGGAAATTAATTTCCGTTTTTTTATAGCATTGATTCAGGCATTGTTGGTTCATCAAGAACGATTACTATACAAGCTGCTGAAGCAGCACTAGCAGCAATAGCACCAACAGCTGCTAAAGCCATAGCAATAAACTTTTTCATATTTACCTCCTTTTCTTGTTTAAATAAATCTATATAAAATATTTAAACTCTTATGGTTTGTATCTTTTATAGTTGTTATATGGTAATTTAAATAATTTATAGGTTGCAGGACAAATTACAATTGCTTCTATTAACATTGCAAATGGTATTGCTTTTTTTAAAAATAAGTTGTCTACGAAAATTGTTAATAATAAATATGTTATTCCAAATAATATTGTTAGCACCTTATAAATTAAACGCCTTTTTTTCCTTATTAAAGGTCTTTTTTCTGTGTCCGCTGGTGCAAAAAATATAAAAGCTGTTAACGATATTACAGCGGTGGTAATTAAAATCAAGTTAGGAATTTCTACATATTTACATATGAGTGGAATGCAAACAAAAGCAGGTATTGAAGTTATCCAACAGGCCCATGATTTAGTTGCGTGTAGTCCGAATCCTGTAGTTCTTAATACGTTGAATAATAATAGGAATATTATTGTTTCCTTAAATGTTTTTAGAACTAAGGAGGCAACTATTATGACTAATATTTTTGTAATGGTGAGGTACACTGCTTCAAGTCCGTATTGTATTCTTTCCAATTGCTCTTTGTTATATTCTGGATAATAATTTTTTATTGTTTTCATTGCTTTTTTTATAATAAACTTTTTAATCATTTTACTACCTCTATTACTTCTTTTTTCAATCTTAACACATTTATAATGTTAAAATTCTTAATTTTAAGAAAGTGTTTTAAAAATTGCTTTTTATTACCAAAAGTTAACTCAAAAGATAATTTCTTTTCTTTAAACATCTAAAAAAATACACTTAATCAAAAAAATAAAAAATGTCAAACAGAATTTGATAGTATATTATTGCGCACAAAAAGAAAGAGGGAACCCACTTATGAAGTACATAGGCAGTAAAAAGAATAAAGATGAAGGCGAGGTGTATGTAGTGAGAGGACGTGTTAAATGGTTCAATAATGAAAAAGGATATGGATTTATTGACTATACTGAAAATGAAGATATCTTTGTTCATTATTCAGCTATTAACCAAGAAGGTTATAAAACTTTAACAGAAGGTCAATTCGTTGAGTTTAACCTATTAGAAACAACAAAGGGATATCAAGCCCTTGATGTAAAAGTTATTAAAGAAACTTCTGAAATAAAATAAGTAGCGATAGCTACTTTTTTTGTTTAATTATAAAAAATATAGATTATTAATTTTGAGTGTGTTAAAATATAATTATAAGGAGGAGATGTTATGAATATAACTCTAAGAGGAGACAAAATCAAGATTACTGATGCCATGCAGGAATATGCAAATGAAAAATTAGAGAGGTTAGATAAGTATCTTGATAATTCCGAAAATGTAAATGCTAATCTTGTTGTAAAAGTGCAAAATTATAAGCAAAAAGTTGAGGTGACAATTCCACTTAAAAATTTTATTTTAAGAGCTGAAGAAGTTCAAGATGATTTCTATGCTGCAGTAGATACTGTTGTTGATAAAATAGAACGTCAAATAAGAAAAAATAAAACAAAATTACAATCTAAAAAGGTAAGAGATTCAAAAGAAATAGTGTTTGATTATATAGAAGACTATAAAGAAATAGATGACGATGAATCAATAGTAAAAAGAAAAAAGATCGAAGTTAAACCAATGAGTGAAGAAGAAGCAATAATTCAGATGGAACTTTTGGGACATCAATTTTATTTGTTTAAAGATGCTGATACAATGAAGCCTTCATTAGTTTATAAAAGAAATGATGGTCAATACGGAATAATAGAAACAGAATAAGTATATTTAAAAGGAGCAATACATTTTATTGTTCTTTTTTTTGTGAAAAAGCGGGAATTTCTTTGTAATATTCTTCAATTTTTGATAAAATATTCTATATGAGGAGATGGTATTAATGAACATACTTAGAAGTTTATTCGATCATGAATATAAAGAGTTAAAAAAATTTGGAAGTCTTGCTGATAAGATTGAAGAATTAAATGAGTCATATTCTAAATTAACAGATTATGAATTACAGGCGAAGACAGATGAATTTAGAAATAGATTAGAAAAGGGTGAAACTCTTGATGATATATTAGTAGAAGCCTTTGCAACAGCAAGGGAAGCATGTTTTCGTGTGATTGGTGAAAAACCCTACTATGTTCAATTACTTGGAGGTATTGCTATTCACTTTGGTAATATTGCAGAAATGAAAACGGGTGAAGGGAAAACATTAACCAGTGTTATGCCGGCGTATTTAAATGCATTATCTGGTAATGGTGTTCATATAGTTACAGTTAACGAGTATTTAGCAGATCGTGATGCTAATTGGATGGGAAATATCCATAGATTTTTAGGGCTAACTGTAGGAACTAACCTTAGAAGTTTATCTCCAAAAGAGAAAAGGGAACAATATGAATGTGATATTTTATATACTACAAACAATGAATTAGGATTTGATTATCTTCGCGATAACATGGTTGTTAGAAGCGAAAATAGAGTTCAAAGAGCACTAAATTTCGCTATAATAGACGAAGTCGATTCAGTATTAATAGATGAAGCTAGAACGCCATTAATTATTTCTGGTGGAGAAATGAAAAGTGCAAGGCTTTATAATGACGCTGATAGCTTTGTTAAGTCATTAAAAAAAGAAGAAGATTATATATATGATGAAAAAACTAAAGCGGTTAGTTTAACTGAAGAAGGTGTAAAAAAAGGAGAACAACGTTTTGGGCTAGATAACTTATATGATGCTAGTCAAACAAGTTTAATTCATCATATTAATCAAGCATTAAAAGCAAATTATTCTATGAGAAATGATGTTGATTATGTGGTGCAAGATGGTGAAGTAGTAATTGTTGACCAATTTACTGGACGTCTTATGAAGGGACGTGCATTTAGCGACGGTCTTCATCAAGCGATTGAGGCTAAAGAAGGGGTAAAGATTCAACAAGAAACAAAAACACTTGCGACAATTACTTTCCAAAACTTGTTTAGAATGTATAAAAAATTATCTGGTATGACAGGTACTGCCAAAACAGAAGAAGAGGAATTTAGAAACATTTACAATATGTTTGTAATTTGTATTCCTACTAATAAAGAAGTAATAAGAGACGATCAACCAGATTTAGTTTATGCTACTCAAATAGGTAAGTATAAAGCATTAATTAACGAAATAGAAGCAAGATATAAAAAAGGACAACCAGTGCTTGTTGGTACTATTGCAATTGAAACAAATGAATTAATTAGTGAATTATTGAGAAAGAAAAAAATCCCACACGAAGTGTTGAATGCTAAAAACCATGCTAGAGAAGCGGAGATTATTGCTAAGGCAGGAGAAAGAAAAGCCGTAACAATAGCAACAAACATGGCAGGGCGTGGAACTGACATAAAACTAACTGATGAAATCAAAGAACTAGGTGGATTATGTGTTCTAGGTACTGAAAGACATGAGTCACGTCGTATAGATAATCAGTTAAGAGGTCGTGCTGGTCGTCAAGGAGATCCTGGGTTTACTCAATTTTATGTTTCTATGGAAGATGAATTGATGGTTAGGTTCGGTACAGATAGAATTAAAATGATGATGCAAACATTAGGATTTACGGATGATCAATCTATCAAAAGTAAAACTTTCTCAAAGGCGATAGCTACAGCGCAATCTAGAGTTGAAGGTAATAACTTTGACATTCGTAAACAATTATTACAATACGATGATGTTATGAATAATCAAAGAGAAATTATATACGCAAAAAGAAACGAGATATTAGACAATGAATCTATTCATGATACAGTTTTAGAAGCTGTAAAAAATCATGTTACAGATTTAGTTAAATCACATGTTTATCCAGAAGGTTATTTAACAGACAATGATTTAAAAGAGATAGTAGAGTTTGTTAATGAAAACCTATTAAAGAAAGATATAACAGTTAAATCTATAAAAGATAAAAAAGAAGATGAAATAATTGATAGCATATATGGTTCTATTGTTGCAGAATATGAAGAAAAAATAAAAAATGTTCCAAAAGAAATTTCTGATGAATTTGAAAAAGTAATTGTATTAAATATTATTGATAAATATTGGACAGAGCATATTAATACAATGTCACATTTAAGAGAAGGAATTCATTTAAGAAGTTATGGCCACGATGACCCTTTAAGAGCATATACTGTTGAAGGATATGAAATGTTTGATGCTATGTTACAAAACATTGATAAGGATGTTACGATTTTCTTAGTAAGATCTGAAATCAAACAAAATATTGAAAGAAAAGAAGTATCAAAAGATAAAATAACAAACGATGTAAAAGATGCTGTAAAGACAAAACCTAAAAAAGTTACAAAAATAGGTAGAAATGATCCTTGTCCATGTGGCAGTGGCAAGAAGTATAAAATGTGCTGTGGAAAATAACTCGCAAACCCAAGAAATATAAGGGAAAACGCGAGTTTTTCTTTTGTATAAAAATATCTTAAAAATGACTTTAGATCCATTTTAGATCCACTTATTTTAAATAGGTAAAATAAGGGAAAATTTAAGTAGAATAATAAAAATAGCATTTTTTGTAGTATAATAGAACTGACAGATAAATAGTAATTTGTAAGGGAATTATGTACAGTAAAACTAGAGTATGCAACTCTAGGAATCTTTCCTGTTATTATTTTATATTTAATGACATAATTAGTTCATGAAAGGGAGAGATTTTTATGAATCAAGAAAAAATTGGTAAGTTTATATTAGAATGTAGAAAGAATAAGAAATTAACTCAATCAGAATTAGCTGAGAAATTAGGTGTTACAGATAAATCTATTAG